>LGER01000016.1 GCA_001507915.1 Desulfonauticus sp. 38_4375 | reverse complement strand
CCTCGTCAACAAAGGAAAAAACGCTTTTTTCTTTAAGAAAACTTTAAAATTAACTAAAAAGATTACTTTTAGACCAGAACAAAACTCAAAAATTACCTTTAGAAAAAATAAAACCAGGTCCCTGAAGTTATCCTCTCTTCAAGGACCTGGCTTTATCAAAAGGAGGAACTTATTATTTTCCTAGCAATTAATGGGCCACTTACTCTTCAATAGAAATATATAATAATTATAGACAGTTAAAAAATAAAATTTAAACTGAAAAAAATATTTAGTTAAAATTTTTATACTCTAAAAAGTGAGAAAACTGAAAAATAAGAGTTTCAGGAAAAAAAAGTTTAAAGGAGGTTCAATTTTTTTAACTCTTCCCACCTGGCCCAAATTTCTTTTTCAGGTAAAGCTCCTTTGCGGACAAAGTGAATGTTTTTATCCTCAAGGCGAAGAATTGTAGAAGCTTTGCCTCCTGCAGGTAATAAAGGAGTATCTAAAATAAAATCCACTTTATTAAGTACACTCAAAGATATTTGCTGCCACCTAATTTGAGGCGGCTCTCCACTTAAATTGGCGCTGGTGGCAACTAAAGGTAAATTAACCAGAGAAGCAAGTTCTCTGGCTTGAGGATGGGAACTTACTCGAATGCAAATCTCTTTTTTTTCATTTTTAACCTGAGGACAAGGAAAGTCCAAAGAACTTTTTAAAAGCAAGGATAAGGGACCTGGCCAAAAGTCCCTGGCCAGAGGCTCTATCTTTTTATCCAAAAAAGCAACTTCTTTTACCTGCTCTATACTAGAGGCCATAAGGGGCACGGTTTTGTTCAAGGGTCTTTTTTTTATGGCAAAAAGGCGCAAAACAGAATTTAAAATAAAAGGGTTGGTACTTAACCCCCAAAAGGTCTCTGTAGGAATAAGACCTATTTCCCCAGCCTTGAGCCTGCTAGCTGCTTCTTCTATTTTCTCTGGAGATAAAATTTTTGCTCTGGTAAGGTTATTGCTATTATTTGACATAGTAAATAAAAAAAGGAAAATTTTGCCTACCTACTTTAAGGAGTATTCGATGAAAATCAAAGGAGAATACCAAAATCACCTCATTGCCAATCAGGGAAAAAATAAACAGCAAAGTAAAACTGACTTTGCCCAGTTTTTAGAAAAGGAACTGGAGGAAAGCAGTTCTTCTGCGCAGGCCAAGCCAGTATCCTCTATTACCCCCCTCAACCTTAACTTAAATAATCTTAAGTTTAACTTTATGCAAGAAATGGATAACCTCTTAAATTTATGGGAAGATTATACCCAGAAACTCAATAGTGAACAAGCTAACCTCAAAGAAATCTATGGGCTTTTAAGCACCCTTAAAGAAAAGGTTCAGCACCTTAAAAACAGCGGAGATTACCTAAACCAGCCCTCACCTCTTAAGGACATCTTAAACGAGCTGGAAGTATTAACCACTACAGAAGAAATAAAAATCAACAGAGGTGATTACACTTAAAAGGCTTCTTTAGAAAATAAAGGTTTATACAAGGGGCCCTGTGGTCTTAAGAAAGATTGCCAGAGGACTACTTTCTCCACAGGATAAGGGGCACAGCTCTTTTGTTCCAAATTTTTCTTAAAATTCGTCCAGGGGTCCTGGGGTTCAAATTTTTTAACTCTTCCCAAAGTCAAATGGGCAACAAACTTTCTCCTTTCTGGAGGAAAACCCAGGGCTAAAAACTCTTTTTCCAGCTTTTCTACCAACTCACTTAACACTGGATGAACTTTAAAGCCCAGCCACATCACCCTTACTTGTTTTTGCGCATAAAAAAAACCCAAACCTTCCCACTCAAGTTCAAACCTGGGAAAATTTAAAGCAGAAAGCACTTCTTTAATAGCTGCTATTTTTTCCTCTTCCACTTCCCCTAAAAACTTTAAAGTAATATGATGATTACCCGGTGCAGGCCAGGAAATTCTGGAACGAAACTTGTGTTTCCACTCAGCTTGAATCTTTTTTATTTCTTCCAGCCAGTAAGTATTTAGGGGCAAACCTAAAAAAACTCGCATATTCGTTACTCCCAATATCCAATAAGTTCTTCCAAGGCCTTTTGCACGCTCTGGACTTTTATTTCATATCTTGAACCTGAAAACAAAAATTTTTTGGACCAAAGCTTATCTCCTACCAAGTAGGCTTGAAACACAGTGCCAACAGGCTTTTCAAGTGTGCCTCCAGTGGGGCCAGCTATTCCAGAAATGGCAACTGCCACCTCTACCTCTAAAAGATTTGCCACTCCTCTTACCATCTCCAGCACACACTCTGTACTTACTGCCCCAAATTTTTCTAAGGTATGGGCAGAGACCCCAAGTACCTTTTCTTTTACTGAGTTGGCATAGGCCACAACACCTCCCATAAACCATGAAGAGCTACCTGAGACATTTGTTAGGGTATGAGCAAGGAGTCCTCCAGTACAGGATTCTGCCACTCCCAGTTTTAAACCATTGCTCTGTAAATAGCTGGCTAACTTTAACACTTTTTCCTGGTCCATAGTTATATTTTGCTTATTCATCAGAAACCTTTAATCCCACTCTTTTAATTATTTTTTGCAAACTAACCCGTTCAATCCCGCTCAATCTAGCAGCCTGGGAAATATTCCCTCTGGTCTTTTCCAATACCTTCTGAAAGTAAGTTCTGGTAAAATCATCCAGTACCTTCTTTTTATAGGCCTTATAGGGAAGTATATCTTCCTTATCCAGCCTGGTATCCATCTCTACCAGATTAACCACCTCAGCGGAAATAAGTTTATTCTTAGAAAAAACCACCAGTCGCCGTACAAAATTTTGCAGCTCTCTCACATTGCCTGGCCAGTCTCTGTTGGCCAGGTAAGTGAGGACTTCTGGCGAAAGCTCCTTTTCTTCCAACTGTAATTCTGTGCAGGTCCTTTGCACAAAATAGGTAGCCAAAAGGGGAATATCCTCTCTTCTTTCCCTTAGGGCAGGAACTCTTATTTCCAGCACGTTTAAACGATAAAAAAGGTCCTCTCTAAAAGTACCCTCTTTTATCTTTTCTTCTAAAGGCTGATTGGTAGAGGCCAAAATTCGCACATCTACCTGAAAACTTTTACTGCCTCCTACAGGTTTTATTTCCTTTTCCTGTAAAAATCTAAGCAATTTGGCCTGAACCTCCAGGCCAATATCTCCAATTTCATCTAAAAGCACTGTACTTCCGTCTGCTCTTTTAAGTAATCCTTCGTAATTTTGCTGGGCACCAGTAAAAGCTCCTTTTACATGGCCAAAAAGTTCACTCTCTAAAAGGGTAGCTGGAATAGCCGGACAGTTCACTGTAAATAAACTTTCTTTTCCTCTTTTGCTTAATTCATGAATTTTTCTGGCCACCAATTCTTTTCCTGTGCCAGATTCTCCCCGAATGAGCACTGTAAAATCAGTCTCAGCAACAGCTAAAATCTGTTCTTTTAGAGTTTGAATGGCTTTACTCTCGCCTACAATCTCCCCACCTAAACAAGAAGCAAAAACTTTTTTCCTTAACCTTCTATTTTCCTCTAAAATCTTGCTTCTTTCTAAAACCTTGCCCAAAACCAGTTTTAATTGTTCAGGAGAAATGGGTTTAGTCAAAAAATCATAAGCACCTGCTCGCATGGCTTCCACTGCGCTTTCAATACTGCCATAGGCTGTGAGTACCAGACAGGTAATATCTTTATTTCTACTCTGAATTTTTTTAACTAAATCTAAGCCACTTAAACCAGGCATTCTAAGGTCTGTGAGCACAATATTTATATTGTTGTTATCTATAATTTCCAGGGCATCCTGAGCAGAATAGGCCTTAAAACACCTCACCTTAAAATAACGATTAATAATTCTAACCAAACCATCTACAAAATCTTTTTCATCATCCACTAACAGAACAGATATATTATTCATTTCCTTTAGTCCTCACTTGTATTTAAAGGAAGATAAATTACAAATACCGCTCCCTTATCATTAAAAAATTCTATCTTCCCCTTCAACTCTTCCACAAGCCCATAAACCACAGCTAAACCCAAGCCTGTTCCCTTGCCCACCTCTTTTGTAGTAAAAAATGGATCAAAGATAAAATTGGCAATTGTGTCTGGAATGCCAGGTCCATTGTCTCTCACCTCAATAACTACAAATTCTTCTTTAACATCCACAGAAATTTTTACCTTCCCTTGTTTTTCTTCTACTACATCAAAGGCATTAAGTATTAAATTAGTAAATATTTGCTCTAAAATAGAACTATCATATTTTAAAAGGGGTAATTTAGATTTTATCTCTACCTGAAAATCAATTTCTTTTTTCTTGGCCTGTACCTTAAAAACCTCACTTATATTTTTAAGTAATTCTTCTAAATTACACACACCAAAATAACTCTTGGGCCTGGCAAAATTAAGCAAATCCTTTAAGATCTTTTGAGCCTGTTTGGTATGTTTTTCTATGACTTCTAAATCCTTTTTACCCTGTTCATCTACAATGCTTTCACGAAGTAAATCAACATAACATAAAATTACTCCTAGAGGATTATTAATTTCATGGGCAAGACCTGCAGCTAACTTACCTACTGCTGATAATTTTTCTGTTCTTCTAATTTGTTCTTGCATCTTTACTTCTTTGCTTATATCTCTAATATAAATAATCATCCTTTTTAGTCCATGCTGATCTTCTATCAATGGATACATACTTACTTCAAAAAATAGGTTATCTACATTCCATTTTATAGTAGATGAAGTTCCGTTAGTTAAGGATTTGTCCAATTCCTTTTTTATCTTTTCTGAATTCAAAAATAATTTCCAAAAATCTTTTTTTATTTTCTTATCCAGATTTAACGATGCAATGTTTTGAATAATAATATTTTTATTTTCATCTATTAAAAATAGAGGATCAGCAATACCATCAAATAAAGCCTGAAGGTTTTTATATTGATAAATAAGTTCACTTACAGACTGAATACTTTCCAAAGCCATACCCATCTGTTTTCCAAGGGCAATTAAGACGTCTTTATTTTGAGTAGCATACTTGGTTTCTGGAATAACTAGAGTCCCCCATCTCCTGTCTTGAGAGTGGACTAAAATATAAATCCACCCATCTTCTAGAACTATAGTGTCTTCTTTTAAATTTTCTATAGGTAGTAAAGAGAATTTAATATCTTTATTTGTTTTAGACCATACCATTTTTTTATTAGAATAAAGCATACAAACATAAGCAGCTTCTTCAATTTGCATTCTATCAGCTATAGCTTTTAAAATATTGAAGATTAAATCTTCATTGGATCTACTTTTACTAAGTACATCCACAAACTTAATAAATAACTCTATATCTTTTTTCCTAGAAATTATCTCTTCTTCTAATTTTTTAGTTCTAATTTTTACCATATCCTCTAAAGTATTGGCATATTCCCTTAATTTTTCTCTTGCTTTATATATTTCAGTAGCCATAACTTCAATATTGTAAACCATTTCTTCTACTTCGTCTCTAAAATCTGTCTTTGTATTGTTCTGAATATTAGCCTCAACAAAAAGTTTCTTAAAAATAGAGGTTATATTGTTAAAGTTAACAATAATTATTTGTCTAAAATAAACAGAAACTAAAAAAGCAAATATTAAAAAAATAGATGAATAAATAAATATATAGCCAATAGTTACATCTTTAATATTATTCATAATATCATCTATAGCCAAACCAACAACTACAGCTCCTCCAATCTCTCCTTCCTTTCTATAAAATCCACCCTTATTTCCATACTTTTTAATAAGTTCCAAAGGAGCTTTCGAAGGCAAGCCATGGCATTTAAGACAACTTTTTTCAAAAATAACAGGTCTAACTACAAGATAATAGCTAGAATGATCAATTTCTCTTATTCCTTCCCATTCCTTAAGTTTGTTTGTTTTAAATTCTGTGATTAATTTCCGCTCAAAATCATTGGCTTCGTATTTCTTATTTCTGGCATTTATAGATACTCTTCTATAAAAATATCCAGTTTGGGGATTAAAATTTTCTGCTATTTTTCTAGTTATATAAGAAGAAGACATAGCTTCTATAATAAATTGATTACTTCCTAGTATATTAAACATTTTAGGACGCAAAACTGACATTACATATTTTTGCGTAGCTTCTACATAGCTAATAGTTAAATTAGCTTTATCCTTAACCTCTTCTAAAGCTATATTTTTCATATGAAAATATAAAGTTAAAATAAAAATGATAGACAGAAACAAACAGAAGGAAGCAACTCCTAAGAAAAATTTAGATTGCAAACTCAACTTCATTTAAATTAAAGTAGGAACTTCTATATTAAAATTAATATTTTTATTTCTCTTAGCTTTGTACCTAAGTTTAAAAAATTGTAAACTATATTCTTTAACATCAAAAACAAACACATCAGAAACCCCAGTCTGAAACCCAGAACTACCACATTGAACTAAGTACTTATTTTTCTTATTTAAAAAGATTTTGCTTTCTGGCTGAATTTTTCCCAAAAATTTAATTTTATAGCCATATTTCTCCCATATTTTCACTTTATGGGTATGTCCAGTGAAAATTATTTTTTGCTTTGCTCTAAAAAGTTCATACCAAGCTCTTATATTGGTTTTAATATAAGGAAACTTTTTAGGATTAAAAAAAGAGGAGTGAACAAAGCCCATATCTTCATAAGTAAGAGTCAGAGGGAGTGAATTTAAAAATTTTTTATAGTAATCTTCTAGCACCTCTTGAGTCCATAACAAAGAATTAAAGGCAAAGGAAGAGTATCTATCTAAACCAATAAAATCTCCAGCAACTGCTCGGTCATGATTGCCTTGGATTAAATTAATATTTTTCCATTCTAAAGTAAAATCCAAACACTCCTTTGGCTCAGTGCCATATCCCACCAAATCTCCTAAAAAATAAACCCTATCAGGTTTCACTTCTTTATAAAAAGTAAAAACCTCTTTTAGGGCGGCAAAATTGGCGTGTAAGTCCCCAAAAATTAAAATTTTCATCAAATCACTAGTAAATTAGATGCAAACTCACTCTTACCTATTTTTTTATTCAACCCAGGCTTAAAAAAACTACTAATATTTCCTCGCTTAGATTTTCCCAGCAAAATTACTTTAGGTTCATATTTTCTTAAAACCTCCAAAGCAGCATTGGTATAAGTAGGAGTGCTCCAGAGCCTAATACCAAAGCAAAGCTTTTCTTGTCTTAAAAGAGGTAGAAAACCAGCTAATTTTCCAAAAAGTTTGGCTTTAAACTCTTCCTTTTCAAATTCAGTAAGGGTTTCTGGAATAAAGGAAATAAAAAGTACCCCATATCCTTCTTGAGCCAAAGCTTTTCCCTTTTCCAGCAATAAAGACAAACGGCTATCAGGTCGCACAAAGCAGCAAACCAGGGGCTTTCCTTCTAGATATCCTTTGCGCACTAACGGGTCACCCCCGGCCTGTAATTTACAAGTAAAAACTTCTTTATCTGCAAGCAGGTCATATGGGGAAAACTGAGAAAAAGCTTCTGCTACTTCCAGTATCTCGGGTCTTTGTTTATAATCTTCCTTTAAGCAACCCTCAACTACTTCTATTAGCTTGGGAGATAACTCTAAGTCATATTGAGAAAGAGGCTTAATTTTTTGCCACTTTCTTAAACTGGTTCCCAAAGTTGACTTGGCCTTAATAAAGGGAAGATTACCTGTTAAAAATTCATAGGCAAGCACTCCAAAGGAAAATACATCACTACTCTTTAAACCTCTTATGCCTTTCAAACATTCAGGAGCAATATAGTCGGGAGTGCCTTTAGGTAAGTTGGTATCCTTCCAAAAATCATCTCTTCCTTCTAGCCAAGCAAAACCAAAATCCAACAATTTAATTTCATTATTCTGGGGATTCCACAAAATATTTTCAGGCTTTAAATCATGATGGACTATACCTAAAGTATGTAGACAACTTATCAAATACAAAAAAGAAGCAAGAAATTTTAATTTCTGAGCTAAGCCTATATTTTTATCTTTAATCAACCATCTTAAATCTTTCAGTGGATAATATTTAAAGATAAGTCCTAGGTTATTTTCTTCTAAGGGAAATATAAATCTATTATCATCTTTAAAATTGATAAATCTGGCTTCATTTTGCCAAGCTAGAAAACCATCTATATCTAAATTATTTTGAGTTTTTAAAACATAAAACTTACCTTTTTTTTCTAACAAATATAAATCAGAATTAACTCCTCTATAAATTTTATTTTTTACTAAATATTCTCCTAAAAAACTATTATTCTCTACCTTAATATCTGATGGAAATTTAATTTCCTTAAAGGGAACCCACATTTAAAATCCTGGTAAACTTTTTATCTTAGAGTCTGCATAAGGTCTAAAATTATTTAAATTGAACAAAGCATAAATAAAAGAAATCAAAAACAAAAATATCCAAAAAGATATAAATACTTGATGCTTAAAATTAATTTCTATCCACCACTGTCCCGTAGGTGTAGTTATTTTATGCAAAAACACTCCTGGAAGCTCAAAAAATAAACCAAAACATTGATATAAAAAAAATAAAGGAGAAAATCCATAAAACAATCCACCAAAACAGATAATAAAATGACGTAAGAAGTTATACAATCTACCTTTAGATAACATAATTACCTCCCAAAATAAAAATATCCTATAATAAGAGCTGCGATTAGAATAATTTCAACAAAAGTTGCTTTAATAATTAAATGACTAATTCTCCTCTGTTTTGGAGACATCTTTAACCAAATGCTTTTCATAAGCCAGAGCCAAACTTTATTAAATATATTTATTTGCGTAAACAATCTGTAATATTCTCTAATACTTAAAATCCAATAACTAAAATTCTTTAAAAAAAGTTCATCATCAACATAAGGGATGTATCTTATTTCCAATTTATTATTCTGTTTTTGACCTTCTATTTTAACCAAATTTTCCAATTCCAATTCAAACTTCTCTGGCCATAGACTTATATTTATCTTAGCTTCATATTCTTTTTCTGTAAGTAAATCTTTTACATAAAACAAATTCTTCTCTTTTTGCTCCAATTCCCAGTGTGGATTTAAACTGGCAAGCACAAAAGGAGAAAAACTAGAATAAATATTGGTAGTCCAAGTTAAATTAGTTTTATGCCAGATATGGGGAGATAAAAAGTCCATCTTAACTATACTCCCAACTATCCTGGAATTATGATTAAAGGACAGGGTAAATTGTCCTGGAGTTTTTTATAGTCCAGCCTAGCTTTAAAACCTGGGGATCTTTTTTTTTGCCTGCTGCCAATAACTATTGCTTCAACTTTATTTTCCAGAGCTGCTTCTTTAATTGCTTCTTCCAAACTGCCTACTTTTCTGGTATAATTAACCTTAAAAGATTTAAACTTATTTTTAAGTCTCTGCCAAAGAAGATCTATCTCTTCATTAATTTCTTGTTCTACATAGGAAGCAAATTTGTTCCTGGTTGCAGAAGTATTTAACCAATCATCTCCCATCATAAATTGCCAATCTTTGTTAATGATACTAAGAATTACTAATTCAACAGAATTATCTTCTTGTAAATATTTTAAAACAAAATCTTCTGCTTTTTGAGCTCCTAGAGTTCCATGAGTAGCTAATAAAATTCTGTTAAACATAACTTATCCTTTTTAAAAAGATATAGGCAGGGTGAGGCAACTCACCCTGCCTAAGGCGATTTAGGCCAACCACTTAGTAAAAATCAAGACCAAGAGAACAACTATTAAAACCAGGCCCAAAGCCAACAGATCTTCATTCCTTTCACTGGCAAAAACAGAAAGAGCTCTTTCCTCCATCTTTTTTTGCTCATCTACATGGTTTATATTCTCAGCCATATCTGTAACTCCTTTGGTTTATTAATTTAAAACTACATCCTTTACAAACCACATAACCACAATAAAGGAAAGTACAGCTTTAGCTGTACCAGAGATAGCTCCTATTACCAAGGGCCATCCACCTGCCTGACTTAAAGCTTTCTTAGTAATTTGCATACCAAGTCCAATTAAACCATAGGCAAAGAACCAAATCATGGCATCTGTAAGTACTACAATAGTTTTAGATTTTTTATGTACTTGTTTTACTGCGTGGGAAATAGCACTCTTTAGTTCCTTGGAAATAGCAACTTGACCAGCCTTAGCCTTAGCCAAAATAGACTCTAAGGCTTCCATTCTTTTTCTGGCCTGAGAGTCAAAAAGCTTTTTATTATCTCTAACTTCAAAGTCACCTGCAATTTGTCTTTGTTTGTATAAGTCTTGTAAAGCTGCTAACTCTTCAGCACTGAGCCCAGGAATGCCCTTGTTTAAAGCCTCTCCTACAACGGCTAATTCAGCAGGGGTTATCTCAGTTCTTTTATTGTAAGAAAAATCTAAATATTTTCCTTTATAGTGGCTTGGAGGACTAAAAAGGCCAATAGAAGACAAAAAGAACAACAACAAAAAGCCTAAAACAAAAATGGGGAATTTATCAATAACAACTTCTTTAAAAGAAAGTTTTGTTCCATTGGATTTTCCATACCAAGCAGCTAAAATAAGCACAATAATGGGCAAAAAGAGTACTCTGGTGATGTTAAAAATTTCAGCGACCTTAAGGGTATGAATATCCACTGCATTAAAGGCCAAAGCTGCAGCAGCTACCTGTGCAGAGTTTAAGATACCTGTTCCAGCCCAGGCACCAAATTGAGTAGGATTCATTCCAGCAATCTTACCAATGGTGGGAAAGGCGAACATACACAACACACCCCACCCTAAAATGGTTCCAATGGTATAAGCCATTTCAGAACTTTTTGCTCTTACTACAGGAGCACAAGCAACAGTGGCAGATACTCCACAAACCCCCATACCAGCAGAAAGTACACCAGTCATAGATTTGGGTTGTTTAAAAATACCACCCAACCAAAGTACCAAAAATACTGTTCCCAAAACAAAGAAGCCAATCATCCAAACAGAAACCATACCCACCTTGGCCAATTCAGCAAAAGAATAACGGGCACCTAAAAGGATAACTCCCATTTTTAGGACAAACCTGGCTGTCTTTACTCCAGAAGCAGCAAAAACAGGAATGCCCCAGGTATTGGTAACAATAATACCAACCAAAATACCCAAAACTACATAGTTTAAATTTAAAATTTTATAGATACTAAAACCAATAACAGGTTCTATGTTTTTACTTAGAATAATAACTACTGGCTCTAGATACCAGCGAATAAACATGGCCAAAAGTAAAATAAATAAAATTCCAGGAATGGTTTCCAGGACAAACTTATCAAAATTGGTTTGGGGCTTGCCCATTCTAACTTGCCTTAAAAAGGCAGCTACGAAACCAACACCCCCAGCAATCAAGCTCAAAATAAACTGAAGGTCTAAGGACTTGTGGGTATGGAAAAGTTTGGCCACTCCATCAAAAACTCCAAGCTTAACCATACCAGCATAACACAACAAGATCACACTCAACACCCACAAGGGTGTATTGCTAGGTCTACTCACATCTCCACTAGCCATAAAAAACCTCCTTTTTAATTTTGTGAGCCACCCCTTTCAATATACATACCAACCTCGCTAACCACTTAACTATCTGATATAAATAAAAAAAATCAAAACACCCCTTTTTGGGTGCTAACTAAAGTTAACACCAGGAAAAGGATTTTTAGCAATTTTCTCAAAAAGGTTATAGTTAAAACCCCATTTAAATCACCTTACCCTTGACACTTCTCACTATTTTATGTTTAATAACACTTGTTGCTACAATATTAAAAAGGAGGTTATCTTTTATGCGCTTAGTAAAATTTTTTTTAACTTTAGTGGTACTCTTAATCCCTCTTTCTGCTTTTGCCCATTTTGGTCTGGTTATTCCTTCTGAAAACACAGCTGAAAGCAGTAAGGACAAGAACTTAAACTTACTTATTGGTTTTATTCATCCCATGGAAATGAAAGGCATGGACATGGAAAAGCCTCAAGAATTTGGAGTGGTTGTGGCAGGCCAAAAAGAAAATTTAACTGCCACCCTCAAACCCTTCACCTATTTAGGTCATAAGGCCTGGACCAGCAGCTATACTCTAAAAAGGCCTGGAGTATATCAATTTTTTAGCTCTCCAGTTCCCTATTTTGAACCAGCTGAAGACATCTATATCCTTCACTACACCAAAACTTATGTAGCTGCTTATGGAGCAGAAGAAGGCTGGGATGAAGCTATAGGTTTACCTACGGAAATCATTCCTTTAACCCGTCCCTTTGGTCTATATGCAGGCAATACTTTTCAGGGTCAGGTACTTTTAAAGGGTAAACCTGTAGCCAACTGTGAAGTAGAAGTAGAATTTTTTAACCAGAAACAAAAAGTAAAAGCCCCTGGAGAATACTACATCACCCAGGTGGTAAAAACAGATAAAAACGGTATTTTCACCTATACTCCCCCAGCACCTGGATGGTGGGGATTTTCTGCTTTAAATACAGCTGATTATAAGTTAAAGGGAAAGGATGTGGAATTGGGTGCTGTTTTGTGGCTCTATTTTGCCCCTTTTGGAAAATAATAATTAAACCTTAAGGAAGGGCTATGTCCCTTCCTTAAAAAACTCAGGAAAGAAATATGCATATTTCAGAAGGCATTTTGAGTTTTCCAGTGCTTTTAAGTGGTTGGGTATACACGGGTGGAGGGCTTTTTTGGACCCTTAAAAAACTTTCTGCCAATGATATCCCCAAAATGGCCCTTTTGGCAGCTGTCTTTTTTGTAGCCTCTCTTATTCATGTACCTCTAGGGCCATCTAGTGTGCACTTGCTTTTAAATGGTCTTATTGGAGTACTTTTGGGAAGTTTAGCCCTTCCTACACTTTTTATCAGCCTTTTTTTACAGGCAATTTTATTCCAATTTGGAGGGATTACTGTCCTGGGCATAAATACCTTACTTATGTCCCTGCCAGCTATTTTAGCTGGAGTCCTTTTTAAATTAAAACCCTCAAGCCTTTGGGGAGGGATTTTAAGCGGGTTTGCTGTTTTGGGAAGTGGAGTTATTGCAGCTTTAGTCTTGAGTTTTTCAGGAGAAGCTTTTTTGCAAGTAGCAAAGCTTATCTTAATAGCCCATCTACCTATAGCTATTATTGAAACCATTATAGGGTATTTTACCTTACTTTTTATTTTTAAAACCAAACCAGAACTTATTTTAAACAACTTGGGGAGTAAAAGCTAAAATGTTAAAGAAAGCTATTTTTACCATTATTTTAATCCTTGGTTTAACTGCACTGGCAAGTGCTCATAGAGTAAATATATTCTGCTTTGTGGAAGGCAAAAAAATATCTTGTGAGGCCAACTACCCTTCTGGAGACAAAGTAAAACATGGCACCATTAATCTAAAAGAAGCTGAGACACAAAAAACTTTAGCCAGTAAAAAAACAGACCTAGAAGGAAAAGCGTCCTTTGAAATTACCCAGGATATTCTAGCCAGGAAAAAAGACTTAGAAGCAGAAGTTTTAGCTGGAATGGGACATAGAAATACCTGGACTATCCCTTATTCTGACCTAAACGCAGAGAGTTCAGAGATTTCAAGTAAAGAAAACACTGGCTCTAACACCTCTCTACCCTGGGAAAGCAATACCTCCACCCCTGCTTCTGCTACCAGTGTGGATAAACAAGAACTAGAAATGCTGATTTCCAAAATAATGGATAAAAAACTACATCCTGTATTGGAAAAACTCACTTTGCTCCAGGAAAGAAAAATTTCCCTTCCAGACATTCTGGCTGGACTTGGCTATATTTTAGGTTTAATGGGGATAAGTTTTTATTTTTTAGCTAAAAAAAATGAAAAATAACCTGGCCATCGCTCAACTTGACCCCAGGACTGTCATCCTCTGGAGTCTGGTGTATGCCTTTTTTCTAGCTGCTCAAAAAAGCTTTCTACCCCTTTTGGCCAGCTTGTTTATTGTTCTCTTTTATATTGTACTTACTCCCTTTTCCTGCAAAGAAATTTTAAAAAAATTAAAGCCTGTTAATTTTTTTCTCCTATTTTTTTGGTTAATTATCCCCTTTAGTCTTCAGGGCAAAGCTTTATTTTCCTTGGGGAAATACGCCTATACCCTTGCTGGGGTAAAGTTCTGCCTGCTAATTACCTTAAAAGCCAACCTGTTGATGCTCATTTTTATCTGCTTACTTTTAAGTTTGTCCCCTTCCCAACTAGCCTCTGGATTACAATCTCTAAAAATATCCGAAAAACTGGTCTATCTTTTTCTCCTGGCCTATCGCTATCTTTTTTTACTCAAAGAGGAAAAGGACAAACTCTTACGCAGTCTAAAAATAAGAGGCTTTAAACCCAAAACCAATCTCTTTACCTATAAAACCTATGCCTATCTCTTAGGGCTTATCTTGCTTAAGGCCTACGAACGAGGAGATAGGGTCCATAAGGCATTAGTGCTAAGAGGGTTCCAGGGAAAGTTTCCCTCTCTTTATTCCCCTAAATTCACGCAAAAAGACCTTTACTTTTCCCTTTTTTCAGGGTTAAATTTTCTTTTACTTTTATATCTGCAGCTAACCTAGATGAAACCATTAGTCAGTCTAAAAAATATCTCCTTTGGCTACAAAAGGGAAAAGCCTCTTTTACAAGAGATAAACCTGCAACTTTTTCCTCAGGAAAAAATTGGCCTTATTGGCCCCAATGGAGCAGGTAAGACCACTTTGGCCTTTTTAATCACAGGCCTTATCCAGCCCTGGCAGGGAGAAATAGAAATTTTGGGGCAGGTATGCAAAGAAGAAAAGGATTTTCAAAAAATAAGAAGCAAAATTGGTTTTGTGTTTCAAAATGCAGATGACCAACTCATATTTCCCACAGTCCTGGAAGACGTAGCCTTTGGTCCTCTAAACCAGGGACTCAAACCAGAACAGGCCCTGGAAAAGGCAAAAAAGACATTAAAACAACTCAATATAGAAAGGTTAGCTTCCAGAAACACCTTTAATCTTTCTGGTGGAGAAAAAAAAATCGTCTCTATTGCCACAGTGCTTTCCATGGAACCCCAGATGCTCATCTTAGATGAACCCACTGTAGGCCTGGATGAAAATTCCAGAGACAAGCTCATTGAAATCTTAAACAATCTGGAGTTAGCCTATTTAATTATTTCCCATGATTATGACTTTTTGGCCAGGACTACAGACAAGCAACTTATTTTAAAAGATAAAAAAATCATTTATGATCCTTCTGTGGTATTACACAAACACGAGCATGCTCATCCCTTGGGCTATGTCTATCATACCCACAAATAACCCCTAAAAGGAGTAAAAATGTACCCAGGTGGTCCTTCTTTTTTAAATATTTTAGATATTTTTTTAATAGGCTTGGCCATCTACTTTTTTATTAAACTCATAAAATCCCCTGAAAAAAATGACTCCTCTCCGCTAAGTACTCAAGAGGTAGAAGAACTCTGGGCAAGACTGCGCAGCACACCTGCCACTACTCCTACTTCCGCCCTTAGCAGGGAAGAGGAATTTTTAAAAGGAGCTAAACTGGCTTACCTGAAGATAAGCGAAAGCCTAAGCAGACAGGATTGGAATTTATTACAAGACCTGCTTACCCCAGAACTTTTTAATCAGCTTTATGCCCAATTATCCAAATACCCACCAAGTTCTCCACCCAAAATTTTAAAACTAGAAGCTTCTGTAAAAGAAATAAGAAACATAGGGGAAAAGGAAGTAGCCACTGTCCTTTTTCAGGTACTCTTACAAGAAAACACAGACCCTCACCCCAAAACCCAAGAAGAACTCTGGAAATTCTCTCGTCACTCCAAGATAGCCAACTCTACCTGGAAACTTATGGAGTTGGAAGTATTAAAAAATTAATTAGCTAAAATAGAAGAAAACCTGAATACTCCCTTCTGCTTCTTCAGCAAAATAAAGTTTAAGAACCAAACCCTTGACTTCCTGTATTTAAAAACTTAACTAAAAGTTAGTTTAAGCTAATTTTACAAAAAAGAGGTGAGCTTGATGGAAAATATTATTTTAGCAGTGATTATTGGCTTGAGTGTGTTTTTTTTGGGTAAAAGATTCTGGCAAATTTTTAAGGGCCAAAAGGGATGTGGTTGTGCAGGCTGCAAGTGTGGAAAATCTTAAAATCAACCTACTACCACTCTATTTTTACCTTCTTTTTTGGCCAGGTACATAAGCCTATCTGCTCTCTCCACAATGCTTTCTGAAGTATCTTCTGGAGAAACCAGAGTGGCTCCTACTGAAATTGTAAAGCGAAGAACTTTATCCTGATAAAAAGCCTTGCTATGCTCCACGATTACCCTTAACCTATTGGCTACTAACTGCAATTCCTTAAGGCCTTTCACTATGACCAGGCCTAAAAACTCTTCCCCACCAAAGCGGCCAAAGACATCTCCTTTCCTGGCCAGATTTTGCAAGGTTTTTCCCAGCACTTTTAACACTTCATCGCCTGCTCCATGACCATAGGTGTCATTTATCAATTTAAAATTATCTATGTCTAGAAATATTACACCAAAAGAAAAATTATAGCGTTTAAACAAATTAATATTTTCTTCTAGCTTGGTTAATAAATAACGACGATTGGGAAGGCCAGTTAACGGGTCTAACAGGCTACTTTGAGCTAGCTTTTCAAAGTGATTGAGTACAAAATAATCATCATAACTTTCTTGAAATAATTCTAAAACATATTTTTTATCCTGAATATAAACAGGAAAAGTTTTTATTTTTACTCCTACTCTATAACCCTTTTTATGTTGTAAATAAGCCTTGTTCTGTTTAGTTACGCCTTTTCGTAAAGATATTAAAGCTGGACATATTTCTTTACAAAGCTCTCTCCCATCTTCTCCAATATGCACCAGAATATTATCCCGACAGTGCCTACCCACAACTTCTTTTTGTGTATAGCCTGTAATAATTTCTGCTCCCCTGTTCCAGTAAACAATGGTCCTGTCCTCATCTAAAAGATAGGCTCCTTCCCAGAGATTATCTAAAATTTTAGTGCACGCATCTTCTAAAAACATATCTTTTCCCTTTTAGTTAGCAGGGGGCTATCCCCTGCTAAACTTGCATGGCAATAAAATCGCCCATTTGAGAGCAACTTACTTTTTTAAGACCTGGTCTTAAAATGTCTTTGGTTCTATAACCAAAACCAAGGGTTTGTTCAACAGCTCTGTAAATAGCGCCGGCCTCTTCTGAAAGGTTAAAGGAATATTCCAGAAGCATGGCCACAGACATAATGGTGGCAATGGGATTAGCCATATCCTGCCCGGCAATATCTGGAGCAGAGCCATGAATGGGTTCATATAAGCCAAATTCCTTGCCCAAGGAAGCAGAGGGCAAAGTTCCTAAAGAACCAGTAATTACGCCAGCTTCATCAGATAAAATATCCCCAAAAAGATTCCCTGTAACCAGAACATCAAAACTATAAGGCCTGCTTACCAGTTGCATGGCTGCATTATCCACATATAAGTGCTCCACTTCCACTTCTGGATAGTCAACTTTGACTTTTTCCACTACCTGTCTCCAGAGCCTGGACACTTCTAAGACATTGGCCTTATCCACAGAAGTTAATTTTTTCTTCCTTTTTAAAGCCAGTTCAAAGGCAAGCCTAACTATCCTTTCCACTTCTGCTTCTGTATAACGCATGGTATTTATGCCTACTAACTGGCCCTGTTCTTCAAAAATCCCTTTGGGCGTGCCAAAATAAATACCTCCAGTAAGCTCCCTTACCACCAAAAGGTCAATTCCCTTTTCTACAATATCCTTTCTAAGCACACTGGATTCCTGAAGCTGGGGAATGAGTTTTACTGGCCTGAGGTTGGCAAAAAGGCCAAGCTCCTTGCGAATAGCCAAAAGTCCTTTTTCTGGCCTGAGTTCTGGAGGATTATTATCCCATTTAGGACCACCTACAGCACCCAGTAAAATCGCTTTACATTCCTTACACTTTTTAAGGGTTTCTGCTGGCAAGGGTTCACCATACTTGTCTATTGCTGCGCCCCCAATAAAAGCTTCTTCTAGCTTAAGAGTATGCCCAAATTTTTGGGCCACAGCCTTTAAAACCTTTACCCCTTCTCTTACCACTTCAGGGCCAATGCCATCTCCTGGCAATAAACAAATTTCCAATTCCATTTCTAAGCTCCTTTTATCCTGGCTTGAGCAAAATTAATAAGTCCACCTGCATTAATTATTTTTTGCATAAACTCTGGAACAGGGTTTACCTTTATTTTTAGTTGTTTATTTACTATTTCAATTTCCCCTCTTTGGGTATCGATTTTTAGTTCATCTCCCTCAGAAATTTTTTCCACTTCTTCGCCTACCTCTAAAAGCAATAAGCCCATATTAAAACCATTACGGTAAAAAATCCTGGCAAAACTATGGGCAATTACCACAGGAATACCTGCGCCCAAAATGGCCAAAGGTGCATGCTCCCTGGAAGAGCCACAACCAAAATTCTTGCCTCCAACCAGGATGTCTCCTTTAGCCACTTTCTGGATAAAGTTTTCTTCTAACCCAGACAAACAGTGTTTGCCCAATTCTTCTGGGTCTGTGGTTACTAAGAACCTAGCTGGAATAATGGCATCTGTATCTATGTGATCACCTACCTTGTGTGCTTTTCCCTGAAATATCATAACGCCTCCTTAAATATCTTTGGGATGGGTAATTACCCCTGTAAGAGCTGAAGCTGCAGCCACATAAGCACTGGAAAGATAAACTTCGCTTTCCAAACTGCCCATACGCCCCTTAAAATTGCGGTTGGTAGTAGCAAGGCACCTTTCTCCTCCAGCTAAAATGCCCATATGCCCTCCAAGACAGGGGCCACAGGTAGGAGGTCCAACCACTGCTCCTGCTTCCAGGAAAATCTCCAACAACCCTTCTTTTAAAGCCTGTTTAAAGATATTGGGAGTAGCAGGCAAAATAATCAAGCGCACGCCTTTGGCCACTTTTTTACCCCTTAAGACTTCAGCTGCCTGCCTTAAGTCACTAATCCTTCCATTGGTACAAGAACCTATGACTACCTGGTCAATTTTTATTCCCTTTACTTCTTCCACTTCTTTTACATTTTCCGGCAGGTGAGGACAGGCCACCACAGGCTGCAACCCATTGGCATCTATTTCCACTACCTGCTCATACCTAGCCTCTTTATCTGGGAAAAGGGGTTTATCTTCCCTTCCTTTTTCCCTGGTATAAGCCAAAGTCTTTTCATCAGCAGCAAATAGTCCTGCTTTTCCTCCTGCTTCTATGGCCATATTGGCAATGGTGAGACGACCTTCAATATCCAAGAGTTCAATGACCTCACCCTGAAACTCCAGAACTCGGTACAGGGCCCCATCTACGCCAATAAGTCCTATTAACTTTAAAATAATATCCTTGGCAGTAACAAAGGGATTTAACTTGCCTCTAACCTTTACCAAGATGGTCTCTGGCACCTTGAACCAGGTTTCTCCAAAGGCCATGGCATAAGCTATATCTGTAGAGCCCAAACCAGTGGCAAAGGCACCCAGCCCACCATAGGTGCAGGTATGACTATCTGCTCCCACCACTATTTCTCCTGGTCCCACCAGCCCCAGTTCTGGCAAAAGAGCATGCTCTACGCCGGCTTCTCCTCCTTCATAATAGTGAAGGATTTCCTGAGCTGCAGCAAATTCTCTAACTTTTTTTACCTGCTCAGCAGACTTAATATCCTTGTTGGGAGTAAAATGATCACAGACCAAAATCACCCTATCTTTAGCAAAGACCCTTGTGGCACCCATCTTTTTAAAAGATTCTATGGCCAAAGGAGCAGTAATGTCATTGGCCAATACCTTATCCACCTTTACCTGTACAATTTGCCCTGGGCCTGTTATCTCTTCCTGGGTATGGGCCTGCAAAATCTTTTCCGCCAGAGTCTTACCCATTTTTCTTTTCCTCCTCTTTTTTTACCAACCTGTTCAAAGCATTGATGTAGGCTTTAGCACTGGCTACAATAATGTCTGGATCTGAAGCTCTGCCCACAGAAGTAAGGTTGTTTTCTTCAATTTTTACTGTAACTTCTCCTTGAGCATCAGTTCCACCAGTAATGGCATTGACAGAGTAGCGTAAAAGTTTAGGCTTTCTACCTACAATTCGCCCAATGGTATTAAAAACCGCATCAATTGGTCCTACACCAAAGTGAGCAAGTTTTTTCTCTTCCCCATTTACATCCATTTTTAATACTGCTGTAGGAATGGCCATATTGCCAGAAATGGCACTTAAATAAATCAACTTATACTTGTCTGGCAATCTAAAAATCTCTTCCAAAACCACAGCTTCCACATCTTCTTCAAAAATCTGCTTCTTTTTATCCGCCAATTTTTTAATGGCCATAAACACCTGGTCCAATTGCTCTTCACTCAAACGATAGCCCAGTTCTTCCAGTTTTTTCTTTACTGCATGCCTGCCAGAATGTTTTCCCAGCACAATATCTGAAGAAGTTTTGCCCACACTCTCTGGAGTCATGATTTCATAAGTGGCCTTATGCTTTAATACGCCATCCTGATGGATACCAGATTCGTGAGCAAAGGCATTGGCACCCACAATGGCCTTATAGGGTGGAATGGGTTGGCCAATAATCATGGAAAGTAAACGGCAGGAGGGATATATCTGCTCACTTTTTACATTGGTAAGAAGTTTATAGCGGTCCTCTCTGACCTTAAGGTTCATAATCACTTCTTCTAAAGCAGCATTGCCAGCCCTTTCTCCTATACCACTTAAAGTCACCTCAGCCTGCCTGGCTCCTGCTTTTAAAGCCGCCAGGGTATTGGCCACAGCTAATCCCAAATCATTATGGCAATGAACACTAAAAATAACTTCTGGACCTCTTTTTACATGCTCTATTAAATATTTAATCAGCTCTGCAAATTCATCAGGCTGGGTGTAGCCAACTGTATCCGGTACATTTAAGACCTTGGCTCCAGCCTGAACTGCTACATTAAAGACTTGAACCAGATAGTCCCAATCTGAACGAGAGGCATCTTCTGCAGAAAATTCCACATTGGGGCACAAACTGCTGGCAAACCCAACAGCCTCTCTGGTCAGCTCCAAAACCTCTTCTCTACTTTTCCTGAGTTTGTGTTTTAAATGAATATCTGAAGTGGCAATAAAGGTATGAATCCTGGGATTACTGCTCTCCTTAACAGCCTCATAAGCCAGTTCAATGTCCCTTTTCACTGCCCGGCAAAGGCCTGCAACCTGCACTTCCTTTACTGCCCTGGCTATTTCCCTCACGGCCTCAAAGTCTCCAGGACTGGCAGCAGGAAAACCTGCTTCAATAATATCCACGCCCAGACGCTCCAGTTGTCTGGCCAATCTCACCTTTTCCTGCAAATTCATGGTAGCGCCTGGAGACTGCTCTCCATCACGCAATGTGGTATCAAAAATATAGACCTTATCCATAAAAGGAATCCTCCTGTTTGTTTTAGTTAAACTTAAAAAAAGAGAAAAAAATTTTTATGTGGGGGGGTTAAGTGCCTTACGAGAGTTCCTGGGGGAACTCCCGTAGGTTGGCCTTTCTTAGGCGTAGGTAAAAAAGGGAATAAGCATAACCAGAAATAAGATATGCTAAAAAGAAAAGAAATCCCAAGAACTTGGGTTCAGAGGCAATAAGGGCAAAAAGGAAAATGACTATTACCGTACTGGTAAAGGGATGATTTTTAACCATTTCTATATCTTTAAAAGATGCATACTTAATGCTGCTGACCATAGTCAAAGCCAGAACAAAAGTCAAACCCAGAGTCAAGGCAGCCAGCCATCTGGGAGTTATAAAGGCAGGCAAATAACTGCTAAAAAAGACAAAAGTAGCCAAAGTACAGGCAGCTGCAGGTATGGGTAAACCTAAAAAGAATTTTTTAGAAAGGGATTTTGTCTGGATGTTAAAGCGGGCCAAACGCAAAGCGCCACAGGCCAGAAACAAAAAGCTAACCACCAATCCAATTCGCCCAAAAATATGGGTCTGCCAGAGATAGACCAGCACTGCAGGTCCCACTCCAAAGGCTATCAAGTCTGCCAGGGAATCGTATTGAATACCAAAATCTGAACTGGCCTTGGCCAATCTGGCCACTTTTCCATCTATACCATCAAAAAAACAGCTAATCAAAATGGCCAAGGCAGCTTGCTCAAATTTTCCTTCCAGGGAAAAAAGTATCCCCCAAAACCCCACAAACAAACTGGCTGTGGTTAAAAGGTTGGGTAAAATGTACAGAGATTTATATTTGGGTTTATCCTTATCCATCTTTTTTTCTAGCCAAAATGGTAGCGCCAGCTAAAACCTTATCTCCTATCTTTACCTCTGGTTCATAAGAGGAAGGCAGGTAAAGGTCAACCCTGGAGCCAAATTTTATCAAGCCAAATCTCTCTCCTCTTTGCAGGGCTTCCTCTGGCTTGGCAAAGGAAACAATACGCCTGGCTATAAGTCCAGCAATCTGGACCACGGTCCACAATTTACCTTCTTCATCCTGCAAGAGGATTAAATTGCGTTCGTTATCCTTACTGGCCTTATCCAGAGAAGCATTAAAAAACTTGCCTGGAATGTAAACTTGTTTTTGCACCTGGGCTTTGATGGGAGAACGGTTGATATGCACATTGAAAACATTCATAAAGGTAGAGATTAAAAGCCTATCTTCACCTGTTAAGGGACACTTTGCTGGCTCGATTTTGATGATTTTCCCATCAGCAGGAGCTACAGCCACATTGGCTTCTGGAGGAATAACCCGGTGAGGGTCGCGAAAAAAATTCAAAATCAAAACAAAAAGCACAAAGGCCAAAAAGCTTAAAAATTCACACTCCCAAAGGGCCAAAAGCAAGGCTAAAAAACCAGTTACAAGAAGATAGGGTACACCTTCTGGACAAATTCTTGTTTTAGGCTGATACATTTTTTCTCCTTGGTTTTAATTTCTTCTCTTTTTTTAAGCACTTGTCAACCAGGTTGTAATCTGGACTTATTTTTTAGGGCCCAAGTACTGTTTTTTCCACTCTTCCAAAAACAAAAAAGCTGCCTCAATGGGAGTAAGCTCTCCTTGCCCCTGTTTAATAGTATGGATTATATCTGCAAGAGAACTATCAACTTTTAATCCCTTTTCCCGCAAAAAACGCTCTATTTCCAGCCTCACCTCTTCAGGTAAAGAAGAAGTCTCCAGTTTAAGCTCATCCAGAGGCTTTAAGCTCACCTTCTTTTCTAAAAAGGAAACCAGTGTCTGCATTCTGTGGGCATAAGTGTGTTCCCTTAAGGCCCTTGCCCTGGCCCTGGTTGCAATTTCATGCCTTTCCTCTTCCCGAGGTAAAAAATAGTTAATTTTCTCCTTTAAGTCTTCCAGAGACTCAAAGGTAATAACTTCTTCTTCACTAAACAAGGCAGGCAAAAGTTCTCTCCTGTCCACCAGTTGAAAACAACCACACCCTGCTATTTCAAAGGTTCTAGGATTGACAAAATCCCCTTTACTTACCAACTCCTGGTCCTGCAGGCTGGAATGCAGGTTTAAGTTTATTTTAGAGGCATTAAAAATCTTTACCACCTCTTCAGAACTGACCCTTCTTCCGCCTTCTTGCACAAAAGGTTCCAGTAAGGGCTCTCCTTCCCATTCTGTGCCCCAGATCTTTAAATCATACTCTACCAATTCCTTAAAGGCCTTTCTTCTATTGGGATAGCCTGCTCCCATAAAAGAAAGCTCACTGCCATAACGCTTCTTATCCACAATATTTAAGTCCAGAGGCCGATGAAAAGAAGGCAAACACGCCAGAGGGAGATAGAGGTGATTGCTTACGCCTATGTTATTCAAAGCAGAAAAAAAAGGTTCTTGTTGAATCACCGCAAAAACATCATACAAAGGAGCAAAACTTCGCCAATAGGTAAAGAGACGAAAATCCTCCACAAACCACATCACAGAAGGGATATTTTCCTTTTTCAGCCTGAGTAAGACCTGGCGGGTAAGAGGCGCCTGGGCTAAGGCCAGGACAAACCCTGGTTCAAATTCTTCTATTTTAGCCCAAATAGCTTCAGATACTACTTGAATGAACCCCTGTTCCAGTTGCTCCAACCTGGTGGAGTTGATTCTAAGTTGCTTTAAATTTTGCAAAGAAGAATAAAAAAGACCTGAATCAAAGACCTCCACCAGATGTCCCAGTTCCCTTAAACCTTCTGCAGCAAACTTACCTATGGGATAGGACCCTCCATAAAAGGGAAGGACCACCAGCACTTTGTATCTAGGCATTTATCTCCTGCACCAATTCTTCAGTTAAAAGATACATTTCTTCCCCATGCTCAAAACCAAGCAGGTGTAAAAAACCGTGAATGGCCAATCGCCAGAAGTGTTCCTCTGGCTCTTGAGCATAAAGAAAGGATTCTCTGACCACTGCCGGAATACTTATCACCAATTCTCCCAGATAATCTTCCCTTTCTGCTGGAAAACTAAGTACATTGGTAGGTCCAACGCACTGCAAAAACTTTTCATTTAGTTCTGCCAGCAAGGCATCTTCCGCCAGAATAACTTCCATGCCCTTGGAAGAACAGGCAAACTTATCCATCAAGAACAAAAATCTCTCTTTTATTTCCCTGGGACTTAAATGCACTAAAAAAAGAAGATTGGTTTTAAGACTTATTTCCATTGTCATTGGGAGCAAAATTTTCGTAAGCCTCTACTATTTTTCCCACCAAAGAATGCCTGATTACATCCTTTTGGTCAAAATAAATAAACCCTACTTCAGGTAAGTTTTTTAAAACTTGACTGGCCTGAATAAGCCCGGAGGTGACCTTTTCTGGCAGGTCCACCTGAGTAATATCTCCAGTAACTACCATTTTGGAATTAAAGCCCATACGGGTCAAAAACATCTTCATCTGCTCAGAAGTAGTATTTTGAGCTTCGTCCAGAATAATAAAGGCATCATTGAGAGTGCGTCCACGCATAAAGGCCAAAGGAGCCACTTCTATCTGGCCACTATCTAACATTTCCTGTACTTTCTTAAAATCCAGCATATCATTTAAGGCATCATAAAGAGGTCTTAAGTAGGGATTTACCTTTTGCACCAGATCCCCGGGTAAAAATCCCAGTTTCTCCCCGGCTTCCACTGCTGGCCTGGTCAAAACAATCCTTTTGACCTTATTTTGTAAAAAATAGGCCACAGCTACAGCCACAGCCAAATAGGTTTTACCTGTGCCTGCAGGGCCAATGGCAAACACCAGATCCTTTTTCTTAATGGTTTCCAGGTATCTTTTCTGGGAAAGAGTCCTGGGCGAAATGACCTTTTTCCCAGCTACGGTTAAAACCTCTTCTTTAAAAAAACGATGTAAATCTGTTTTGTTATCTTTAGCCAGGACCTTTAAGGAAGCTTCTACATCAGCAGGATAAACTTTATATCCTTTTTTCAACAACTGGTACAACTCCAGAAGACACCTCTTGGCCCAACTAAGGTCCTCTTTATTTTCTGACCGCAAGATAAGTGTATTTCCCTTATTTTCCAGAAAAACCCCAGTTGTCTTATGGATTAGTTCCAAGTGCGAACCCAAAGGACCAAACAAGTCCACCAGGACTTTTTGGTCTTCAAATTCTAAAATTTCTTCTTTCATTCCTTTTCTTTATTCTTCCTCCCCATTGGTAATTTTATAGTTTTCTCTTTTAGCCTGTCTTACAATGGTACCTGGAGGCACATCATGGGTAATCCATACATTACCGCCAATAATAGAGCCTTTGCCAATGGTTACCCTGCCCAAAATGGTAGCACCAGCATAAATAATTACATCATCTTCCACAATAGGATGCCTGGGAAGACCTTTGATAAGAACATTTTTCTCATCTTTGGGAAAACTCTTGGCTCCCAAGGTAACTCCCTGATAGATTCGCACATTATTGCCAATAATACAAGTCTCTCCAATAACCGTGCCTGTACCGTGGTCAATAAAAAAACTTTTGCCAATGGTGGCGCCAGGATGAATATCAATACCAGTTTCTGAATGCGCCAATTCAGTAATAATCCTGGGAATTATTTTAACCCCCAGTTCATGTAAGGCATGGGAAATTCTATAATTGGTCAGAGCTCTCACTGAAGGATAACAAAAAATAGCCTCTCCTGGAGTTTTGGCCGCAGGGTCACCAATGTAGGCAGCCTGTACATCTGTTGCCAGTAAACTTCTAATCTCTGGTAACTTTTGAATAAAGGCTATGGCTACTTCCTCAGCTTCTTTTTCGCAACTAATACAGGTGGTGTCTTCATCGCCACAGACAAAACAGCCACCATAGAGGATTTGATTTTTTAAAGCTCGGTACACCCTGTCCAGAGTTGCGCCCAGATAATATTCCTTGGCTCTTTCGTCGATATGACAGGGACCAAAATAGCCAGGAAAAAGAACTGCTCGCAAATCTTCCACCACCTCCCTTAGCACTGCAATGGAAGGAAGAGGCTGGTTGCTTTCTATGGACAATTTACTCTTGGGAAAATACTCTTTTTCTACTAACTCCTTTACAACCCTTTGAAATACTTCTTTATCCATTTTATTCTTCTCCAAAAAGCGGTGTTGATAAGTAGCGTTCAGCAGTATCACAAGCTACAAAGACTATAAGTTTTCCTCTATTTTCTTCCAATCTGGCCAGTTTTAAAGCAGCGGCCAGATTAGCACCAGAAGATATGCCAGCTAAGATGCCTTCTTCGCCAATGAGCCTTCTGGCCATTAAAAAGGCTTCTTCATCTGCTATCTTTTCAATCTGGTCAACTACTTTTAAATCCAAAACCTTGGGGATAAATCCCGCACCTATGCCTTGAATTTTATGAGGTCCAGGATTACCACCAGAAAGCACCGGAGAGTTTAAGGGCTCTACTGCCACCACTTTTATGGCTGGATTTTTTTCCTTTAGCTTTCTTCCCACTCCCGTAAGGGTACCGCCAGTACCTACTCCAGCTACAAAAATATCCACTTTGCCCTCTGTATCCTGCCAGATTTCTTCTCCTGTGGTCAGGTAGTGAACCTCTGGATTAAAGACATTCTCAAATTGCATGGGCATAAAGGCCCTGGGCTCTCTTTCAACAATTTCTTTGGCCTTTTTCACTGCTCCAGCCATTCCTTCCTCAGCTGGGGTTAAAATCAATTCTGCTCCCATGGCCTTAAGCAACTTTCGTCGCTCTATACTCATACTCTCAGGCATGGTTAAAATTAACTTTAGACCCAGCACCTGACAGGCCAGAGCCAGCCCTATCCCTGTATTTCCACTGGTAGGCTCCACAATAACACTACCCTTCTCAATTAACCCCTGTTCCAGGGCCCGGGTCAACATATTTTTGGCAATCCTATCCTTCACTGAACTCGCTGGATTGTAATATTCCAGTTTGGCTGCTACCCTGGCTGGCAGACCCCGGGTCAATTTATTCAAATAAACCAGAGGGGTTTTACCCACTAACTCTAACACATTGGAATAAATCATTTTTTCACCCTAAAAGTTTTCTTCCCTAATGACAGGCACATTGGCCCCAGTTATCTTTTCCCTGTTTCAACTCCTTTTCCATTTCCTCAGGAGAAAAGGGAGAAATACTGCGTAGCTTTTCTATTATCCTGGGCATTTCTTTCAGCACAAGTTCTATTTCTTCTTCGCTATTATACCTGCTTAAACTAAAACGAATGGACCCATGGGCATAATTAAAAGGAACTCCCATAGCCCGTAAGACATGGGAAGGCTCTAGACTTCCTGAAGTACAGGCAGAGCCTGAACTGGCACAAATCCCCAACTCATTTAAAAGAAGCAAAATAGCCTCTCCTTCCACATAACCAAAGGAAACATTGCAGGTATTGGGAAGTCTTTTCTCTTTATGGCCATTTAAACGGGTATACGGAATTTTTAACAATCCCTGTTCCAGTTTGTCGCGCAAAGCCTTTACCCTGGTTCTTTCTTCCTCAAAATTATTTGCAGCCAGCTCACAGGCCTTACCCAGACCTATAATGCCAGTGGTGTTTTCTGTACCAGCCCTTCGGCCTCGTTCTTGATGGCCTCCAATCATAAAAGGCTGAAAAGGAGTTTTTTTACGAACAAAAAGGGCACCTACTCCCTTGGGAGCGTGCAGTTTGTGACCAGATAAAGAAAGCATGTCCACTGGAAGCTTACTCAAATCAATCTCCTCTTTACCCACTGCCTGGACTGCATCAGTGTGGAACAACACACCTTTTTCTTTGGCAATTTCAGCAATTTCTGCAATGGGGAAAACAACTCCTGTTTCATTGTTGGCCCACATAACGCTGATAATGGCAGTGTCTGGTCTAATACTTGCCTTTAATTCTTCCAGATCCAACTCACCCTGGGCATTAACTCCCAGATAGGTAACTTCGTAGCCCAATTTTTTTTCCAGGTACTTACATAAACTCAATATGGCTGGATGCTCTACCTTGGTGGTAATTAAATGCCTTTTTTCTGGAAAACTGCGTAAAGCAGAAAAAATAGCAGTATTATCGCTTTCTGTACCACAGGCAGTAAAAATTATTTCTTCAGGAGAACAGTTTAAAATAGCCGCAACTTTTTCTCTGGCCTTTTTAATCTCCTTTCCCACTTCACCACCAAAAGAATGCATACTGGAAGGGTTGCCATACCTTTCGCTAAAAAAGGGAAGTATCTCCTCCAGTACTTCCGGAGCTACCCTGGTGGTAGCATTATTATCCAGATAAACCACCTTATTCATTTGCTTCCTCCACTGTCAGTTGAGGTGAAACCTTCTCTTGTAAGCTCTTTTCCACAAAGTCCTTAAGAGTTAACTGGCTGGAAGGACACCTGGTACACTTTCCTCTTAAAGATACCAGCACATTATCTCCTTCAATATCTATAAGTTCAATATCACCACCATCTCGCTGCAAAGCTGGTCTTATTTCTTCTTCCAGTACCTTAAGCACCTTTTGCATCTTCTGTACATTAGATAATTTTTTGGGCTTTTTCTCCTGAGCTTGTTCCAGTTCTTTACGCACTTCTGCTAAAATCTCTTCCAATTGAGGTAGACAATTTTCACATCCTCCACCAGCCTTGGTGTAATAGGTAATGTCTTCCACACTTTTTAAATCATTTTCCTTAATGGCCCTGCGAATCTCTTCATCTGTAACCCCAAAACACTCACAGACAATCTCTCCTTCCAGTTGCTTTTCTTCTACCTCTTCTCCTAGATAGTTCTTAATGGCTGCTTCTAAAGCCTGCTGCCCCATTACTGAACAGTGCATCTTGGCTTTGGGCAGCCCGCCTAAAAACTCGGCAATATCCTTATTGGTAATTTTTCTGGCTTCTTCAATGGTTTTTCCTTTGATAAGCTCAGTAAGAGCAGAACTAGAAGCAATGGCACTGGCACAACCAAAGGTCTTAAACTTGGCATCCACAATTTTCCCATCTTCTATTTTCAAATACAACTTAAGGGCATCTCCACAGGCAATGCTGCCCACTTCTCCCACTGCATCTGCATCCTCTATTTCTCCCACATTCTTGGGATTTAAGAAAAACTCTTTTACCTTATCTGTGTATTCCCACATAACCTTACTCCTTTGTTTACTTTGAACTTAAGTCTTAAAAAAGTTAATAAACTCTTTTAGCAAAAAGTAAAGAAAAAAGTTAGGAGAAACTAATATTTTTTAAAAAATACTCCCTTTACCTTTTTTCTTTTTTAGTCTACCTTAAAAGCTATGCCTAAAAAGCCTCAAATCAAGCTAGTTTTTTCCTTTTTACTCTGGTTAGCTCTACTTATAGGGATTTGTTTTAGCTTAGAAAATTTGCTTACCCAAAGAATCAAAAATAATTTTTTTCGTCAAAAGGGCCTGGAGTTTACTCAAAACATAAACTCCCGCTTTAAGCAAAACTACCCTCTTGCCACCAATAAGCCTGACCTTTTTTGGCCTAACCTGGCTACAAGCATAAGGGAATACTTAAAAGCAAAAGATGTTTTTATTATTGATGTAGACAGCTCTCTTCTAGCAAGTACCCAGATAAATCCAGACAACAAGTTATACCTGGAAGATAAAAATTATCACCTGGCTTTAAAAAAACAAACCTTTAGTTATACAGAAAAAGAGGATAGTATAATTTATTATCTTCCTTTTTATTTTGGAGATAAAGTTTTATACTTAAGAGTAGCTTTAGATAAGACCTTTTACCTGCATAAACTAAAGCAGCTGGCACAGTTTCAAGACCTTTTACTTATAGCGATGCTGGCTATATTTATTATTTCTTCCCTGCTTTTTGCCTTTATTTTCTATAGGAATCACAAAGAAAAAAAGCAGATGATAGAAGAAGATACAGCCCTTATCGAAGCTCTAGCCTATCAGGCAGAAGGAAGGGATTTGGAGACAGGTAAACACCTGGAAAGGACCAAACTCTATGTTTACAATCTGGCTTTATACTTAAAAAAACATTCTCCTTATAAGAAAATTATTACTAATAGATACCTGGAAAACCTGGTAAAGGCTTCAGTTATTCACGATATTGGTAAAGTAGCTGTGCCAGAAAATATTTTATTTAAACGAGGTAAGCTCTCTATTCAGGAATTTGATTTGATTAAAGAACACTGCCTTTATGGGGCAAAGATTATCAATAGGGCCAAGAGTAAGTTTCCCAACTCCCAATTTTTAACTCTGGCCATGGAAATAATTTTATATCACCATGAACGTTTTGATGGTACAGGTTATCCCAAGGGCTTAAAGGGAGAAAATATTCCTTTAAGTGCCAGAATTATGGCTATAGTAGATGTCTACGATGCTATGCGTAGCAAAAAGTGCTATAAAGAAGCTTTAGAACATGAAAAATGTGTACGTTATATCCTCTCCCAAAAAGGCATGCATTTTGACCCTGTATTGGTGGATGCCTTTTATGCCCTGGAAAAAACCTTTTTAAAAATTTCTTTAGATTACGCAGATAATACCAATTATTTTTAACTTGCTAAAGGAAAAAAGATGTTAGCTATTATTGATTACAAAGCCGGTAATTTAACTAGTGTCAAAAGGGCCCTGGATTATCTAGAAATTCCCAATAAAATAACTGCTTCTGCTCAAGATATTTTGCAAAGCAGGGGAATTATTTTTCCAGGCGTAGGAGCAGCAGGCTCTGCCATGCAACATTTACAAAAGACTCACTTGGGCAAAGTACTAAAAGAAGCAGTGGCTAAAGATATCCCTCTTCTGGGTATCTGTCTGGGCTGTCAGATTATTTTAGATTTTAGTGAAGAAAATAAGACCCATACCCTGGGCCTTATTCCAGGAAAGTGCTTACGCTTTCAGGAAGATTTAACTGAAGAAGATGGCTCTCCCATCAACATCCCCCATATGGGCTGGAATCAGGTTACCTTAAAAAAAGATTGTCTGCTTTTTGAAGGTATTGAGCCAGAAGCTGAATTCTATTTTGTCCATTCCTATTATCCCGCTCCAGAAAAAGAGTTTATTCTAGGTACTTCCTTTTATGGCCTGGAATTTTGCTCTGTTTTGGGAAGAGAAAACCTCTGGGCAGTGCAGTTCCATCCAGAAAAAAGCGGAAGACCTGGCTTAACCCTCTTAAAGAACTTCTACAATTATGTGAGGTCAAAATAATTATGCTTAGTAAAAGAATAATCCCCTGTCTGGATGTGAGAGATGGAAAACTCACCAAGGGAATAAAGTTTAAAGACAATGTGGACATTGGCGACCCTGTAGAAACTGCCAAAATCTATTATGAACAAGGAGCAGATGAAATAGTTTTTTACGATATAACTGCCTCCCATGAAGGCAGGTCCATCATGCTCAAGGTGGTGGAAAAGGTAGCTGCTCAAATTTTTATCCCCTTTTCGGTAGGAGGGGGAATCTCCTCTATAGAAGATATGCGAGCAGTTCTTCTGGCAGGAGCAGAAAAAATTTCCATTAACTCTGCAGCAGTGAAAAATCCTTCCCTCATTAGTGAAGGTGCTGAAGCCTTTGGCTCGCAGTGTATAGTGGTAGGCATGGATGTTTTAAATGTCCCTGTATCTTCGCAAATACCTTCAGGGTATGAGGTGGTCATACACGGCGGCAGAAAGCCCATGGGGATTGATGCCCTCTGGTGGGCCCAGGAAGTGGAAAAACTGGGAGCAGGTGAAATCTGCCTTAATTCCATTGATGCTGACGGTACCAAAGAAGGATATGAACTGACCTTAACCAGGCTCATTGCTGAAAATGTCCGTATCCCAGTCATAGCCTCTGGAGGGGCAGGTCATCCTGAGCACATGGTAGAGGCAGTAAGTAAAGGAAAAGCTTCTGCAGCTCTCATTGCTTCTATTATTCACTATGGAGAATGGTCTATCCCAGAGATTAAAAAATATATGCATAATCAAGGAGTAAAAGTAAGACTTGTCTGGTAAAGAGAATAAGAAAATAATTTTAGAAGTCATGACCCAATGCGAGGCAGAGGTAATCAGCAAAGAAATCATCATTAAAGAAGATTTAAAACAAGAACTTAAAGAAACTCTAGAAAAAATGCGCAAAAACAAGTTTCAAAGTGTGGCCTGGTTAGGAGATAAATACTTAGGTGGAACCTGGTTTGATCTAAAAAACTTTAAATGGAGCGCTGAACTGGAAGAAGAAGTATGGCAGGATTAAAAGTAAAAATTAATCTGCTTTAAAAATACCGCTCTTCCCCCCCTCTTTGTATAAGAGCCTGCTCTTTTCTAAAATAATATCCTTTTGCACAGCCTTACACATATCGTAAATAGTAAGCATGGCTACATTGACAGCAACCAAGGCTTCCATTTCTACTCCAGTCTTATCTGTTGTTTCCACTTTACTTTCTATCCTAATTCTTTGCTCTTCTTCGAGTACTTCAAAACTCACATCCACAAAAGTAAGCTTTAAAGGATGACAAAGGGGAATAAGCTCTGCTGTTTTCTTGGCAGCCATAATCCCAGCTATCTTGGCGGTAGTAAGCACATCCCCCTTGGGCAGGGCCTTTTCTTTTAACAGCCTTAAGGTCTTAGCATTTAAGCGTATAAAACCTTCGGCAATGGCTATTCTTCTGGAGTCCTGTTTTTCTCCCACATTGACCATCTTTATCTGACCTTGCTCATCTAGATGGGAAAAGCCCATTTTATTCACCCATGACCTTGCGAAAAATATTTTTTACTCTACTTTTCTTTTTTTCTTTTTCTATGGCCTCAAATTCTTTTAACAACTCTACCTGTCTCTTGGTTAAATCAGTTGGCGTTTTTACAATGACTTCTACCAACAAGTCACCTCGATAGGCACTGTTTAAGGCGGGCAAGCCCATTCCTCTTATCTTCAGCACCTTACCAGACTGGGTTCCCTTGGGAATTTGCAACTCTATGGGGTCATCTAAAGTTGGGACTTCTATTTTACAACCCAACGCAGCTTGCACAAAACTGATTTCCTGCTGAATAATTAAGTCCTGTCCCTGCCTTCTAAAAACTTCGTCCTCTTCCACATAAATTACCACATAAAGGTCTCCTGGAGGGCCTCCAAATTCTCCAGGTTCGCCTTCTCCCCTAATCCTAAGTCTGGTCCCATTATCCACACCTGCAGGCACGCGCACCTGAATCTTTTTATTTACATGCACAACTCCCTGGCCTTTGCAACGCTTACAGGGATTAGCAATAACCTCTCCTCGACCATTACACATGGGGCAGGGCATGGATACCCTAAAAAAACCCTGGGAACGATAAACCTGTCCTCTACCTCCACACTGTCTACAGGTCTCCACAGAAGAACCAGGCTCTGCTCCACTGCCAGAACATCTATCACACCTATCCCGTTTGGGAATTTTGATTTCTACTTCTGTACCCTTGGCTGCTTCTCGAAAAGAAATCTTTAAATTATAACGCAAATCAGCCCCAGGCCTTGCCCGAGAAGCGCTTCCACCGCCAAATCCAAAAAACTCAGCAAAAATATCACTAAAGGTGCTAAAAATATCCTCTGCACTGCTAAACCCCTCAAAACCAGAGCCGTTTACTCCAGCATGCCCAAAGCGGTCATACTGGGCTCTCTTTTGAGGGTCTCGCAAAACCTCATAGGCTTCAGCAGCTTCCTTAAACTTGGCTTCAGCTTCAGGGTCGTCAGGGTTGCGATCTGGATGATATTTAAAAGCAAGTTTGCGATAGGCTCGTTTTATTTCTTCCTCTGTAGCATCTCTGGATACACCCAAAATTTCGTAATAATCTCTTTTACTCATAGCCAAAACTAGTTATCCTGATTTCCTTCTTCAGCAACCAAAACCTTTCCAGCAGCAATCTCTCTCAACGCTGTAACCACTTCTTTATTCTTACTTTCTACCAGAGGCTTATAACCTTCTTTATATTGCTTTATTCTCTTGATAGCCATATGAATAAGCAAAAAACGATTATTCACCTTTTTTAAACAATCATCTACAGTAATTCTAGCCATTTAAAACCTCTCCCTGTTAATTTTCTTTTAATTTAGAAGTTAAATTTTTCACCAAATCGGTCTGCACCAAATAATATCTATCTTCAGCAATTTTTACCCAAAACTTATCTTCATCTTTGGTGGAAAAAAATTCTACATCTACTAAGTCTTTGTTCATCTTATTTTTAAGGGTAAGACTTAAGACAACAGATAAATCAGATGGAAGTTTACTAATAATGTCTAAATATTCTAAATCCTGCAGTTCCCAAAGATAAAGACTGGCTCCACTAAATTCTTCTCCAGAACCAACCACCTTCCACACCTTTTCCCTGTCCTTGTAAACAATATCCAAACTTTTTTCTGGAGAAGCAAGCTCTATTCTCTTCACATCTTCCTGCGCAAAATTCAAAAAGTGCCTATCCTTCAACAAAAAAGGTTTTTTATTTATCCCATTTAAGCCTGCCTGGTCAAGTAAATAATACCAGGGATTTTTATCTAATTTTAATAGATAGTTAGAATCCTGATAGGAATAGATTTGCAAAGAAAAAGAAGTTAAATTTTTTAATTCCAGGGTATAGGTATAAAGAGGTGGGCTCAATTTTTTTGGGTCCACATAAAGTAAGTCCTGGGCTTTTAGGGTAGCTAAATTAAAGAATAAACTAGTGGCTTCAGAGGAATTAACCTTTTCTTTTTTATACTCTTCAGGGTAAAGAAATTGAAAATCTTCCTTCTCTCCTTTTTTCAAAACCAGATAGGGCTGACCTTTTTTTTCTATTTGAACTTTTTTTAGGTCTTCATCAGTAAAGGGAAAAACAGCTAACTGATAAAAATCCTTAGGGTTCTTTTTCAATTCTTGCTCATAATCAAAGGGCAAAAGAAGCAAGGTATTGGGCAAAATATTACTCAGGGCATAGACTCCATCCTGGCTGGGATTTTCTCCTCCCAGGATAAGTTGAATTTGTTTTTCTTCAGCTTCAATTACCAAACTATTGTCCTTGTTTAAGCCAAATTGAGACCATTTATCGCTATTTATTTTATCCAGAACCCGCTTGGGTTTATTTTGGCTAATAAATCTAAGTAAACTCTCTACTTCCTCTTTATTGGCTGGAAAATCCTGCTCTTTTACCCTAACTTTCCACTTTCCAGTCTGATTAAGTAAAGAAAAATCTTTAAAGATAATACGGTTAATATTTAAAGAAACCAGATTAGGCCACTGAATCTGTTCTTCTTTAGAGCTATCTACGTGAGGCCACAAGTAAATCCCCAACCACAAGCCAAGAGCTATGCCTGATAACCACAAGATGCGTTTCATAACTCCTCCCTAAGAGCGTCTTCTTAGAGCAACCAATCCCGCCAAAAGCAAACATAATAGGGGTAAAACCAGCAAGGGCACCACAGTAATAGTTAACTTTTCCCCCTGACTTAAAAACAAAAAGGAATTGGCTACCTTAGGCTTAGACAAAGAAAGGAGCTTTTCTCTGGAACGTAACCAGCTTAACCCTTTGCTTAAAAGTTCTTTATTTCCTCCCAACTCCACATATTTATCAGTAAGCCAATCATCATCTCCAAAAACAAGGATGCGAGTTTCTTTTTTCCTCTCCTT
>LGER01000015.1 GCA_001507915.1 Desulfonauticus sp. 38_4375 | reverse complement strand
AAAAGAAGACACTTTACTGAGTGAAACAGCATGAATGAAGGAAAATTAAAATCTATGAAAAAAGTCTTGACAAAAGGGGGCATCTTAAAATATAATTTTCTATTTCTTCCTCAACTTCTAGATTGTTTTTTACAGGTAAGTTGCTTTTAGCTTCGTAGTTTATCAACTTTGATTTATATCCTGAGAGATTTACAACATTGGAAATTTTGCCAAGCACTTCCTGGGGAGAGAAGAATTTCTTTTTTTTCTCTTAAGAACTCTTCGTAGCGTTCTTCTGTAAAGATTCCATGTTCAGAAGAGGTTTGCATGATACTTTTTATTTGATTGAGCTTATTTTCTCTAATTAAGTTTTTTATGGGTTTTGTATTGATTAAAATGGTTAAATGAGGGACTGAGAATCCCAATTCCTTTTTATATACCAGTTTTTGGACCACAATAGCCTTAAGACAGGAAGAGAGTTGAAACCGCACAAAGTGTTCAATATGGGCGGGAAAGGAATTACATATGCGGTAAATAGCTTCTTCGGGAGTGCTTGCGTGTAAAGTGGTAAAGAGAAGATGCCCTGATTGAGCAGCATCTAAGGTCAGGCTAATAGTTTCTGGTTGACGCATTTCTCCTATAAAAATTACATCTGGAGCTTCGCGCAGGGCATTGATTAACCCTTGCTGGTAAGAATGAAAGTGAGTCCCCAGTTCTCTTTGCTGGATAAAGGCTTTTTGAGGGTTAAATATATATTCTATGGGGTCTTCTAGAGTTATGATGTGGACATGCCTTTTTTGATTGATTTCATTTAGCAGAGAAGCAATGGTGGTAGTTTTTCCTGAACCTGTAGAACCACAAAAGATGACCAGACCAGAGTCCAAAAAGGTAAACTTTTGCAAGCAGGGATGCAGGTTTAGTTCTTCTAAACCTGGGATGTGAAAGGGTAAAAAGCGAATGGCCAGGCTTAAACCAGTAAAGCAAGAAAAGATGTTTACCCTGAGACGAATATTTTGGATGGTCAGGGCAATGTCCAGAGCCCAATTTTCGCGTAAGTAGTTTAACTGCCTGGTAGTTAGGATGTCTTTAACTAAAGCGTCTATTTGCTCTGGGGTAAAGTTGATTTGGGGGAAAAAATGGGTTTGCCTATCTTTTCTGGCTGCTAAGGGCCTTTTTCCTGTTAAATGAATGTCTGTATAACCTTCTTTATAAAACTTTACTACGATTTCTTCCAGTTGTTGTTTATTCATTTATAGCACCCCATTTTTGGAGTTTAGCCTTGATAAAGTTTACTACCTGGGCTTGAGCTTCCTTGGGGTCTTCTTGAACCATTTTTGAAGAAAGAGGTTTAGCAAAGGAAAACAGTACCTTTTTCTGAGGATCTATTTTGCCCATGTCTTTTATAAGTCTGCCCGTGCCCCAGGCATCGGTTTTCAAGGCTATGGGCACTACAGGGACATTGGCCTTTTTGGCCAGTTTCACTCCAATGGAGTTAAATTGTTTCTCAGAAAAATAGCTGGTCCTGGTAGTTTGAGGAAAAACCACAATGGAAAGGCCTTTTTTTATTTTTTCTACTCCCTGGGTCATGACCACTTTGAAATCTTCTCTGGGATTGGTCCTGGAAACAGCTATGGGGTCTCTGGTCCGCATAACGTGTTTGAAGACAGGATATTCCAGAAGACTTTGTTTAATGATAAAGGTAATGGGTTTTAAGGGATGAATGATACAGGGCAATACAAAAGTTTCCAGAGTGCTCATGTGATTGGCTACAAAGACACAAGGCCCTTCAAAGGAATAAAAATTTTTTCTTCCTTCAATAAAAAATTTTACCCCTACCTGTTCGAGATAGTCCAGAGTTTGATAACTGCTGTTTACCCATTCTTCATCAGTGTATACACCCTGTTTACTCTTTTTGGCTGCTGGAAAAACTACCTTGTGCACTAGATTGTGATAAAAGCAAAGTCCTGGAAAATGTCTGGCAATCCAGGATATCTTTTTTTCCGGGCTTTGATAGGAGTCTACTTTTTCTTTAAACCACATTTTTCCTTCCTCAAGGTTATAAAATATTTTAAACTTCCAATAATCAAACTACATCCTACAGCAGAATAAATGAATATTATAGAGTTCCCCCTGATTTTAAAATGGTTAATTATAATCCCTAGAGTTATCATTAAAAGCACAATTAAATAACTTTTAAAAGATTGAAAGGCAAAGATACATTTGTAATTATTTCCTTGCAGCCGCAAGATATTCTTGCTAACCAGTTTTAAGAATATTCTGGCAAAAAAGAGCAGGCTAAAGGCCAGTCCCAGCGAAAAAAATAAGAAGTTTATAGAAGTTGAAGAAAAAATTAAGGCCTTGACTAGGAGTAAAAGGCCTATCAAAAACCAGAGAGAGGCAGCTATAAGCAAGTGAATTTTGCGGTTGGCTTGACAAATCATAGTGCTTATTATGTATTTATTTAGTTTAATTTAGCTTGTCTTTTGGGTAAAGTCAAAATAGAAAAGCCTTAAAAAAGGAGTGGTAGTATCAGTGATGGGTAAAGAAAAACAAAAAGAGATTGTTCAAAAGCTTAAACTTATTGGTTCCTGGTTGGAAGAGAAAAAAGGGGAAGACTTGCTTTTACTGGATGTAAGTAAACTTTCCAATGTTTTTGAAGGAGTGATTTTGGCCACAGCCAGCAATGCCAGGCATGCCAAAGGTTTAGCTGATTATATCCTGGAGAAGGTAAAAGAAGAGAATTGGGAACTGCTGGGACTGGAAGGATATCAGGGAGGAGAGTGGATTTTATTGGATTTAAATGATGTGATTGTGCATATCTTTTTGGAAGATATTCGGGAATTTTATAATTTGGAAGGTTTTTGGTTTAAAGCTGAAAAGGTGGAACTTTAAAATGAACATAAAACCCACTTTGCTTTTGATTTTAGATGGTTTTGGTCTGGCTCCTGCAGGTCCAGGTAATGCTGTAAGCCTGGCCTCTACTCCTAATCTGGATAAACTTTTTCAATCCTATGCCCATACCAGATTGGTTGCCAGTGGGGAGCAAGTAGGTCTTCCAGCCGGGCAAATGGGTAATTCAGAAGTAGGGCATCTCAACTTAGGGGCTGGAAGGATTGTTTACCAGGATATTGTGCGCATTAACAAGGCCATAGAAGATGGTTCTTTGGCTCATAATCCGGTTTTAGAAGAACTGGTGAACAAAGTAAAAGAAAAAGGGACCAGAGTTCACCTGCTGGGTCTTCTTTCTGACGGAGGAGTACATAGTTTACAGGAGCATCTATATAGTTTGCTGGAAATTTTAAAGTCAAAAGGAGTGAAAGAGGTTTTTATCCATTGTTTTTTGGACGGAAGAGATACACCTCCTAAAAGTGCTAAAAAGTATTTAGCAGAACTAAGTGCTTTTTTACAGAGGATTCAGTTTGGCCAGATAGCCAGTTTAAGTGGGCGTTATTATGCCATGGATAGGGATAAACGCTGGGATAGGACCTCTCTGGCTTATCATACTTTAGTGCTAGGAGAAGGCAGGCAGGCCACAAATCCTCTCCAGGCTCTTGAAGAAGCCTATGAGCAGGGTGAAAGCGATGAATTTGTGCGACCTACTTTTATCCAGGGGAGTAATGGTTATCTTCAAGATGGAGATGGAGTAATCTTTTTCAATTTTCGGGCAGATAGGGTAAGGCAGATTTGCCAGGCTCTTTTTGAGCAGGATTTTACCTTTTTTGAACGCAAAAAACACCCCAAACTCCATATCATCACCATGACCCAGTATGAAAAGGACTTTCCCGTGCCTGTACTTTTCCCTCCTTTGTTGATGAAAAATATTTTGGGTGAAGTGGTTTCCCATTTGGGTCTAAGACAATTGCGCATTGCTGAGACAGAGAAATATGCTCACGTAACCTATTTTTTTAATGGGGGTGTAGAAGAGCCCTTTGCCAGGGAAGAGCGCATTCTCATCCCTTCCCCTCGAGAAGTGGCCACCTATGACCAAAAACCAGAAATGAGTGTTTATGAAGTGGCTGATACCTTGTGTAAGCACATTTTGGCTCGGGATTTTGATTTTTATGTGTGTAATTTTGCCAACTTAGATATGGTAGGCCATACCGGGGTCATTCCTGCAGCCATAAAGGCCTGTGAAGCTGTGGATGAAAATGTGGGCAAGGTGGTTACCAGCATGTTGCAGATAGGCGGGCAGGTGCTTTTAACTGCTGACCATGGCAATGCTGAGGATATGCTGGAAAATGGTAAACCCAAAACTGCCCATAGTACCAATCCTGTACCTTTTATTTTGATCAGTGAGACTTCCAGGTATAGCTTGAGAGAGCAAGGAATTTTAGGAGATGTTGCTCCCACTATTTTGGATTTGTGGCAGGTGGAAAAGCCCAGAGAAATGAGCGCTAAATCTTTGCTTTTAGGTGAAAAAAATGAGTAAACAAGAACCTATCTGGCCTACAGATGTGGAAATATTACTTTTTTATCCCTGTCCCAAGTGCCAGAGAAAAATGCCTGTAATTGCCCCCTTAGAACCCACCATGATTAAATGTGATCAGTGTGGCTATAGTTATCCCCTGGCTCCAGTAAAAGTGGAAGACATCCTTTATTTAAAAACCGTTTTAGCTGGAGGCCTTAGTCTGGTAGATGAGAATTTAGCTTAAGTAAGGATAATCTTTGGCCAGATAGTTTTGGACATAATCTGCTACTGCCTCTTCTAAGGAAGTAAACTCCTCTTGCCACCCAGCCTGTTTTAACTTGGTCATTTCAGCCTGGGTAAAGTATTGATACTTTCCCTTTAAAGTTTCAGGCATTTCTATATATTCAATATTAATAGGCAGATTTAGAGCGGTAAAAACTGCCCTGGCCAGTTCATTCCAGGACCTGGTCTTGCCTGTACCCACATTAAAAATACCATTTACTTCTGGATGTTCTAAGAGCCAGGCCATTACCTCCACGCAATCCTTGACATAGACAAAATCCCTTTTTTGTTCTCCATGACCATAATCTGGATGATAAGATTTAAAGAGTTTTAATTTGCCGGTTTCTTTGATCTGGGCATAGGCTTTACAGACTACACTTTTCATGTCCCCTTTGTGATATTCATTGGGCCCAAAGACATTAAAGAATTTAAGCCCTGCCACCTGGTTTAAGAGATGCTCTCTTTTGAGCCAGAGGTCAAAAAGATGCTTGGAATAACCATACATATTAAGAGGTCTTAACTTTTCTAAATCCTCTTCTTTGTCTGCAAAACCTAAGGAGCCATCTCCATAGGTGGAGGCGCTACTGGCATAGATAAACCTGATGGAGCGAGCCAGGCAAAACTTGGCTAAGGCTTTGGAATAAAAAACATTATTTTCCATTAAATAGTCTGCATTTTTTTCCGTGGTAGAAGAACAAGCTCCCATATGAATAATGGCTTTTATGGAGCCAAATTTTTCTTGCTCTAATAAACTTAAAAAAAGATTTTTGTGAATGTAGTCCTTAAAACGCAGAGACACCAGATTTTTCCACTTTTCCGTAGTGCTTAGGTTGTCCACAATTAAAATGTTGTCCAGGCCCAGCTTATTTAGCTTCCAGACAAAGGCACTGCCTATAAAACCTGCTCCTCCAGTAACTATGTACATAAAAGCGTCTCCTTAAGGCTAAATTTAAAAAACTATAACTTTTCTCAGGCAAAAGGGCAAATCAAAAAAAGCTGTTAATTTAGCAGGTTAAAGCATAAGTTTGAAAGTTATAAAGAATAACTGGGAGTAAAAAGGAGGAAAGTGAAATTTTTCACTTGACAGGATGTCTTAAATGCTTAAAGGAGTTTTCGGTCAGTGGTTGTTAACCCTGGATAAAAGGAGGTAAATTATGATTCTTCGCAGTTTATATTATTTAGGAGAGAAGATGAAAAAAAGGCTTATCAAGGCTTTTAGGACCTTAAATCAAAATATTTTTAATTCCTATTTATCTAGTATGGATTAAGATTTTTTAAAGAGGCCAGGAAAAAGGGAGGCTAATTTTAGCCTCCCTTTTTTGTTTTTTAGGTGAGTTTTTCCTGGACTGATTTTACCTTATTTATAAGCCCCTGTTCTCTATTTTGGCGAAAGTCAATTTTTAAATTGAGATAAATACGATTACATTCTGGCTCAAGTTCTTGAAAGCATTTTTTTACCACTTCTAGGATATCTTCAAAATCTCCTTCTATACAGGTCCCCATAGGGGTTAGTTGGTAAGGTAAGGAGCTTTTTTGAATTATTTTTACAGCTTTTGCCACATACTTACTCAAGCTTTCTCCCTTGTCCAAAGGAAAAATGCTTAGTTCTGCCAAAGTGCTCATACTCACTCCTGCTTAAGTTTTAAGCCAGATTACTTATTACCCTTTCTCCAAAGGCCTTACACCCAAGGACGCTGGCCTTTTCCATTTGCGAGGCCAGATCTATGGTAACTGTTTTTTGGGCAATGGTTTTTTCCACTGCTTGTTCAATGCTGAAAGCAACTTTAGAGAGCCCCATATCTCTAAGCAACATGGCCATACTTAGAATCATGCTACAGGGATTGGCTTTGTCCTGTCCAGCAATGGTAGGAGCAGTGCCATGGGTGGGCTCATAAATGGCCAGGTTGTCTCCCTTGTTCACTCCTGGAGCAATCCCCAGGCCTCCCACCTGAGCAGCCAGAGCATCAGAGATATAGTCTCCATTTAAATTGGTAGTGGCGACAATATCGTATTCTTCAGGGCGTAATAAGACCTCCTGAAACATGGCATCTGCAATCCTGTCTTTTAAAACCAATCCCTTTTTGTTTTCTTGGGCTTCTTGTTCTGTTATTACTTTTCCTGCAAATTCTTCCCTGGCCAGTTCATAGCCCCAGTTTCTAAAGGCACCTTCAGTATATTTCATAATATTACCTTTGTGCACCAGGGTAACTGACTTTCTATTGTTTTGCAGCCCATATTCTATGGCCTTTTTTATTAAGCGTTTGCATCCCTTTTCAGTCATGGGTTTTAGGCCCAGGGCTGATTCTGGGTTCAAGGCAATATTTAGTTCTTGTTCCAAAAAGGAGATAAGTTTTTTTACTTCTGAAGAATTGGCCTGCCACTCTATCCCCGCATAAACATCTTCAGTATTTTCTCTAAAAACAACCATATCAACTTTTTCTGGATGCTTTACCGGGCTGGATACACCCTGAAAGTATCTTATGGGTCTTATGCAGGCATAAAGATCAAAGGTTTGCCTTAAGGTCACATTTAAACTTCTAAAACCCTTGCCTACAGGAGTAGTTAAAGGACCTTTTACTGCAAATCTGGCTCTTTTGAGTGTGGCCAGGGTTTCCTCAGGCAAATATTCACCTGTTTCCTGAAAGGCCTTTTCTCCAGCCAGAAGTTCCTGCCAGGTTATTGCCTGTTCCAGGTTGTGCAGTTTTAGAGCTTCTTTTACCACTTCTTGAGCTACAGACATTACTTCTGGTCCAATTCCATCTCCAGCAATAAAGTAAACAGTCTCCATATTCCCTCCCCTTGATTTTTTGCCAGAGATTAAAAGGATAGCTTGGGTTGGTCAAATATTTTTAGGTTACCCAGGCTTAGAAAGAGGTAAGTGGTAACTAGTTGAGGACACTGAGTAATTTCTCAGTAATGAATATGGAATATGTCTAAGCTACAGTTATAAAAATTAATCATTAGCTTTGAGTATATTGGAATTATTTGTTTTTGTGCATAGATATTATAATATATTTTCTAGTATTAATTTTTTAGATAATTTTCATTAAGTAATTTTTTTTTGATCTAGGCGAGAAAATTAATGTTTATATGGGTGCATAAAAAATATTTTTAGCTAGATTTAAATTACGGAAATCTATTTTCTTCAGTATGGGCAGCTACAAAACTTGATAATATTGTGTAACAGACGATTATAAATAAAACCCAAAATCCAATTTCAATACCTTTCTTTGGCATACCTAAAATTGGCATGGCTATGAAAACTAATGCAGTATAATCTGGTAAAGATAAAAATGACTTAAAATTTCTTTTAAACCACCACTTTTTATATTTATTGAAAAGCTTAAATAAAGCGAATTCTAAACGTTTATTAATAGATTTAATCGCTAAGTTGCTAAGATAAGATATATAGCTCTCAGTTAATTGCATGATAATCATTCCAAAAACTGTGTAGGTAAATAGTATTTTCTGTGACCAAGCGAGTGAGCATAAAATTAAAATATCTCCCACAAGATCTGATATATGGTCTAAATATCTGCCAATATCAGAAGTTTGGTTGGTCAAGCGAGCAACTGGCCCATCCACACAATCAAAGAGGTAAGCTAAATAATAGAAAATAGATCCTATAACTAGGTGGTTATAATTTCCACGTAAAAAAAGCACACAACTAAGTAATCTAAAAATAAAAGCACAAAAAGTAATTTGATTTGGAGTTAACAACCTATTATTACTAAAGATGAGAATTAGTTTTTTTGCTAGTGGCAGGACAAAAATAGAAGCATACCAAGTTTTCAATACAAAAGTATCTTCTACATCTTTTTCGGAATATTTTTTTTGATTATATGGAGTTTCCATAAGTTATCTAATTTCGAAAACACTACCTGTTGTTTCCGACACCAGTGCCTTAATTATTTGCTCAGCAACCACTTCTGGATTTAATAAAGTGTTTGGGTCTTCTTTGCCAAAATTTCTGAATCTTAATGGAGTATTTACTCTGCCAGGACTTACTACATTCACCTTTATATTGACTCTTTCCACCTCCTCTGCCAGTGCCTGAACAAAGTTAACCAAGGCTGCTTTTGCACTTGAATACGCTGAATATCCAGCTCTTCCTCTAGTATAGGAGCTGGAACCCACAAAAACAATATTTCCATATCCTTGTTTCTTAAAAATAGGAAGAGCAGCTTTTGCAAGTAAAAAACAACCTTTAACATTTACGTTGTATATATAATCCCAATCCTTTTCATTCATAAACTCAACATCTTTTTTTATCAAATCTCCTGCACAATTTACTATGGCATCAATTCTGCCATACTCGCTAGCTACTTGTCCTAACGCTCTTTGTATTGAGCCAAGTTTAGTTATATTAATACTAGTTTTTGTTCTTCTTGACAGGCTAATTGGTATGGTTTTTATCGTTTTTAATAATTCTACAGTACTAAATCCTATTCCACTAGTGCCACCTATTACAACTACAACCTTATTTTCTAGTAACTTAGAATAGTCTTTTATTTCTGATTGTATTGTCCTTAGTTGAAAAAGCTTGTCTGCAATATGCAAATCTATTGGATAGGTTATTTTTATATTCTGTTCATGTCCACTAACTACGTAAACAGGATGACCTAGACTTAAAACAAGTCTACAATCATCAGTAGAATCTTCTATTCCATCCTTTAATGCTTGTTTATGGGCTTCTAAAATAAGATTATATTCAAACGCCTGTGGAGTCTGACCTCTTCTTAAAAAGCTTCTATCTGGTATATTGGTAATAAAATTGTTTTCATTAACTTGAATAATGGTATCTGCGGAAGGAATAGCTGTATCTACTGCCTTATATTTTTTTACTGCTTCACTTAGATCATCAATTATCTTAGATGTAACAAATGGCCTAACAGCATCGTGAATGAGGACATATTTTGTGTTATCAGGACAACAACTAAGACCTATAAAAGACGATTCCTGCCTCGTTTTGCCACCTGCAACAACTTTAATAACCTTGTTCAAGCTATATTGCCTAACATAATTCCATACTAGTTCAATTTTGTTTTCAAGCGTCACTACTACAATGCCCTCAATTAATTTATGTTGTTGAAATGTCTTTAAAGTATGAACTATTACAGGAAGCCCTGCTAGTTTGGTGAACTGTTTAAGATCTCCAATTCTCTTTCCCTGTCCAGACGCCAATATAATACCTATAATCACTATGTTTCTCCTATTTATAAATTTTTAAGATGTAACTTAAAGCACTTTTACTGTTATAGCCATCAAAGTAAGGATTAAATTTCTTCTTAAAAATTTTTACACGAGATGCAATTTCTCTATAATTCATATTACTTATAAAATCAAATAACTCTTCTGGAGTATATAAAATAGGTCCAGGAACAAATTCATTATATTTAAAATAAAATCCTCTTTTATCATAATAAGTTGCCAAGTCTGGCGCATAAAATAAAATAGGTTTTTCAAGTAAAGCAAAGTCAAATATTATAGACGAATAATCAGTAATTAATATATCAGATACAACTAATGCTAGCTCAGTATCCAATTTATCAAAATCCAATATACGACTATTGTAATGGATTTCATCCTTAACCTTTTTAGGAATTATAGGGTGAAGTCTAATAGCTAGTATGTAATCTTCTTTAAAAGTTCTAGTAAAGAAATCTATAAGATTATAAATAAATTTATAATCACTAGCTATTTTTTATCTCTAAAAGTAGGTGCATATAATATAACTTTTTCATTTGTTGTAATATTCATATTTTTTCTTGTGGAGAATCTTTTTTCATTTAATTTAAACAAGTAATCATTTCTTGGTAATCCAGACACTACAATTTTGTTTTTATCAACATTTCCAAAGGCTCTTGCATAAATATCTTTTAATTCATCAGATGAGCAAAAAATAACGTCCCACCTCTTCATGTCTTGTTTTCTAAAAAATTTTAACATAATTGATCGATTTCTAATATCTAATCCAAATTTTTTAAACGCGCCTGCTGCATGCCACAATTGTACTACTATAGTTTTTGGATTATTAATTATACCAATTGAGTTGTATTCACTTTCCCTAATTAGGTATCCTGCTGTAGCCAAATGATAAATAAGCTTTAATCCAAAAGAACAAAATGTAACATTGTTTTTATCAAAATCTTTAGTACATGTCTGAAAACTATTACATAAATAAAAATGCCTAAATTCTGGCACTTTGATCCATTCTTCCATCAAATAAAATCCATTTCCTTTTACATGAAAATGAGCTGGAATATAAACCACCTTATTTTTATCTATAGGAAATATCTTCGATAAAAAGCATATAAACAAATTAATAACAATCAATAAAAAATTCTTAACAACATTCTTAAGATAATTAAGAAGCTTAACTATTATATGCCTTATTTCTTGTATAGCTTGTGAAGGTATTTTCATGATACCTAAATGCCAAACTCCAATATTTTATCTGTGTATTTTTTCAGAGATTCATAATTGTGACTCACCACTAACATAGTCCTTTTTTGTGTTCTAAAGACTTCAATAGCATCATAGCATTTTTTTCTAAATTCTTCATCCCCAACCGCCAAAATCTCATCAAATAAGTATATATCCGCATTACTATGTATTGCAACAGAAAATGCAAGCCTTAAATACATACCTGATGAATATTTTTTTACAGGCATGTCAATAAAGTCTCTAATTCCTGAGAAATCTATAATCTGATCTAATTTTTTCTTTATCTCACGAATACTCATCCCAAGTATAGTGCCATTCATAAAAATATTTTCTCTACCTGTTAAATCAGGATGAAAACCAGCACCTATTTCTATTAAGGGTGCTACTTTGCCATTTACCTTAATAGTTCCATTATCTGGATAGGTGACTCTGGCTATCAATTTTAAAATGGTGCTTTTCCCGCAACCATTAGGGCCATAAAGGCCAATTGATTCTCCTTTTTTTACATTTAAGTTAAAATCCTTTAAAACCCAAAATTCGTCTCTTTTTAATGAATCACTATTGTATTTCTTTTTAAATGTATTTACTATATCCTCTCTTAATGTGTGGTATGACCTTACACTTTTTGAATATTTCTTCCACACATCTTGCATAACAATGATTTCTTCTTGAGACATAGTTAATATTCCTAAATTATATCTGCCATTTTACGTTCAACAGTTAAAAATAGTCTATAGCTGAATATATAAAATAAGGAGATCATTAGGAGTTCAAAGCATAGTTGCCAGAATATAACACCTCTGCCTTCCAGAGTTACTCTCCTCATGTTCTCAACAATAAAAGTTAAGGGGTTTAAAAATAAAATCAACTTAAACTTCATAGAAACCTTATCTACTGAATAAAAAATTGGAGTAGCGAAAAACCACAATTGTAGCAAAAAACTAGACAGCAATTTTACATCTCTATAATATACGTTTAAAGCTGAAAATAATAAACTTATGGACATAGAAAAGATTATAAGCATACCAAGTAATGGTATAAACCACACCATATTTTTTGTAAAATGAATCCCATAAATTTTTAGAAATAATACATAAATCAAAAAAGATATACAAAAATCAATAAATGAAACTGCTAAGCCTGATATAGGAATTATTTCTCTGGGAAAATATATCTTAGTGATTAAGCTTCTCTGATTTACTAGAGAGTTAATTCCAAAATTGACTGAACTTGAAAAAAAGCTCCAGGGCAATATACCAGAATAAAAAAATAAAACATATGGATAATCAGATAATTTATGCTTTAAAACTATGCCAAATATAAATGTAAAAAGTAGCATCATGCTCAAAGGCTGAAAAATTGCCCAAAGCAACCCTAATGCTGTCTGTCTGTACTTTATTGTAAACTCACGCCATATAAAAACTATAAGTAAATCTCTATAATTTACAAGTCTTTTAAACATTTTTTTAATTTAAATCCTTATAATTTGCAATTAAAAAGTTATTTAAAAAAATGTTAGCCACTAAATTTAAACGCCATATAACTAGATATATGATAATTTTATTTTGTTTATAAAAGAATATGCTTCTACTCTTATCAAAATCTATTTAGTATTATCATTTTTCGTTTTTTGACTCTAATAAAATGATATAAAATTATTCAATGTTTTTAATAAAAATGGCATCTAATTATAAATTGCTAAAGAAATAAATAATAGAAAAATTCCACTTGTTATCCAGAGATGGATATCTTTTTCAAAAATTTCAATAGGTTCTCCTTGTTCTCCTTTTAAAATTATTTGCAAATAGCGGAGTACACCATATGCAGCAGGGATAGCAGTATAAACTAACAAGCCTCCGTTTTCAACAGAGTAAATAGCGTACATAAGAAGGGCTGATGTCCCGGTTATTGAAAGAGACGATATTAAAAAAAAATCATTATAATAAGTTAGTGAAAGACGGAATTGAGATGCCCTTTCTTTTAATATTTTCAGTTCATGAAACCTTTTTCCAAAAGTAATATATAACGCTAATAAAAAAGTGCTCATAAAAAGCCATGGAGAAATTTTTATGTCAGCTGCTACACCTCCTCCAATTATTCTTAAAATATATCCCATAGATACACTAAACACTTCTACAAGAGGTATGTTTTTAATCTTAAAAGAATAGAGTAGATTTAAAACCAGATAAAATATAATAATCAAGATGAATTGTGTTCCTAAAATAGTTCCCAGCACTATAGACAGCAATAAAAAAAGAATACTACAAAAAATAGCTGCATATTTGTTTATTTCACCCTTAGCTAAGGGTCGATTTCTTTTTTGGGGATGAATCCGATCGTATTTCAAATCTTTTAAATCATTGATAATATAATGTGCGCTTGTACAGAAGCTAAATGCTAAGAAAGCCCAACTTACTGCAATTAATAGATGGATATTTGTAATCTTTCCTGCAAAGAAAATTGGGACAAAAAGGAGTAGATTTTTGATCCAGTGTTTTATTCTAAACAGTTTTATCCAAGATAGCATCTATAGCCTCTTTTACTTCTATTACAGAAATTTCTTTCATACATCTAACATTATTTGGACAAGGTGGCGTATACCCAAATTGGGTACACGGGCTACAAGACAGGTGTTTGTTAATTATTATACTTTTTCCATCCCTTGGTGCCCATTTTTTTTCTATACCAGCTCCAAATAATGCAACTACTGGTGTACCAACTGCAATAGCTAAATGCATAATGCCTGAATCTGAAGTAAGTAATAGTTTGCATCTTGATAAAATTTCTGCAGTTTCTTTTAAAGTAGTATTCCCAGCCATATTTATTCCATTTTTGGTACCTTCAACAATGTAATTACCTACATTAATGTCTTCTTTTCCACCGACTACGATTACTCTAAACTTTCTCTTATCAAGCCATCTTGCTATTTTTCTAAAATTTTCTTTAGGCCATTTTCTCTCTTTTATAGTAGCTCCTGGAAAAATACCTATACAAGAAATATTTTTACTAAGATTAATAAATCTATTTTCTATACTTAAAAAACCTTTTAAATCTATCCTATTTTCATTCTTTAAAAATGTTCTAAAAAGATTTAAAAAACTGAATACTTCATAATCATCTTGACTATAATAAATATCTTTGTGGTATATTTTTTTTCTTTCATTTGTAGCAAAACCTATTTTAAGAGTAGATCTTATAAAAAAACAAAAAATTGCAGATAGATAGTGATACTGCTCTGTATCTATTACTGCATCATATTTTTTTAATAGAACCATTAAAATGTCTTTTAGTCTATGATAAAAAAAAATTTTATTAACATATGGTAAAAGTTTAAATACTCCTGAATTCCTTTTTTCACATAATATATCTATTTTACAAAAAGGAAATTTTCTTTTAAAAAATTTTATAGCTGGAATCAATAAAACTGCATCTCCTATTCCACCAGGGCGGATTAATAGTATTTGATTAGGACGAAACTCATTAATATTTTTATTTTTTACTGACGGCAGAAATTTTATTAATCTTTTACCAAGTATATTGTCTAGTTTTTTGAATAAAAAAACATTTATATTTTCTTTAGAGTACGAAAATTTTTTGCTAACCATTTATTTTGGATTTATTGATTATTTCAACAAAAATTGTTTCTAAATCTTCTTGTAAAGGATTTATGCTTACGATTTCCACCTCCCCTTTTGACTTTAAATTTTCTAGGGTATTTAATAAATCTTTTGATGGTACTGTTATTTTTTTAATCTCTCCAGGTAATACTTCAGAATCAAAACACACATTTCCTTTAAAAAATATCTCATATCCACTAGTAGATAATACTTTAATACTTTCCATTTCAAATATATCTATAAGACTTCCTCTATTAATAACAGCTATCCTATTGCATAGATCTTCTACATCAGGGATTATATGTGAACTAAAAAAAATAGTTTTTCCCTTTTGCTTTAGTTCTTTAAACTTGTTTTTAAATTCGTATCTAGATATTGGATCTAGTCCACTCATTGGTTCATCTAAAATAAGTATATCAGGATCAAAAATGATACTTGCAGCAAACCCCACTTTTTGAACCATTCCTTTACTATAGGTTCTAATGGGTCTTTTGGCGGCATCTTTAAGCCCTAGTTCCTCCAAAAGTTTATAGGCCTGAACTTTTGCGGTTTTTTTATCAATTCCATGCATTGTTGCTGAAAAGAGTAACAGATCTAAACCCGATAGACTATCTATAAAACTTGGATTCTCTGGCAAATACCCCACTTTTTTTCTTGATTGAGGGTTTTGAGAAGATACTCCATTGATAAGAATCTCTCCTTTTGTGGGTGTTATAAGCCCCATTATTGCTTTAATAGTAGTGCTTTTACCAGCACCATTAGGACCTAAGAAACCAAAAATTTCTCCTTGATTGATTGCGAAACTTAAGTTTTTAACAGCGTTTACTTTTTTGGATTTTCGTTTGTATATTTTAGTAAAGTTATTAATTTTTATTGCGTTCATTTGCTTTGTGCCCTTTGGTTAAATTACTGGTTGTCCTGATTTTACCATTTTTATCTATGTAAAAAAATCCTCCATAGGGATCTTTTGGTATTTCTCCAAGTATACTTTTGTCCAGAAGTTCTTTCAAGTTACTTGGTAGCTTGCCGTATCTTTTTTTATATATATTAACAGCTTCTTCTAAAAGGTTGATTGCCTTAAGAGCACTAAGTCTTTTTTCATAAATTTTTTTTATACCTTTATTTCTAGTATTTTTTAGCATGTAATCTAAAAAAATTATACCCAGCTTAGTATTTCCACTTTCATAAAAATACCTTGCAGAAAGGTTGGCAAAAAGTGGTGTATTTGCTAACTCAGCTGCCTCTTTAAAATATTTAGCGGCTTCTTTATAATCTTTTAAGAAATAGGCGTGATTAAATCCTAAAAAAAAGGGAAGTTGAAAATCCCATTTTCTATGCTTATACACATACTTTAAAATACTATTTACTTCCTTTATTTTTTCAACATTCCAGGTGAAAATTGCCTGGGTGAAATAATAGGCATCTTCATGATAAGGATTTAATATAACCGCTGTTTCAAGAGTCTTATATAAATTGAAATGCTCAATTTCTACTTTTTTCCCTTTAAAAAGTTTGGGAGCTTTATTCCCATAATAAGTAATTGCTTTAAATGTAAAATATTCTCCTAAAAACCACCTAAACTCTCCAACCACATTTTTTAAAAACTTCCCTTTAGGATAATATCCTAGTTTTTCATAGGTTGGACGCTGTAAGGTGTTTTTAGCGTAATGAGGAATAAATAAAGAAAAAATTATAATTGATAAAATAAAAATAAAATATCTCATTTTAAATCAGATCTCTTTTAGTAAATATTATGCATGATAAAGACAAAACTATTAAAAGATAGATTATAAAATAACAACTTGTATAAGAAAGAGATATTAAATCAATTTTAAGAGCATAGGCAGCATAAACTGTAAAATCAAAAGATGAAAAATTTGGTAAAATATAGTAAATAAATTTAATAACTAATTTAAAAAATAAAGAATAGTTAGACGATTCATCTCTCATTACATATTCATAAATACTTTGTATGCTGTTTCCTCCTATATAAGTCCCGATGGTTATGAATAGTGGCATAAAAAAGGAGGTAGAAAAAGAAGCAAACAAAAATCCAATTGCCAGAAGAAGAGTATATTTAAAAAAGGAAAACAAAAAAGAAATTGCTATATTTTCCCACAAAATAGGAAGTCTTGATTTATACATAGAAGCACATATCTTTATAGCAATAACAGAAATAGAAAAATTTATTATACACACGGTGAGTAAGAGCATTGTACATCCCAAAAATCTTCCCAAAAAATAGTTGGAGCGAGATATTGGAAAGGAAAGAAGGGTATATACCTGTTTTCTTTCTATATCTTTCCACAATGTTGCCATTCCTCCAAGAATGCTAAGTAAAAGCAAAATAAAAGAGTTTAAAGAGATAGCCATGGTTATTCCTACTTCTTGAGATTGGCGCATGGAAAAGGAGCTAAAAAGGGGAACTAAGGAAAATACCAAAATAAGAGAAAAAATGATTATAAAAGTTCTATCTTTTATAAGTTGCTTTAGAGTTAAAAGCGAGAATTGAATCATATATGTTTTCTCCCTTTTTCTAACTTAACTGACAAGTGAAATTTAGACTATAAAATCCCTCTTAATTTCAACTTGATTTTTTAGTTAGATTAAAAAAATAAATATTTCAAGTAGTTCATTTGCCATTAATTTTAAGAAATAGTTTCCTGTTATACCTTAGTCGTTTACAATATGCTAATATAAAAAGAATATCTTAATTTTCCAGCTAAGTATATTGTGAAGCTAATTATAAAACTTGTTTATATTTTTTATGATAGATTTGGTAATGTTTTTATATCTACTTTCTGGCTTAAATTTTTGGTGTGCTATTTTTAAATATTTTAAGGCATATTGCTTATTTTTTTTATTCAGGAAATATTTTCCCAATTTGTAGAGAATATGTGCATCGTCCAATATTTTTTTATTTTCTTCATAAAAAAGATCTATTCTTTTTTCAAGCAACTTTTGAGCATTTGAGTTTGTTGCATTTATTAACATTTTTACATACACTTCAAAAATGGCCTGCTTAGCTAATTTATGTCTACCACTTTTATGTTTAAGTATATTATAAAAGTAACCTAGGGCTAAATCATATTGTTTTTTTTGTAAATAGAGTACCCCTAAATCTTCATCTAATTTATAGTTATAAACAAAAGATCCTATTTTTTTAGCTTGAAGGTAATATTTTTCAGCTTTATCCAGGTCATTATTTAAATGATAGGCCAGTCCTAATAATCTCCAACCATCTTGAAATTCCGGATTTTTATTTGTAACATCCTGTAATAGAGAAATATTGTTGCTCCATATTTTTGCCCTACTGTGAGATGTTATGCCAAAAATAATAATAACTATAGACATAAAAAATATGTATATTTTTTTATACAGATTTCTATTATTTACAAAATTGACAATGTAAAACAAGATGAATGGATAAATAAACATTGAAGAAATAAGAGCATATCTTTCAGCATAGGGAGTCCATGCTATTTGTCCAAAAGATATTGGATATGCTGGGAGTAAAAAGCACAATCCAATAACAAAAAATCTATTAATTAAGGTATTTTTGAAAAATAAATATATTGCTAAAATTACAATTAATACTCCTATTAGGTCATAGAGGGGATCAACACTTTCTATGGTTAGATTAAGAGGCCAAGGAATGATTAATTTTTTAATATAGAATCCAATGAGTCTAAAGAACTTCATAGTGGCAAATTCTGGATTGTTTATAATAAATTTTATAGTCATATAAATTTTTTTACTATTGTTTACGAAGGATATTTCTCGCAAAATTAAAAAAAATCCTAAAAAAAGTATAACTAGTAATATGGAAAGTGTAATAATTAATTTTTTATTTTTTATTTTTTTTAAGGTTTCCTTTGAAGTGATAAACAAAGGAATAGCTAAAACAAACATGGAGGCTGTTTCCTTGGATAGTGTTGCTAAAAGCATAAAGGTTAAGGAAAGAAAAAGATAATATAATTTTTGCAAAAGAGCGTATTCAAATAGAAAATAAAATCCGATGGTTAAAAACATAAGAGCCAACAAATCTGTTCTACCAGATATCCAGGCAACTGATTCAACAGCTAGAGGATTGACACAAAATATTAATAGTGAACTGAAAACAAAGAAATCATCATTTAAAATTCTTCTCAGTATTTTGTAATAAAAAAGTATTGTAATAAAAAATATTAAAAGATTATCAAAATAATAAAAAATTGGATTATCTTTAAAAAAAAGATATTCAATTTTATAAGTCAGACTAGTTAGTGGTCTATAATAAAGACCACTTTTGGCATTATATATAAAGGACGAAACAATGTTATTTAACTGGCTTTGGGAAAGTTTTTTAAATAGACCGTAATCATCTATAATACATAATTCGTTATTAAATCGAAAATAATAAACAGAAAGTAATATTAGAGCAATAAAAAAAGGCCAGTAAACAAACTGGCCTTTTTTTATTGTAATTACCCTAATATTCATTTTTTAAAAGGGCATTGTACCAGCCGTGACGGAAGTTATTGCATTTTCTCCACAAGGATCAGGATTACAAGTTTGTTCTTGTATGTCTTCCTCATGAGTTGTTCCATACTTTTTACTACCTTGGCTATGCCAGGAGCCAGCAGCATATTCAGATGCTGTACTAGAAAAAATTATAGTTACATTTTGGGATGGCTTAACGACATCACCACTTAAGGTAGTAGTGCTATCTTCTGTAAGACTTTTGTTAGAAATATCAGCATAAGAAACCGCTCCAAGTCCCAATATCATTATTAATACAAAAATTATTTTTTTCATTTCTAACCCTCCTTTTAGTTTTAATTTGGATATTCTTGATTGTCAGCATAGTAGGCTTCCATGCTGGTCTTGAAATTGCGCAGATCGCTTAAGGCTGCAGAGTTAAATGCCCTTTGGCGATACTTACTGTACTGTGGAATAGCGATTGCAGCCAAGATACCAATAATGGCGATTACAATCAAGAGTTCTACTAAGGTAAAACCTTTTTCCTTGTTCATAAAAAACCTCCTTAAAATTTTTTATCTTTTTTTATACATACTCTCAAGGAGTATGCCAAAATTAAACCCCAGTTAATTAAATGAGTTATTTTTATTTCTTTTCCTTTTAATGACAATTTTTGTCAGTTGGTGGACAAAAATTGTCCCTAATTTTTAAAGAACCTTTTTGTAAGTTATTTATGGAGACCTCTCTTAAAGAAAAAAGGTATCTTTTGTCAATTGATATATTTTTTTAGGTTTAATTTTTTTCAGGCATTGTAAATTATAAGCACAGTTAATAGAACCGTGTAAGGAACAAGGGCGGCAGCTAACTGCTTCCTGGATTAATGTAACTTTGTTTCCATAGGGGAAAAAACCCCAGGCAGAATCGCTTGGGCCAAAGAGCGTTATAATGTGTTTGTCTAGTCCCCAGGCCAGATGCAAAGGACCAGAATCTGTACTTACCACTACTTTGGCCAGTTTTAAAAGGGCCAGAGTTTGCCTTAAGTTGCTTTTATTGGTTAAATCATTTTTAGTGTTTACCAAAGAATAAGCAGAGCGTCCCAGAATGATAAAGGGAATATTGGCCTGTTCTAACAGGGCAATGTACTTTTGCCAGTAATCTCCAGGCCAGGTCTTGGTAGGATAAGAAGCATAAGGGTGAATGGCCACAAAAGGAGAAGAGATATTTAAGGAGGTTAAAAGTTTTTTAGCTTCTTCTATTTCCTCGGGATGTAAAAAAAATTGAGGCCTTAAGGCCCTGGCTGGAGGCAGGTTGTCTAAGGAATAATAGGCCAGGCCATAGCGCTGGGGAACAGATAGTTTTAACTTAGGTGTTTTCAATTTTCCTTTAGAAAGGAGATAGAGCCTTCTGGCTACAGATAGTTTTGCATAACTTTTGTGAGATTTTCGAGTAAAAAGTTTAATTAAAAAGGAGCGCAAGTTTTGGTGCAAATCCAGGATGGTTAGGTGAGGATATTTTTTTCTTATGTGTTTACTTAGCTGAAGGAGTTCCTTTACATTTCCTTTTTTTATTTCCAGCACTTCTTGTATAAAGGGGTTTTCCTTAAATAAGGGAGCAAAAATTTTTTTGGTTAAAATAACAACCTGTTTTTTTTCCTCTTCTGCTAGATACCTGGCCAGCCCGCTGGTAAGCGCCACATCTCCAAGGGAACTGAAGCGAATAAGCAAGATGGTTTCTTTAGACATAATCCAGGTCTTTTATCCCTTGCCAGGCAGCTTTTAAATCCCTGGCAATTAAAAGGGGAAAATCTGTTTCCACTTTTTGATAGTGTAATGGTTGCCAGGGTAGTTTTAAATTTAGCCTGGTTATTTCTTTTGAGCCATGCCCGGTTAGCACCAGACAGGATAGGGCAAAATTTAGGTTTTTCCCCCAGAGAATATCGCTAACTTTATCACCAATAACCACACATTCCTCTGGATTTAAGTGGTACTGCTCTTTAAGGGCTGCAAACAGGCCAGTTTTGGGTTTGCGGCAATTGCAATTATCTTCTGGAGTGTGGGGGCAAAAAGCAGTGTGGGTAAAAATTTCTTCTCCTAAAAGGCTATCCAATCTTTTTTGCACCTTATAAAAGTCTTCCAGGGAGAAATAATTACGGCCAATACCGCTTTGATTGGTAATGATAAAAAGTTTTAATCCCCTTTTTTTCATTTCCAGCAGGGTTTCTTTTGCTCCGGAAATAAACTCTACTTCCTGGGGGTTGGAGAGGTAGTGTTTTTCTTTGATGATAGTTCCATCTCTATCTAAAAAAATATTTTTTACCTTAGGCATCTAATGCCTCCCATACACCACAGGCAATGGCCACAGGGAACTGTGTTTCCATAACAGTCGTGTTCAAAGGGAAAGGATTCATTCAAGAGGTCATCACAGGGCACCAGAGGACAATTGCTGCAATAAGGATAATTTACCTGCAGTACTTCTTCCCTGAACTGGATAAACTTTTCCTTGTTCCAGATAGCTTGCAAGTCCTCTTCTTTGATGTTGCCAAAAAATACAGGATAGATGTGTTTAGTGCGTTTATCCATATAACAACTATACTGATGCCAGAGAAAATAACAGGGAGCAACATTGCCTTCTACATCAATAAAAACACTTTTTTCTTCTACAAACTCACACTTTCTTTTGTTTTGAGCCCTTAGAGGTGGTAAGTCTAAAGAGATATTATATTTTCTGGCAAGATTGGAAGATGTTTCCAGGATATTTTCTAAATCTGTAAGGTCTTGTTCATCCCAGAAAACCAGGTTTTCTAGATGTAGTAAAATATTTTCTTTTTCAGCCTCTTTTATCATTGTTTCTACCAGGTTTATAAGTTTTTTATCCTGGTCTTTTTTGTGGAATTTCCAGCGTACTTGAAAATAATCTTTAATGGCCAAGCCTAACTTCTGGGCTTTTTCCTTATATTTGTTAAAGAGTTCTTTAGCTTTATGGGTATTGGGTTCAAATAGACATTCATTGGCTACTTCTTTAGAATAGGGAAGTAAATGCGTAACTAAAATAAAATCTACCTTTTTTTCTTGGGCTAGCTCAATTAAGTGGGGTAATTGTTTATAATTGGATTTCATCAAGACAAATTCTATACCCATTTTAAAGTGGGGATTTATTTTTTGTCTGTGCAAGTTGAGCATGTCCAGAGAAGTTAAGATTTTGCTTAGAGAAGCTCCCTGTCTTTTTTGCTGTAAAAAATCTGCTTCCACTCCATCCAGAGACAGGCATACTTGGTCCAGCCCGGCTGAGAGCAGGTTGTGCACTTTTTCAGGAGTAAACAACATGCCATTGCTTTGAAAGGCTATTGTGGAAGTAGCTGGCATATGTTTTTTGGCTAGAGCGACAAATTCTTCTAGCTGGGGATGTAAAAGCGGCTCTCCTATGCCATTTAAAATCAATCTGTTTACAGAAGAAAAGTTTTTGACCAGTTTTTTGAAAAGGGCAAAGGGAAAAATTTTTTCTTTTTTTAGGCTGGCTGAAATATTTTTCACACAAAAGTTACAATTTAGATTACATTTAGTAGTAATCTCTAAGAATATTTTCTGGGGGTAGCTCATAGCTTTTGACCATTTTTCTTTAAGGGTTTAGAAAGGCTTTAAAAATAGAGATGGCCTTCTTAACTTAAGTTGTTTTTTTTGGCAATAAAGTTTAAATTATGTATAAAATTAGTTAGTTAAAGGGGAGGAACAATGATTGATTTACACACTCATACTACCTTTAGTGATGGAGAGCTTATTCCAGCAGAGCTTATTCGCAGGGCCAGATATGCGGGTTATCAGGTGATAGGCTTAAGTGATCATGCTGATCACAGTAATCTAGAACTTATTTTGAACAATCTCTTACCTCTATCCACTCTTTACAGTACCTATGCAGATATAGAAGTATTGGTGGGGGTAGAATTGACTCATGTGCCTCCAGCCCTGATTCCAGAGACCATTGCCCAGGCAAGGGATTTGGGGGCCCAGTATGTGGTAGTGCACGGCGAAACCATTGTGGAGCCAGTTCAAAAGGGGACCAATCTGGCAGCCCTGGAAGGTGGAGCAGATATTTTAGCCCATCCAGGACTCATTTCTCCAGAAGAAGTTGACCTGGCCAGGGAAAAGGGAGTTTACCTGGAACTCAGCACCAGAAAGGGGCATAGCCTTACCAATGGTCATGTTTTAAAATTGGCTTTAGCCCGGGGCGCAAAGGTGGTAATCAATAATGATGCCCATAGCCCTTCTGATCTGGTTTCTAAAGAACTAAGGACCAGAATTGCCCTGGGAGCAGGTTTGACTTTAGAAGAGGTAAACCTGCTAGAAAACAACAGCTTAGAACTGGTGGAAAAAATACGGAGCAGGAGCCATGGAAGAAAAGTGTAGATTAGCAGCTAGATGGTTAAAGCAAGCCAGGTTTGCTCTGGCCCTTACTGGCGCGGGCATTTCTGTACCCAGTGGGATTCCTGACTTTAGAAGCCCGGGCGGTCTTTGGTCTAAGTTTGATCCCTGGGAAGTCTGTTCGGACTATGCCTTAAAGTTTAATCCCAAAGGAGTGTGGGAATTTTTGGGAGAAGCTGTGTTATTATTTAAACAGGCCAGGCCTAACCCTGCCCACTTTGCTCTGGCTGAGTTAGAAGCCAGGGGAATTTTAAAGGCCATTATTACCCAGAATATTGATGGACTGCATCAGGAGGCAGGTTCTAAAGAAGTTATAGAGTTTCACGGGGGAGTAAATAGGTTTTATTGCAATCTTTGTGGCTTAGAATATCCCAGGGAAAAGGCCTTTAGTTTGAAAAAAGAGGAGCTTCCCTGGCTTTGTAGCAAGTGTCAGGGAGTAATCAGGCCAGATGTGGTCTTTTTTGGGGAAGCTATTCCCACAAAGGCCTTGTATTTGAGCCAGGATTTAAGTAGGAAAGCAGACCTAATGCTGGTTATAGGTACTTCCGGAGAGGTGGCTCCAGCCAACACCCTTCCTTCTATGGTCAAGGCCAGAGGAGGTAAGGTGATAGAGATAAACCTGGGGCCTAGTGCCTATGAAGGCGTTTCAGATTTGAAAATAGCAAGGGGAGCTGAAGAGGTTTTACCTCAAATAGTGAGTTTTTTAGAAGAAGAGAAATAAAGGAGAAAAGCAATGGATTTTTTAGGGACTAATCCTGCCTGGGCTCTGGTGTTAAAGGCTACTCTGGCCGTAAAAGTGGTTTTGGTGGTTTTACTTTGTATGTCCATTTATTCCTGGGCTATTATTTTTTTCAAGTTCTTAACCTTTTTAAAGGCCAGAAGGGATGTTCACTTGCTGCGTAGATTAACAGAAGAAAGCAGCAACCTGGGCTCTTTAAAAAATGTGTTAGAAACCCATAGTTCCAGGGTGGGTAGCGCCATGCTCCAAAAAGCCCTTTTTGAATTAAAGCGAATTGGCCAGTTAAATGCTTCTGAACAGGAGAAAAAAGAAATCATTAAAGAAAATCTGCAAAGGTCTTTACTCAACTCCAGGACAGAGATTTTTTTAAGCCTAAAAAAGAGCTTGGCTTTTCTGGCCACCTGCTCCAATTCTGCTCCTTTTATTGGGCTTTTTGGTACGGTGTGGGGCATTATGCATTCCTTTCATGCCATTGGCTTGCAGAAAAGCGCTTCCCTGTCCACAGTAGCACCAGGTATTTCGGAGGCCCTGATTGCCACTGCCATTGGGTTAGCTGTAGCTATTCCTGCTACCATGGCTTACAACTACTTTATAACCAAATTGCAGGATGTGGATAAGGATCTGGATATCCTGGCCAATGTTTTTTTGAATCTTTTGGAAAGGAATTTAAGCTTGCTTAAACAAGGAGAAAAATAGTGAAAACTTCCCCAAATGATTCTTTGCTTTCAGAAATCAATGTTACTCCTTTTGTGGATGTAATGTTGGTTTTGTTAATTATTTTTATGGTTACAGCTCCCATGCTAACGCAAGGGGTAGAGGTGGACTTGCCCAAGGCCGAAACTGTAACCACTTTGCCTGAAGATGCAGAAAACATGCTCATAACCCTTAAAAAAGGTGGCTCCATATATGTAGATACTTATAAAGTAAGTGCTGAAGAATTGGAAAACTTTTTAAAAAAGAATTTTAAAAATAAAGAGATGGTTTTTTTAAAGGCAGATAGAGATGTAAACTATGGAGAAGTAATTAAGGTAATGAGTAAGGTGAAAGGAGCAGGAATAGAAAAATTGGGAGTTATTGTGGAAGAGGAAGAACAAGATTAGATGAAAGTTGTTGGTTTTATTTTTTCTTTATTTTTTCACTTGTTTTTAGTCTATATCTTTGTTTACCAGATTCAGAATAATATAGACTATAAAAGACCAGCTAAAATCAGATATGAGCTAAATTTAGTTACCTTAAAGAAAAAAAAGGCCAAAACCTATTCCTATAAAAAAGCTAAAATAAAGATTAAAACCGGTCAAAAGATTGCCACTGTTGGCGGAAGCAAGCAAAAGGTTAAGCTGAGTAAAAAACAGATAGAAGCACTAAAAAGAAAGCAGGCTCAAGAAGAGCTAGAAAGTTCTCTGGCTGCTTTAAAGCAAGAAGAAAAATTGAAAAGCAAGGAGGAAAAAGGAGAATTAGATTCTGCCTTACAAGAAATACAGGGAGAGGTAAAAGAAGATAAAGAAGGCAGTGCGGGAGTAGAAATTGAAGAATTTTACCAGGGGATAGTAGAAAGTAAAATTAAGGCAAATTTTCGTTATCCCAATTTTAAATTTGGTAAACTTTTGATTTGTTTTATTAGCATAAAGATAAATGAAAGGGGTGAAATTTTAGAGTATCACCTAAAAAAGAGTTCTGGAGATGAAGTCTATGATAGTTTGGCCTTAAGGGCTATTTTAGATACCAAAGTTTTGCCTTTGCCTCCACCAGGTATTCGAGAAAAGATTTTAAGAGAAGGTATTGAGATTGAATTTAATTCTCAGGAATTAGAGGGAAGTAAATGATAAAAAAGATAGTTTTTATTTTGTTAGCTGGTATTTTTTTTAATTTTCAATCTCTTTTGGCCCTGACCATAAATATTTACGGACCAGGGGACAAAAAGATAAATTTGTTTATAGCCAAGCCTTTTGTGGCAGAGCAATTCCGGGTGGATGATAAATTGGTTTCTACCTTAAAGGATAAACTGGGCTTATTACCTTTTTTAAGAATTATTCCAGCAGAAGATGTATTAAATAAAGGAGAGATAAAAGGGCCTGGTCTGGTTGATATTGATTTTAGAAAGTTTCTTTTGTCCAGGGTAGATGTTTTACTGACCATTAATTTAAAGCCAGGTTCTAATTGGGGAGAGATAGAGCTTAGGGCCTTTGATGTGTTGAGACAGCAGTTAATAGTAGGTAAAGCCTATGATTTGCAAAGTGAAGCCCAGCTTCCTTTGGCTTTGCGCAGTTTTTGTGGTGCTCTTTTACAGCAGTTTACAGGCAGGGATTCTTTATTTTCTGAGCCCATAGTTTTTGTGCACAAGCAAAGGCAAAAACAGGCTTTATACGAGATTTATGCTGATGGTTATGGTTTAAAAAAGTTGCTGGAGGTAGATGGCATTATTGCCAGTCCGGCCTGGGATTTTAGGGGAGAGAAGATTGTTTTTACTCTGATTGAGCACGGAAGGCATTTTTTAGGGCTCTGGGATAAGCAAAGTAATAAATTGGAAAAGCATCTGTTACCTGGCAATAGTATTATTTCTCCCATATTTACTCCAGAGGGAGAGATTGTGGTCAGTCTGGATGTAAAAGGCAATCCAGATATTTATCTTCTGAGCAAGGATTTTAAGATAAAAAAGACCTTGATTTCACATTGGGCTATTGACATTTCTCCCTTTTTTGCCCGTAATGGAGAAAAAATGGTGTTTACCTCGGCCAGATTAGGCAATCCCCATATTTTTGTTTGGCTTAAAAAGGAAAACAGGATTAGAAGGGTAAGTTATGAAGGCAAATACAATACCAGCGCAGTGTTAAGCCCTGATGGCAGGCTGGTGGTTTTTTCCAGATTACTTGCTGAAGGGCACCGTATCTTTGTGCACGATCTGGAAAGTGGACAGGAAAAACAGATAAGTTTTGGTCCTGGAAATGATGAAGAGCCTTTTATTGCTTCAGATGGCTATTTTGTCCTTTTTAGTTCCAATCGAAGTGGTAAGTACAAACTCTATCTTACCACCATAAATGGAGATGGCCCTTATCTGGTAGATACGCAGGAGTTAAATGCCTATTCTCCTGCCTGGGTGCATAAATTGGAGTAAATAATCTTTGATTTTTGAAGGAGGAAGATTTTATGAAGATTAAAGTATTGGTGGTAGTTGGTTTGTTTTTAGGTGTGCTTACTGTGGGTTGTGCCAAGAAAAAAGTAGTTGTTCCTGCCACTACTGGAGATACTTCTGTAAGCGAGCAGACTCAAGGAAGTGAAATTAAAGGCTTGAAAGAGCTTCAGGAAAAAAGAGCCAGGGAATTACAGGAGTTAAAGGAAAAGGAACTAAAGGAAAAACAGGCTAAGGAAGCTTCTAAAGAAGAGGCCCTGAAGATTATAGGTGAAAGAATTTTCTTTGATTTTGACTCTTACGAACTAAAACCAGAGGCCAGACAGGTTTTGCAAAAAAAGGCAGAAGTGTTAAAGGCCCATCCTGACTTGATGTTGATTATAGAAGGACACTGTGATGAAAGGGGCACAGAAGAGTATAACCTGGCTCTGGGTGAAAAAAGGGCCCGTGCTGCCTATGAGTTTTTGATTCTTTTGGGAGTAGAAGCCAATAGAATGCAAATTGTAAGCTATGGAGAAGAATATCCCCTGGATCCTGGCCACAATGAAACTGCCTGGGCCAAAAATAGAAGGGATGAGTTTAAGATTGTAAAAAAATAAGGAGAGTGAAGTTAAATGGAGACCTTAGAAGCCATCTTTAGCCGAAGAAGTATTCGCAAGTTTAAACCAGACCCTATTCCCAGGGAGATGCTGGAAACGGTTTTACGCGCTGCCATGGCTGCACCTTCAGCTGGCAATGCTCAACCCTGGCACTTTATTGTGGTGGATAGTAAAGAGATCTTGGAACAAATTCCTAAGTTAAATCCCTATGCTAAAATGGCAGTAGAAGCTCCTCTGGGCATTTTGGTTTGTGCTGAATTAAAGCTGGAAAAGTTTCCAGGTTTCTGGGTGCAAGACCTTTCTGCTGCTGTGGAAAACCTTTTGTTAGCTGCGCATGACCTGGGCCTGGGCGCTGTTTGGACTGGTATTTATCCAGTAGAGGAAAGGGTTAAAGGTTTTCAGCGCTTATTTAAACTCCCTGAAGAGGTCGTCCCTCTGGCTTTTATCCCTCTGGGGTTTCCCAACCAGGAATACAGTAAGGTGGATAGGTTTAAGAAGGAAAGGATTCACTACAATACCTGGGACGAAGGGTATTAAGATTATTAGCTTAAAAGAAACAAACTGGTGGCCATCACTCCCATGCCAGCTATAAGGGAGTAGATGGCCACATGATGCTCACCAAATTCTTCTGCTGTGGGCAGAAGCTCATCTAAAGAAATAAAGACCATAATTCCAGCCACAAAGGAAAAAGATACCCCTAGCATAAGTGGTCCCAGTAAGGAGCGGAGAAAGAAAAATCCCACCAGAGCTCCTATGGGTTCTGCCAGTCCAGAAGCAAAGGAAAGCCAAAAGGCCTTTTTACGGCTTTGGGTGGCTGCAAAAAGAGGGGTGGAAATGGCAATGCCTTCGGGAATGTTGTGCAGGGCAATGGCCACAGCTACGGGCAGGGCCAGTTCCAGGGAACTAAGGCCACTCATAAAAGTGGCCAGACCTTCGGGAAAATTGTGTATACCTATGGCCAGGGCTGTGATTAGACCTGTTTTTTTGAGTTTTTCTGCAGAAGGAAAGGAATGTTTTTTTATTAACCTGGTCTCATGTGGGTTCTCATAAGAGGGAACGAGAAAGTCAATGGCAGCTACGCAAAAAATCCCAGCAAAAAAACAGATAATAGCCAGACTGTCGCCTTGACTTATAGTGGTTGCCTTCCTAACATATTCTTTTCCTAAAGGTAAAAGTTCCACAAAGGAAATGTAAAGCATTACTCCTGCTGAAAACCCTAAAGAACCAGCCAAGAATTTGGGATTGGATTTAGTTTTTACTAGAGAAAGGAGAGAGCCTATGCCAGTGGCCATACCAGCAAGCAAGGTTAAAAGAAAAGCAGACCAGAAATTAGCAGGCATGCCTTATTTGTCCAGGAAAACATTTTTAAAGTCAATTGTTTTCTTTGCTCTTTTGTTTTTTAACCTAACTTCCTTTAGTTTAGCTAATTCTAAAGTTGTGGTTTTTACTTCCATTTTGCCTCAGGCCTATTTCTTAGAGAAATTAGGAGGAGATTTTTGGGAAGTTCAAACCATGCTTCCTGAGGGAGCAGACCCTCATACCTATGAGCCCAAGCCTGCTGACTTGCGGAAATTAAGCAAAGCCCAGGTTTATTTTTCCTGGAATTTGCCTTTTGAGCAGGTGTGGTTAAAGCGCTTTCAGGGGCTTAATCCTGATCTAAAAATTGTAAATTGTGCTCAGGGAATAAAATATCTCCAGTTTCAAAAGACCAGTGAATTTTTGTTGGCAGAGCAAGAACCCAGGGAGGAAGGACATTTTTTAGACCCTCATATCTGGCTTTCCCCTGCAAATTGTTTGCAAGTGGTAAAAAATATATATGAGTTTTGTTTAACCAACTGGCCAGAGCAAAAAGAGCGTTTTCAGGCTAATTACTTAGCTTTGGAAAAAGAAATAAAAGAAGTGGATGCACAGATTAGAAAACTTTTAGCACCCTGTAAAAAAAAGGTTTTTCTGGTGTTTCACCCTTCCTGGGGTTATTTTGCCAATACCTATGGCTTTAAACAGGTAAGTGTGGAAGTAGAAGGAAGAGAGCCCACTCCTAGAGAGCTTATGCATATGCTAGATACTATAAACCAATTTAAGTTAAAGAGCATTTTTATTCAGCCTCAATTTAATCCCAGAGAAGTGCAATTTTTAGTGCAGAAGGCTAAGCTGCAACTGGAAGTGGTGGACCCTTTGGCCAAAGACTGGAAGGCAAATTTGCTGAAAATGGCCCAGAAAATAAGGGGGCAGTGTGCAGAAGATAGCAATTAGTTTAAAAAATGTTAGTTTTGGCTATAGCAAAACCAGGGTCTTAGATAGGGTTAACTTAAGCATTCCTCAGGGAGAATTCTGGGCTCTTATTGGCCCTAATGGGGGAGGAAAAACCACTTTATTAAAACTTATTTTAGGATTGTTAAAGCCCTGGGAAGGTGAGATAAAGGTTTTTGGAAAACCAGCTAAGGAGATAGCCACCAAAATAGGCTATGTCCCTCAGCAGGTTAGAAAAAATATGCTTTTGCCTCTTACTGTGTTTGAACTGGTCAGTATGGGAGTGCGTTCTCAGAAAAGAGGCTTTTTTTACGCTTCCAAAACTAAAGAGCAGGTACAAGAGGCCCTGGAAAAGGTGGGAATTTCTTCTCTGGCCTCTAAGAGTATTCTTGATATTTCAGGAGGGCAGTTTCAAAGGGCACTGGTGGCAAGGGCGCTGGTGGGTAAACCAGAGATTTTGATTTTTGACGAGCCCACTGCCAATGTGGACCCTGAAGGAAAGGTGTGCCTTTATGAACTCTTAAGTTCTTTAAAAGGAGAAATGACAGTAGTGGTGGTAACCCACGACTTGGTGATTGCTTCAGCCAGCATTGATGGCCTGGCAGTGGTCAATAGGCAGGTGCGAGTAAGTAGAGAAAAAGAGCTTTCTTCTCAACTCCTGTCCCTTATCTATGGCAAACATACCCATGCCTGTGCTGTAGACGGATTTATTCAAGAGATACCCAAGTACTTTGCTTCCAAGGTGAAATAAAATGGAAATTTTTCAATTTAGCTTTATGCAACACGCCTTTGTGGCTGCATTGCTTTTGAGTATTGCCTGTGGTTTTATTGGGCCTTTGGTGGTAATTAACAGGCAGGTTTTCTTGGCTGGAGGCATGGCTCATGCTGCCTTTGGAGGCGTGGGATTGGCCTTTTTTTTCTCCTTGCCTGTTTTACCCACTGTGTTTGTCTATACCTTTTTCCTTAGCCTTGTTTTTGGTCTGCTGGTAGTGAACCAAAGGGAGCTTTCTGAGACCATTGTGGGCATTATTTGGGCTGGAGGCATGGCTTTAGGGATTATTTTACTGGACTTAACCCCTGGGTATAAAACTGAGCTTACCAGTTATCTTTTTGGCAGTATTCTTACCTTAAGCAAGTCTGATTTAAGTTTGGCCTGTGTTTTGGACTTTCTTCTGGTTGGCACTATCTGGTGGAAGTACAAAGAATTTGTGACCATAAGTTTTGATAGTGAATACGCTAAAACTTTAGGCATTAAAGTAAATAACTGTTTTTTAATTTTAATTGTTTTGGCTGGATTTAGCGTGGTAATACTTATGCAACTGGTAGGTATTGTTTTGCTTATCTCCTTATTGACCATACCTGTATACCTGGCCAAACCCAAAAGTGATACTTTGTACAAAATGATTTTCAAATCAACGCTTTGGAGTTTGTTTTTTAGCTATACAGGGTTATTTTTAAGTTTTTACTTTAACTTAAATAGTGGAGCTGCGATTATTTCTGTGGCAATATTTTCTTTTCTTCTGGTAAATTTAAAAAGAATGCTATTGAATAAAGAATCTAAAACTGTTTTTGTTGATGGCCAATTGTAAGTGGGGTTGAATTAATTCTATGTGGTTTTGAATAAAGGGAATAAAAGTAAGCTTAAATTTTTTAATTTTTATTTTTAACTTCTTTAATTCCTGCAATATCTCTTTATTTTTAATCAGATTGCCCAAAATAAGTCTTAAGGAAATGATGGCCTCTTTTCTGGAAACAGTGGGAGAGATATAGTTTATTTTTTCTTCCAAAGAAAAGGGGTTATTGGTTCGAAGCAGGGGAGAAAGGGAAAGGGCAGTAGCAAATTTGATAAAGTAATCTGGCCTTACTGCAAAGGCAGGTATACTTAGAACCAGATTATCTGCTTTAACCAGGTATAGGGAGTGTAAATGCCTTTCTAAGGCGCTATCTTCTTCAGCAAAGTCTATTTCAAACTGCCAGAAGGGTAAGTAGAGGTCATCTGGAGTTGAAAAGAGCAGGTAAGGATTTATGATTTCTAATTTTTCTGTTTCAAAGTAATAGAGGTTGGAGCAGTTTTTACAGATAAGTAAGAGGTCTTTGTTTTGGCCTTCCAGGGTATCGCCACACTTGGGACAAAGAGCTGGCAAGATATTTAGCTGCCAGTTTTCCTGCTGGTGAAAAACAAGTTCTGCTGGGTTTAAAACCGGGCTAAGGGGTCTTTGGGCCAGGGCATCAAAGTAATAGCCTTTTTGGGGTAAAAGGGGTAGATAGATATAGCTTAAATTTTCTCCTATAAAGTCTTGATAGTAGATAGTTCCTCGTACTTTGCTGTTAGCCAATCTGTTTTTTATTTTGGCCAGAGCCTGTTTAAAAGAGAGTTCTTCCTGGATCAGGTTTAAATTCTGGGAATAGACCATTTGTAGGGGCATGGCCTGGGCTCTTAGGCCCAGGGAAAGAGGGAAGTGGAGCTTTTCCAGCCCCAGAATGGTGGAATCTATCCAGAGGGGAATAAGGTCATGGGTTGTGGTAAAAAAAAGAGGACCTTTGACCCGAAGGTAGGGTACATACAGGCATTCTTCCTGATTGTATTTAGGCGGGAGAAAATAGCGAAGGTATTTTTCGCCTACTAAAAGGGATTTAACCCGGCAATAGGGACAATATAAAATGCGCTCCCCTTCTTCAAAGGTAAAGGGAGCGCCACATTGAGAGCAGGAATAGTGAACTTGAAAATTCATGCCCTAGCTTAGCTTTTCTCCACATTGGTTACAAAATAAAGAGTCAGGCAGATTTTCAAAGCCACATTGGCTGCACCTTTTGGGTTGAGGCTTGTTTTCAGTGGGAGTGCCGCAGTTGGGGCAAAATTTAGCCTTTGGAGAGAGGTTTTTCCCACACTTCTGGCACTGCTTTAAAACCAGAATTTGATGGCCGCAATAGGGACAAAATCTAGAGTTTTCAGGTACTACCTGGCCACAGTCAGGACACCTGCTGCGAATCTTTTCTTGAGGAGTGTTTTGAAAGGCATCCTTTAGCATGTAGGGAAACATAAAGCCCATGCCCATATTAAAGCCAGCTCCTCCCTGACCAGGATTGGCTGCTGCCTTTTCCAGGGCCATAGCTGCCTTTAGCTGGGTCAATTTGCCCAGGTCCTTAAATACCTCTACCCTGCTTCTGTCATCAATAGCCTTTTGCACTTCTTCAGGAGGAGTAATGGCGTTGATGTACAGGCTACTTAGCCCCAGGCCAAATTTTCTTAAATCTTGCGAGACGATTTGTTGGAGTTCTTGAGAAAATTGTTTGTAGTTGCCTGGAAGGTTAAAAAGGGTGTCCACCTTTTCTCCCAGATAGTCATTTAACCTGGAAACCACAATCTGGCTCAAATATTCTTCAATATCTTCTATGGTAAAGGAAGCCTTGGTACCCACCAGGGAATTTACAAAAAGAGCAGGTTGAATGATTCTAATGTCCAGCCTGCCAAAGGCCCTTAATCTAACCAGCCCCAATTCTTTGTCTTTAAAGGCCACCGGGTCTTTGGTACCCCACTTTAAGTTGGGGAAAACTTTCATGTTTAAAAAATAAACTTCTGCCCTTAAGGGACTGGTAAAACCCCAGGGTACACTTAATAACTTGGTCAAAATGGGGATGTTGGCAGTGGTAAGGGTATGTCTGCCCACCCCAAAGGCATCTACTGCCTGTCCCTGGTAATAAAATACAGCAGCCTGACTGTTTCTAACGATAAGCTGGGCACCCCATTTGATTTCAGCTGAACCTTCTTGAGGGATGCGATGGGCCAGTTCTGTGCCTTTATTGTCAAACCATTCAATAACTTCCAAAAAAACTAGGTTGTTAGTTCCCATTTAGCTTTCTCCTTTTAATGGGCCTTTAATAGGTTTTGAGCTATAGTTAAATCCAGAGGTGGAAGGTGAGTAAGTTGCTCCAGAGAAAAGTGTTGATAAAATCCTTCTCCTAACACAGGTTTGGGCCAGGGATTTTTATAAATTATTCCCAGTCCCCACTTTTGAGCAGGGTCCAGGGCTATTTTTAAGGCCTGTTCAAAGTCTTGCGGGTCGTGAGAAAGGAAAAATGTTTCTTTTTTCAAGGTCTCAAGGCTGGGTTTGAGCCAGCTAATACAGGGTTGTAAAATGTCCACATAAGCCAGCCCAGGATAATTGATGGCCTCTTTGATAACTTCCTTTAGATGTTCTATTTCCAGAGCTGAGCATCTGGCCACAAAGCCAGTTCCCTGAATAAGAGCCAGGGCTAAGGGGTTTAAAGGCTCATCTTCCACACCCCTGGGGTTTAAAGCCCTCTTTTCTCCTTTAGGAGTAGTGGGAGAGGCCTGTCCTTTGGTCAGGGCATAAATGGAGTTGTTGTGTACCAGCAGGGTAATATCCGGGTTGCGGCGCAAGGTATGTAAAAAGTGATTGCCGCCTTCTCCATAGCAATCACCATCCCCAGTGGTGACAATTACTTTTAGTTTGGGATTGGCCAGTTTTATGCCAGTGGCCACAGGAAGTGCCCTTCCATGGAGGCCATTGAAAAAATTTCCCTTTAAATAATGGGGCAGTTTAGCTGCCTGTCCTATGCCAGATACCAAACATACTTCCTGAGGGGTTAGCTCTAATTCCTCCAGTCCATTTTGCAGGGCCTTGAGGATTAGATGGTTGGGACATCCCGGGCACCACTGACTGGGGACATTATTGCTAAATTTGGTTTTGGATTTCATCAAATTTCCTCCCTATCTCTTCTGGAGTTAAAGGTAAACCATTATATTTGAGTATGGAGTGTTTAAGATTTAAGCTATACCCTAAATTAAGGAGTTTAGCCAGCTGGGCTGTGGCATTGTTTTCTACAGTAATTAAAAGAGCGTTTTGGGGGAAAGAATAAGAGGGCAGGGGCCAGAGTTCACTGAAGTGAATGACTCCCACCTTTTCTCCTTTGGTTCGCAAGTGTTTTTGCGCAGCCAGAACGCTTTCTTTGGTACTACCAAAACTTATAAAAATGTATTTACTGTCTGCAATGTCTACTTCCAGAGGAGGAGCTATTTCTTTTTGCAACTCTTTAAGTTTATTTAGTCTTTTTTCCAGCATGGGTTTGGCTACTTTATCCAGCTCTTCAGTAATGTGCCCCCATTCATCGTGTTCGTCACTATCAGCACCTACCAGGTGGACACTTTGTCCAGGGCAAAGCCTGGGAGAAATTCCTGAGGGAGTAAACTGGTAGCGTTTATATTCTTTAAATTCTGAAGGATTGGCTCTAAAAAACTGGGGAGTTTCTCCTTCCCAGTTGAAATCCCAATAGGAAAAATTGGAATCAGCCAGAAATTGATCGGTTAAAATAATTGCAGGTAGCTGGTATTTGTAAGCTAGATTAAAGGCCTTGATGGTCTTTAAATACAGTTCTTCCGGGTCAGAAGGTGCAAAAACCACTTTGGGAAATTCCCCATGACCAGCAAAGATGGCAAAAAGCAGGTCTCCTTGAGCAGTCCTGGTGGGCAACCCCGTAGCAGGACCTGGCCTTTGGGCCAGCACTATGACCACTGGGGTTTCAGTCATACCTGCTAAACTGATGCTTTCCACCATCAGGGCAAAACCACCTCCACTGGTGGCAGTCATGCTCCTTACCCCTGCAAAACTTGCACCTAAGGCCAGATTAATGGCGGCAATTTCATCTTCTGCCTGCAAGGTAAAGACTTTTAATTCTTCTTGTTTCTGGCTCAGGTAAGTGATGAGACCTGTGGAAGGAGTCATGGGATAGGCAGCCATAAAGTGGCAGCCAGCTCTGGCAGCACCCAGGGCTGTGGCTGGATGGCCAGTGGTAAAGAAGTAGTTGTGCTCGCCAGAAGGAGGCAGGGTTAAGTTTAGAGAAGAATCCAGGGCCTGACCATATCCCAGCCTTGCTCCTTCGAGGTTGTTGTTGATTATTGCCAGGGATTTAGTGGCAAATTTTTTCTGAAGGGCCTCAAGGAGGAGTTCTAGTTTGAGTTTTAAAATTCCGGTTAAAAAACCCAGGGCAATGGCATTGGCATAAAGGGAATTACCCAGTTCCTTTTTAGCCAGATCCTTAAAGGATAGAACCAGGGATTGAAACCGGGAGTTTTCCTTAGGACCAATTAGAAGGCCTGAAGGTTTGAGTAAAGAAGTGTATTTGTCCTGGGCCTCAGGATTTAAAGCTAAAAGCAGGTCGCTCTGCTCTCTGGGGTAGTTTTGAGGCTGGGAACTGATTTTTAGATGATAACTATTAAATCCTCCTCTAACCCTGGACTCATATTCTTTCCAGGAAAAAAGAGCGTATTTATGCTCTGCCAACACAGTGCTAAACAGGCTTCCTATGGAGTCCAGGCCTTCGCCAGCAGAACCCACTAAACTAATGGTTAATTCCTTCATAAACTAGACCTCTTTTTTTTCTTCAGTCTAACTGAAAATTAAAGAAAAAAAAAGTTAAATTTATTTGTTGGATTTAAAAAAGTTAGAAAACTTAAAGGGGAAAAGGATTGTTTTTTGGTTAAAAACTGGTTGAGAAATTTAAGGCGCTTAAATAATTAGTGGCTTTTCAAGTTGCCAAAAGAAGTCCTTCAGTTTATCTTTATTTATACCCAAAAAAGGAGGGGATTATGAAAAAGATAGGAGCAAGTATTATTCTTTGTCTACTGGGGATAGCACTTGCTTTACCTGGTTTGGCTCAGGAGGAAAAAGACCTTTTAGAGAGCAAATGTACAGGTTGTCATTCCTTAAAGGTAGTTTATAAGGCCAAAAAGGATAAAGATGCCTGGCTGATAACCATTGAGAGAATGGTGGATAAGGGAGCCAGTTTGTCTTTGGAAGAGCAGGAGGCTCTGGCTGATTATCTCAGTCAACAATAGGAGGGCTTTAAATGGCAGAGTATGTGCTTGGCTATATAACTGGCGCTGATAAAAAGGAATTATCTAAAATAGCCAGAACCTTATTGGAAGAAAGGCTTATTGCCTGCGCCAATATTTTTCCTGAGGTTATTTCTGCTTATTGGTGGGAAGGGA
>LGER01000014.1 GCA_001507915.1 Desulfonauticus sp. 38_4375 | reverse complement strand
GTTAAAGGCTATGCGCCCCAAAGCGGGGATTGGTTTTGGGTAAAGTATTCACCTCAGGGTAAGATAGACAAAGAGGGCAAGGTAAAGGGATGTATTGGCTGTCACCAAATACATAAGTATAACGATTACATATTCTTACATCAATTTAAATAAGGAAGAATTATGATTTACCTTCATCCTATTTTCCAGCTTTTGGCTATTTGTTTTGGGTTATATGCCCTGTTTTTGGGTATAAACAGGATAAAAAGCCTGCACTTTCAAAAGCCTGTTCCCTTTTTATGGAAACGGCATGTATTAGTAGGAAGCATAGCCTTAATTGCTATGCTTTTAGGTACCTTGGGAGGAAGTATTATTTTGTTTCTACTCTGGGGAAAGGTATTTGTGGCTGGCACTCATGCCAAGGTGGGATTAGTGATTTTATTTCTTTTAATTGTAGGCCTTATTAGTGGTTATATTTTGCACTTTCACAAAAAGAAAAGAAAATTTTTACCTCTTTTACATGCTGCTAACAATTTACTTATTTTGTTGTTAGCTCTCTGGCAAATAAAGACAGGCTGGAACCTTTTAGCTATTTTTTAACCAAAGGGGCAAAAGCCCCTCTGGTTATTTTTTAACTATGACCAAATCACCTTGCTCTAAGCTGACCAGTACCTGATCACCTTCCTGCACTCTACCAGCAATAATCTCTTTAGCCAGCTTGGTTTCCACATGATGAATAAGGTATCTTTTAAGAGGTCTGGCTCCGTAAACCGGGTCATAGGCCTCTCTAGCAATAAGCTCTTTGGCTTCAGGAGTGATTTCCAGGGTAATTTTCTTGTCTTTTAGCCTTTCTCTTAGCTCATCTAACAGGAGTTCAATAATCTGCTTGATTTCTTCCAAGAGTAAAGGTTTAAACAGCACAATTTCATCAATCCGGTTTAAAAACTCAGGTCTAAAGTGGGACTTCACTACAGACATTACCTGCTCTTCCACTCCAGGTTTCAACTCTCCATTAGAAGTAATACCCTCTAAAAGATAATTGGCTCCCAGGTTAGAGGTCATAATAATAATCGTATTTTTAAAATCTACTATTCGACCATGACTATCAGTAAGGCGTCCATCGTCCATAATTTGCAATAAGATGTTAAAAACATCTGGATGGGCCTTTTCCACCTCATCAAAGAGCACCACAGAATAGGGTTTTCTGCGTACAGCTTCTGTGAGTTGTCCGCCTTCTTCATAGCCCACATATCCAGGAGGAGCACCAATAAGCCTGGCTACAGTGTGTTTTTCCATATATTCTGACATATCAATACGAATCATGTTTTCTTCTGTATCAAAGAGGGTCCTGGCCAGGGTCTTACAAAGTTCTGTCTTACCCACTCCAGTAGGACCTAGGAAGAGAAAAGAGCCAATGGGTCTTCTGGGGTCCTTTAAACCAGATCTGGCCCTTAAAACTGCATCTGCTACAGCCCGTACAGCTTCGTCCTGGCCTATTACCCTTTGATGCAAGACATCTGCTAATTTTAACAACTTTTCTCTTTCTGACTCAACAAGTTTGGTTACAGGAATACCTGTCCATTTAGAGACTATTTCTGCAATATCATCAGGCCCAACTTCTTCCTTGAGCAAGGTCTTGCCATCCTGACTTGCTAAAGCTTCTTCCTTTTTCTTTAACTCTTTTTCCAGCTGAGTTAGTTTGCCATATCTAAGCTCAGCAGCTTTATTCAAATCATAGGCCCTTTCAGCTGCTTCTATTTCCAAACGAGTTTTTTCTATTTCTTCCTTTAATTTTCTTAAGGAGTTAATGGCTTCTTTTTCTTTTTCCCATTGGGCACGCAAACTCGCCTGTTTTTCCTTTAACTCAGCCAAATCCTTACCTATCTTTTCCAGACGCTCTTTAGAGGCAGTATCCTTTTCTTTTTTCAGGGCCTCTTGCTCTATTTCCAGCTGCATAATTTTGCGATTGATTTCATCTAGTTCTGTAGGCAAGGAATCGATTTCTGTTCTAATTTTAGCTGCAGCTTCATCAATAAGGTCAATGGCCTTATCAGGTAAGTTACGGTCAGTAATATAACGATGGGAAAGGGTAGCAGCAGCAACCAAAGCACTATCACTTATTCTTACACCGTGGTGGACCTCAAATCTCTCCTTTAACCCTCGCAAGATAGAAATGGTATCCTCTACTGAAGGCTCGTCCACAAACACAGGTTGAAAACGCCTTTCTAAAGCAGGGTCTTTTTCTATGTATTTTCTGTATTCATCTATCGTGGTTGCGCCAATACAGTGTAATTCTCCTCTAGCCAGCATGGGCTTTAAGAGGTTGCCTGCATCCATGGCTCCTTCGGCTTTACCTGCACCCACAATGGTATGAATCTCATCAATAAACAAAATAATTCTACCCTTGGACTCTTCAATCTCTTTGAGTACTGCCTTTAACCTTTCTTCAAACTCTCCTCTAAACTTGGCTCCAGCAATAAGCGCTCCCATATCCAGGGCAAAAATGGTCTTATCCTTAAGGCCTTCTGGAACATCTTTTCTCAAAATCCTTTGGGCAATACCTTCTACAATAGCAGTCTTACCCACGCCAGCTTCACCAATGAGCACAGGATTATTTTTGGTCCTTCGGGATAGAATACGAATACAGCGCCTAATTTCGCTATCTCTTCCAATAACCGGGTCTAATTTACCTTTGCGTGCTTCTTCTACCAGGTCTCGACCATACTTTTTCAGGGCATCATAGGTGCTTTCTGGATTATCAGAAGTAACCCGTTGATGTCCTCTTATCTCTGTAAGCACACTTAATACTTTATCCTTATCCAATCGAAAGGTATTGCAAACCCTGCCCACTCCAGTACTTGGAGGCTCATCTAATAGGGCTAACAACAAGTGCTCCACACTCACATATTCGTCTTGCATTTTTTTGGCTAAATCTTGAGCAGCCAAAAGGATGTTGTTCACCCTGCCTGTAACATAAATCTGCCCGGGTTGGACTCCAGGGCCACTAACCCTTGGAAGTTTCTCCAGTTCAGACTTTAACGAGTTTTTTACAGCCTCCGGGTCATAGCCTGCCCTTTCCAGAATCCTGGGAACCAGGCCATCTTCTTGCCCAAGTAGAGCATAAAACAAGTGCTCTGCATCTATTTGCTGATGTCCAAAGCGAATTGCTTCCTTTTGGGCCTCAGCAATAGCTTCTTGTGATTTTTGAGTGAATTTGCTTATATCCATAATTTCCTCCTTGTTTTTTCAATTTAAAATACTGAAAATTTTCTCAACCTCTCTTCCAGGTCTTCTATTCGCTCCAGCAAGTCCACAATAATCATTCCAGCCAGAGTGGAAATCTCCAGGTCTCGGCAGAGGCGAAGTAGTTTTTGCACTCTTAAAACTTCTCTTTCCGGGAACAGATAGTTATTCTCTCCCACGCATTCACAGCGAATCCAATCCATTTCTATAAGTTCTTCCAGGCGCAAGGGGTTGATGCCTGTCCTGGATACAAATTCTTGCCAGCTTAATTTTTTGCTTGGATAAGGTTGAGATATGGTCTTTATCTCTATGTTAACCATTAATGCTTCCTCCTAGGCTCTGGGATTAAAACTGGAAATACTGGCCAATTCTTTCCACAACCTTTCCTCTTGAGCACTAAGTTTTTTAGGGGTCTTAATGACAATTTCCACCAATTGATCCCCTTTATTTACTCCTTGCCCTAGCCCTTTGCCTCGCAATCTAAGCTTTTGGCCACTACTAACTCCCTTAGGAACCTTTAACTCCACTTCTCCTGCCAAGGTAGGTACTTTAACCTTGGTCCCCAACACTGCTTCCCAGGGAGCAAGAGGTAAACGATAAAGAATATTGTTATCTTCTACTTTAAATAAGGGATGAGGCAATATTTTTACCTTTAAGTACAAATCTCCACTAGGCCCACCTCCAAGACCTGGCTCTCCCAACCCCTTTAGCCTTATTTTGCCACCATCTTTAATGCCTGCAGGAATATTTACCTTTACTGTTCTTTGCTCCAAACCTCGTCCCAGGGTAATGGTCTTCTCTCCACCCAGGAAAGCTTCCTCCAAAGAGAGTTCTAAAATAGCCTCCTGGTCCTGACCTCTGGCTGAATAAAAATTATCAAAGCCATAACTTCTCTGCCTGGAAGACCTAGAACGCCTACCCAAGCCACCAAAAAGGGTCTCAAAAAAATCACTAAAGCCACCCAGGTCTTCAAAACCAGAACCACCACTTCGAAACTCAAAATGAAAGTTTTCAAAACCTGGAGGTGGCTCAAAGTTTTGCCCATGTTGCCAGTTGGGCCCTAAAGAGTCATAGAGCTTTCTCTTTTCAGGGTCTTTTAAGACCTCATAAGCCTCATTTATCTCCTTAAACTTCTCTTCTGCTTCTTTATTATTGGGGTTTAAGTCTGGATGATACTTTTTTGCCAACTTTTTATAGGCCCTAGCAATTTCCTCTTGAGAAGCACCCTTGTCCACACCCAAAATTTTATAATAATCCTTATACTCCATACCCTCTTATTCTCCTGTAAAAATTCTTTATTTTAAAGAAGTTATAAACTGATAAAAAATAAGACCGGAGAAAAAAGAGTCAAGATATTTGGCACGATTTTTGAGTGATTTTAAGAAAAGTCTTTTAGGGCCTTGGCCCGAAGAGAGTGCAAGATTGCCCCTGATCTGGAACCCAAGTTTTGATGGGCTGGAGGAAGTTTTACCTTTTGAATCACTTTTAAGTCCTGTAAGGCTTGCTCCAAATAATCCATCCCTTGATCCAAACGCACCAATTTAAAAAAAGGCTCAAAGATTTCCTGAGGTAAACTCAAAAGCAACTTTACCCTGGTTCCAGGTCTTAAGCTGGTATACTTTCCAGCTAGCATGTGGTACCTGCAGGCAATAGCCCCATATTTAAGCATTTTTCTGGGCAGGGGTAGTTTTTTAGCCAGATCTTTTAAAACTGCCCTTCCTTTTTCCTCGTGACCATAGTGATGAGGAAGAAGCTCAACAGGAGTTAAAACTTTTCCCAGGTCATGACAAAAGGCCAGCCAGGCCCCCCAAAAATCAGGGGCTAAGGCATCCATAAGGTTCAGGGTATGTTCCAACACGCTTTCTGGATGATGATGTTTAGGTCCTGCTGGAATAAAGGCACTTTCCTGAAGTTGTGCAAACCAGAAGTTAAAGCCACTTATAAGATTTAAAAAACGAAAAAAATTACCTGGTTTTTTAGCCTGCAAAGCCTTAAACAGCTCTCCCCATACCCTTTCAGCACTAAGAGTTTTTATCTTTTCACTTTTTAGCACAGACCAGGAAATATAAAGAAGAGTTGAGTGCAGTTTAAACTCTGGAAGTTCAGACCAAAACCTAGCACTTCTGTATACTCTAAGCGGGTCTTGAAAAAAATTCTTCTTCTCAATGGGTCTCAGAAGTTTATTTTCCAAATCTTTTAAGGCTAAAGGATGGGCATAAAGTCTATTCTTCTGGTCCAAGGCCAGGGCATTTATGGTCAAATCCCTTTTTCCAAGCTCCTCTTCAATGGAAGCACTGGTACTTAAAGTGTATTCATCTCTTCCCAGCAAAAAAACCGCTTTGCCTTTTCCCACTTTTTTGGCCCGGGGAAACCTGGCTAAAAACTCCTCTTCTGTAGCCTGCAACACTACAAAATCCTTATCCTTTTCTGGTCTTTGTAAAAGCCTGTCTCGAACACTGCCACCGATTAAAAATACCTGCATTTCTTTTACCTTGCTTTTTACCCAGAGCTTCTTTAAAATTTCCTATAGAGGTAATTATGAAGAATCTCAATGTGTTAATCTTGGATAAAGACCCTTACTTTCTGGAGACTTTAAGTAAAAGACTGGCCCTAAGAAAGTTTCAACCTTTTTCCAGTCAATCCTTTTCCAGTGCCCTTAGTTTATTAAATTCTCAACAATTCGTTCTCTTGCTGCTAGATACTGAATTTTTAAGCTCCCAGGACGACTTTAATTCTCTCCAACAAATAGTAGTCACCCACCCCTATCTAAAAATAGCCCTTCTAACAGGCAAAAATAAAGAAAACTTCTCCAATCCTCTAAAACTCCCCACTTTTCCCAAAGAAGATTTGCGAGATTTCTGGGAATTTTTACGCTCCTTTCAGCCAATAAATATTGAAGAAAAATCCACAGAAGCAGAAACTCCTTCTTCCAGAATTCCCTGGATTATTGGAGAAACGCCGCAAATTCAAGAATTGAAAAAAAAGCTCAATAAAATAGCAGTGCTGGATTGTCCGGTTTTAATCATAGGTGAAACAGGAACAGGAAAAGAGCTTATCGCCAAAACCATTCATCGCCTAAGCTTTAGAAGTAAAGAAAAATTTATTGCTATTCACTGTAGCACCTTTAATCCAGAAATATTGTTTAGAGAAATCTTTGGAGAAGAATATCAATATTCCAATCAACAGACTAGAAAACGAAAGGGATTGCTGGAAGCTGTTAATAATGGAACTTTATTTTTACATGAAATAGAAGAATCTCCTTTAATGATTCAAAGCATGCTTCTAAAGTTCATAGAGCATAAAATCTTTATTCCCTATGGGGGAAATGAAGAAATAAAAGCAGATGCAAGAATAATTGCAGCAACCAATAGCAATCTTCAGGAAAAAATAAAAGCAGGAAAATTTAGAGAAGATTTATACTATCGCCTAAATGCTGTATCTCTGGAATTACCTCCTCTTAGAAAAAGAAAAGACGATATTCCTTTACTTGCCTATTACTTTTTAAATAAATACTCCAAGGAATTTAAAAAGAATATAACTAAAATTTCTGCCCAGGCCCTCTACAAATTAAAGGAATACGACTTTCCAGGCAATGTAAGGGAATTAGAATATCTAATAGAACGGGCAGTTATTTTAGCTGAAGGTGAGGAAATTGATACCATTCACTTTCCTTCTCGCTTTAAAAGCGCAATGACTTCTTTTAGGGTAGACAACTTTAAACCCCTGGCGGAAATAGAAAAGGAATATATTTTGCGAGTCTTAAACTATACCAAAGGAAATAAAGTAGAAGCAGCTAAAATACTTGGAATAAGCAGGACATCTTTGTGGAGAAAACTAAAAAACTATAATCTTCCAGAATAAAACCAAAGGGAGGTCTTGACCTCCCTTTGGTTATTCTTCACCTTTTTCTATTTTTTCAGCATCCTCTAAGTCGCCATGCGTGGCCAGCCCAGCAGCAGCCATGGAATCTTCTACCTTATGGGCTAGTTGTTTTAAATAATCCCAAAAACTAGGCATATCAGCCTTGTCAAAATATTCAGACTCTAAGGCATTGGTAGCTTCTTTAACTTTTTCATTACCAAAACCGGTAAGTAAAATGGTATGCAGTTTAGGATCAATTTCTCTCAATCTCTTAATGGTTTCAAGACCATCTAAACCTGGCATTTTTAAATCCACTACTGCTGCATAAAAGTGTTCTTTTTTAGCCAGTTCTAAAGCTTCTTCTCCCGAAGTAGCTGTAACTGGTTCAAAACCTTTTAATTTCACTCTTTCGGCAATAGAATTTAAAAATTCTTGCTCATCATCAACCAATAAAATCTTAATTTTCTTTTTTGGAGACATAACTATCCCTCATATTTTATAGGTTTAATGCCCACCACTTCCCAAAAGTCCAGAAGCAGCTAAAGCCAGCACCAAAATTTCTGCAATTACAATAGTAGCATAAATTTTATCTTTCTTTTTCACATAACCAAAGAACAACACTATATAACATATCATAGTAAGTAAGGCCAAAAAGGCAATACCTAAAAAGTTGATAAAATCACCTTTAGCTAGCAAAAAAAGCCAATTCCAGCCTTGGGGAGAATTGGTTATTTCTCTATACTCAGCAACCCCTTTATGCCAGTTTTGGACCACCAAATTTACATCCACATGCGGAGGCAAGATGTGGGCAAGATAGATTATGTAGGTAAGAGTCATAAGCAAAATGCCACCCCAAGCACCCCAAAACAAAATATTGGCATAGGTTATCTGCTGGGGCATAGGCTTAACCATTTCTTCTAATCTTTTATCCATTTTTTACTCCTTAAATTCATATTTTTCGATTATCCAATAATATTCCAGCCCATACCTTTGTCTATGGCTTTAAATCCAGCAAAGATTAAAACTCCAATAACCATATAACGAATAAACTTGGGTTTAGCTACAGCTAAAATTTTAACTCCCAAAAAGGAACCCAGCATAAGTCCAATAATGGAAGGAATGGCCATTAAGGGAATCACACAGCCTTTATTCAAATAAATCCAGGCTGCAGAAGTATCAGTAATAGAAAGTAAAAACTTACTGGTAGCTACAGAAATTTTCAAAGGTACACCCATAACCAGATTTAAAACTGGAACATTAGCCCAGCCAGCTCCAAGCCCAAACATACCAGCCATAACTCCAACAATAATAAATAAAAGAAAACCAACCAAGGTTCTATGGGTTTTCCATTCTACAATTTCTCCAGTACCCTCTTCTTTATAAGCACCCTGAAGTCCAAGGGCTAAACCCAAAGCATCTTGCTTTGTTACTACAGGTTTTTCTGTGTTTTTGGAACATAAAAGCAAAATGGCAATACCCATAATAGTAATACCTAAAGCCACTTGCACATAAGCAGGATTTAAATGAGATAAATAAAGTCCAAGTAGTGCTCCCGCAATAGAGCAAGCAGAAGCAATTAGAGCAATAGGCAAGGTTAAGCGCAAGCTGGCTAAGTTTCTACGCAACAAACCAGGACCTGCGGCTAAAGCTCCTGCTAAAGCCACCATAAGTCCAGCCCCTCTAACAAAATCAATATGAAAGGGGAAAAATCCACTTACTAAAGGAACATAAAGAACGCCTCCACCTACACCAGCTAAAACTGCAATCACTCCCAAAACCAAACAAAAAAAGAATAAAATCAAAGGCCAAAACCACCAGGGCTTCCCACCATTCACAGCACCCTCTGCTGCCAAAGCAAAAAGAGGACTAGCCAACACCATACCCAGAGCTAGCAACAATTTCTCAAAGATTTTCTTTACCATAGCCATCTCCTTAGCGTTAAATTATACAACACGACCCAAACTTTATTCATTTGTGAATTTTATGTCAATAAGTTTAAGTATTACATTTTAAAACTAACCTCAAGCCATAAAGTTTCATCTTTCAACATAAGTTAAAAAGTGAAACTTAAAAATAATACTCTTGGCAGACTTTTTTTGCTTGTCAAAAAATATTTTTTATTTTTATTATTTTTAATAATTACCAACTATTATTAGAGAGGTACCCCATGACTCCTAAGCCCAAAATTTTAATTATTGATGACGAAAAAGATTACTTAGAGACCTTAACGGAACGACTTAAGTTAAGGGGATTTGACTGTCTCATGGCCTTAGACGGAGAATCAGGATTAAAAGTGTTAGCTGCGGAAAAGCCTAAACTTGTTCTTCTGGACCTAAAAATGCCTGGACTAAGTGGACTAGAAGTGTTAAAAATAATCCGCGAACAATATCCTCAAACCAGGGTCATCATTATTACCGGACATGGCTCAGAAAAAGAAAAAAAGCTTTGCCTGGAACTGGGGGCAGTAGAATGCTTTAACAAACCTGTGGATTTTAAGGTATTAATTAAAAAAATAAAAGAAATTTTATAAAATTAAAATGTTAAAAAAAATTATACAGCAAATATCTCCTCCTTTTTTGAAGGGAACTAATATCTATAAAGAAGAACAAGAACTTTTTAATTACCGCAATTTATGGATAGGCGTAATACTCCTAATCTCTTTTGTCTCTATACTCCCTCTTCTCATCCTAACCTTCCTGAATTTAAACATCTATGAAAAATATATCCAGGCAGAAGTCGAGTATCCTTTAGTTCGCCTTATATCCAATACTCAAAAGTCAATTAACTTCTTTATTACTCAAAAAAAATCAGCTTTAAAGTTTATTGTACTAAATACCCCCTATGAAGAAATAAAAAAAACTTCTGTCTTAGGTAAAATATACTTAGATTTAAAAACTTCTTTTGGCAATATCGTAGATTTAGGTATAATAGATTCTCAAGGGATACAAATAAATTATGTTGGTCCTTATGAACTTAAGGGAAAAAACTACAAACAACAAGACTGGTATAAAGAAGTTTTGATTAAAGAAGAGTATATAAGTGATGTTTTTTTAGGTTATAGAAATACCCCCCACTTTACCATATCTATAAAACAAAATATTTCTAATGGAGATTTTTTTATCTTAAGAACAACAATTGATACTTCCCAATTAATTAATCTCCTGGGCAGTTTAGAACTGGATGAGAATAGCGATGCTTTTATTTTAAATCAAAATAATGTTTTTCAAACTCCTTCAAAATTCTTTGGAGAGGTTTTAGAAATTTTTTCTCCTCAAAATATAAAATGTATTCCAGATAGTAAAATTTGTGAGTTTAGCGACTCTACGGGAAAAACTTGGATTTTTGGAAAAGAAAAGATAAAAGGGACACCTTTTAGTTTTGTTTTAGTAAAAAAGCCTACCATATTGAAAAGTGGACTAAGTATATTAAAAAAAGAGACCTTAGCTACTTTAGTCTTAGGAATAGCAATTGTCTTGGTAGTAGTTGTAATTATCTCTACCAAGCTAGTCACAAAAATTTATTATGCAGATCTTAGGAGAGCAGCCCTAATTCATAAGGTAGAGCATACCAATAAACTTGCCTCTATAGGACGTCTAGCTGCAGGTGTAGCCCATGAAATAAACAATCCTTTAGCCATTATCAATGAAACTGCAGGACTAATTAAGGATATTTTTACTTTTTCCGACCAATACAAAGAAGACAAAAAACTTCTCTCTTTAATTGACTCCATCTTGAAACAAGTGGATAGATGTAGAACTATTACCCATAGGCTTCTTGGCTTTGCCAGACATATTGATGTAAAAATAGAAGAAGTAGATTTACAGACACTATTGGAAGAAGTTTTAAGTTTTCTGGAAAAAGAAGCCCAATATAGAGATATTCACGTTAACATAACCAAAACTCAAGAAATACCTCTTATTCAAAGTGATCGCAGCAAACTTCAACAAATCTTTTTAAATATAATCAATAATGCCTTTGCTGCTGTTAAGAAGGGAGGGCATATAGACATCACTCTTGACTACCTGAAAGAAAAGGACATGGTCAAAGTAGCTATTAAAGATGATGGCATTGGCATCTCCCCTGAAAACCTGAAAAAAATCTTTGACCCCTTCTTTTCCACTAAAAAAGACCAGGGAGGTACTGGCCTGGGACTATCCATCACCTATGGCCTGGTTAAAAAGCTAAAAGGGGAGATCCAGGTAGAAAGCCAAGTAGGAAAAGGTACTACCTTTTTTATTTTTCTGCCTGTAAAAGCTAAGGAGGCATAAGGAGGATTATAAATTGCGAGTTTTACTTGTAGATGACGAACAAGAATTAGTAGAAGCTCTGGTAGAAAGGCTAAAGTTTAGGGGCATTGAAGCCGATTTTGCCACTACTAAAGAAACAGCCCTGAAATTGATTCAAGAAAAAAAATATGATGTGGCTGTGTTGGATATGAAAATGCCCAAAATCAGCGGCCTGGAAATCATGGAAGAGTTAAAAAAAATTCAACCTAAGTTAAAAATCGGTTTTTTAACTGGACATGGTTCTAAGGAAGACCTTAAAGAGTGCTCTTTAAAAGGCGGGTGTTTTTATCTGGTAAAACCAGTTGATTTTGAAGACTTTTTTAATAAACTAAAAGAACTAGAGGAAAAATAAATGGACCTATCCAATCCTTTATGGGACTTAATTCAAATCAAAGGACAAATAACGGCCAGTATTTCCCATGAGCTAAAAAATTGCCTAGCTATTATTCAGGAAAAAAGTGGACTTTTAGAAGACCTTATAGAGTTAAGTGAAGAAGATAATAATACTTTAAGCCTGGAAAAAATAAAAGAAATTACAACTTCTATCTTCAATCAAACAGTAAGAGCCAACAAGATTGTGCAAAACCTGAATAAATTAGCCCACACTCCAGACGACAAATGTCTCAATATAGACATAAGTGAATATTTAAGTTTAAGCCTTAGTGTCTATAAAAGAATAGCAGACATGAAAAATATAGAATTAACTTTAACTTCTCCAGAATCTTTCCAATACTCTACTCAACCCTTTATTTTTTTAGGTCTGATTATATCTATCTTAAACGATTTTACTCAACAAGAAGAAAATAAAGAAAAAAAACTTTCTTTTCTGGTCAAGAAAAACAAAATTTATATAGAACCACAAATTAAAGTAAGTTCCAAAAGTGAGCAAATAGCTAGCCTGTTAAACATTACACTGGAAGAAAAAAACAACACTCTTTGTATAAACTTAACTTAAATCTAAAAACTAAAAGGAGATTAACTTATGGAAAACACTAAAGTTTTAATCGTAGATGACGAAAAAGAGTTTTGTGAAACCTTGGCTGAAAGAATGAAAGCTAGGGGACTAGAGGTCTTAACCGCCACCTCAGGAGATGAAGCCTTAAAAAAACTTCAAGAAAAAAATGTGGATACTATCATTTTAGATTTGGTTATGCCTGGCATGGATGGCTTGGAAACTCTTCAAAAAATCAAGAGTACTATGCCAGAGCTACAAATTATTCTCCTGACAGGGCAGGCCACAGTAAAAAAGGGAATAGAAGCCATGAAACTGGGCGCTTTTGATTTTGTGGAAAAACCTGCAGACATTCAACAACTTTTATCTCTAATCAAAGAAGCCAAAAACAAGAAAATGATTTTAGTGGAAAAAAAGAATGAGGAAAAAATAAAATCCATTTTGCAAGAAAAAGGATGGTAACCCTTACTTGTTGCTAATTTGTTCCTAATTTTTAGCAAAAATATTAGGAAAGAAAAATTTAGTTGCTATATTTATGGGGCTGGTTATAAAGTAAAGAAAAATATTCTTGCACAAGGAGAAAAGGGAGAATGAAATTTCTAAAAAAGTCCATTGGTCTAAAGGTGGGGGTAATTTCTAGCTTAATTTTAATTATTATCTTTTCCCTTCTCTTTATTACCAATTATTCCAGGCAAAAATCCTCTTCTATTGCTTCCATTAAGGAATCAGCCCTAAAATTATCTCTGACCTGCTTTTAAAAGCCATTGAAGAACCCATGACCACGGGTGATGACGAAGGCACAGAGAAAAAATTTCTCCAGCTGGGCAAACAATACCCAGATATTCACATCTATCTTACAGATTTTAGAGGCGATATCTCTTATGCCACCAAAAAGGAAGAAGAGCGTAAATCTTACTTAAAGGACCTTCCTAAAGACTCTAAAGTGCAAGAATTGGTAAAAGCCAGCCTAAAAACAGCAGGCACATACAATACCATAGCAGAAATGGAGGGCATACCCTATTTTGTAAACATTACTTCAATAAAAAATGAACCCTCCTGTTATCACTGCCATGGCAAAAGTGAGCCCATTTTGGGAAGCTTGATTGTAGAGCAAAGCATTGCCAAAGAAATAACCACCCTGAACACCAACCAGATCATTTCTGGAGGAATTACTGTTGGAGGGCTCATTTTCCTGGTAGTTGTTTTAAATATCTTTTTACGCAAAACAGTGGTGGAAAAAATAGTGTTGGTCTCTGACACTGCTCAAAAAGTAAGTCAGGGAGACCTTACTGCAGAAGTAAAAGCCAACTGGGAAGACGAACTGGGTATTTTAGCTAATTCTATCAATACCATGGTTAAAAACATGCGAGGCCTTATTGGAGAGGTGGTATCTGGAGTAAATATTCTGGCAGATTCCTCCAGTGAGCTCAATCAGGTGTCCAAAGAACTGGTGGATATAGCCGAGGAAAATGCTCAAAAAGCCAATTTGGTAGCCACAGCTTCAGAGGAAATGAGTGTGAACATGAACAATGTAGCTGATGCAACCAGGGAAACCACCAACAACATCAACACTGTGGCCAGTGCTGCTGAAGAAATGAGCGTTACCATCAATGAAATTGCTGCCAACACAGGAAAGGCCAAGGAAATTACCAATCATGCTGTAGGTATTGCCCAGGAAACTTCCACAGAAGTAAATGAACTGGGAGTGGTTGCCCACGAGATTAATACCGTGCTGGAAACCATAAACGCCATTTCTTCTCAAACCAACCTCCTGGCCTTGAATGCCACCATCGAAGCAGCCAGAGCAGGAGAAGCAGGCAAGGGCTTTGCTGTAGTAGCCAATGAAATTAAAGAATTGGCCCAACAAACAGCCAAGGCAACTGAAGATATTAAAAATAAAATTCAAGGTATTCAAAGTGCTACAGATAAGACCGTAGGACAAATTGGTAAAATCCTGGAGGTAATCCAGGAAGTGGATGAAATTGTCACCACCATAGCTGCTGCCATTGAAGAACAATCCGTAGCCACCAAAGATATTGCAGAAAACATTGGAATAGCTTCCAGTTCCCTGGAAGAAATAAATAACAATGTGGATGAAGCCTCTAATGTTGCGCAAGATACAGCCAAAGATATTGCTGCCATTAACGAATCTGTAGGCGAAATGAGAGAAAACAGTAATACAGTAGCTTCCAGTGCTAAAGAGTTGCAAGATTTAGCTGCCAAGTTAAAAGAACTTATTGCTAAATTCAAGGTATAGACTTTATTAAAACTAAAAACAAAGAAAAAAAGGACATCTAGTATACTAGATGTCCTTTTTTCTTAAATAAAGAGTAAAAATAAAAATATTGTTTAAAATTATACGAAACAAATAATCTCAAAATATTTTTTTAATTTAAATTAAGCCCTTATAAAAAAATGGGTATAGCAACAGACATTATTCTTATCATCGTTACTGCTTTTTTTTGCGGTTTACTTTTACAAAAACTGGGACAACCACTCCTTTTAGGATATATTTTAGCAGGAATTATTCTAGGACCCTATACTGGCGGATTAACCATCTCAGGTATAAGGGAAATTGAACTATTAGCAGAAATTGGAGTAGCCCTACTCTTGTTTGCCTTGGGACTAGAATTTTCCTTTAAAAAGCTTCGAGCAGTGAAGTGGATTGCCTTGTTTGGAACTCCTCTTCAGATGTTGCTCACTATTGGACTTGGTTTTGGAGTGGGACAATTTTTTGGTTTAGATTGGAAATCATCCCTTTGGCTTGGTGCTTTGACTTCTCTTTCCAGCACCATGGTAACTCTTAAATCTTTAATGGCTCAAGGCTGGATGGGTACTCTTTCCAGCAAAGTTATGATAGCCATGTTAATTGTTCAGGACCTAGCAGTAATTCCCCTGATGATTATTCTCCCTCAGCTAAATAATCCCGTTATAGATTTATCTACCTTAGGCTTTGCTGTTTTAAAAGCCACTGTTTTTATTATAACTATGGTTTTATTGGGGACACGCATAATTCCTAAGTTTATCTCTTACATTGCCAAGCTTGGTTCCAGAGAATTATTTCTTTTAGCTATTACAGCTGTGGGGCTTGGAGTAGGTTATCTTACTCACTTAGTTGGACTTTCCTTTGCCTTTGGAGCCTTTGTAGCTGGTATGGTTTTAAGTGAATCAGATTATGGGCATCAGGCCTTAAGTGATATTATACCCTTACGAGACCTTTTTGGCCTTTTATTTTTTTCCTCAGTGGGAATGCTTTTTAATCCTAAGTTTTTACTCAGTCATATCCAGGAAGTTATCTTATTACTTTTAGTAGTTTGTATAGGAAAGGGCATAATCTTTTCCCTTATTTCCCATATTTTCAAATATCGGAATGTAATACCCTTGGCCCTTGGATTAGGGCTATTTCAGGTGGGGGAATTTTCTTTTGTCTTAGCTAGACTTGGAGTATCTACTGGCTCAATAAATAATGAGCTCTATTCTCTTATCTTAACTGTAGCTATTTTATCCATGGCCATAACTCCCTTTATCTCAAGCCAAACTGCCAGACTTTATGCCCTAAAAAAACGCTGGTTTAAACATGAACAACTGGAAACTTCAAATCTTTCTCCCAAAGAATACGCCAACCATATTGTAATTGCAGGAGGTGGCAGAGTAGGTTCTCAAATTGCCCAAATTTTACAACGCTTCAATATGCAGGTTATAATCATTGAGCTCAATCACAGACGCTTTGAACAGGCAAAAAAGGAAGGACTACCAGTCATCTATGGTGATGCAAGCCAAGATATAGTACTGGAAGCAGCCAAAATTCAAAAAGCCAACCTTCTTATCTTAACCATGTCTGATTTAGTAGCAATCAAAGCCATTATTGCCCAGGCTAAAAATTTAAATCCAAAAATTAAAATTATCAGCCGAGCTGCTGGACCTGACTACCTGGAAGTATTGAAAAATCTTGGAGTTTTGGAGGTGGTATTGCCTGAGTTCGAAGCCAGTCTAGAAATCACACGCCAGGCTCTACTAAATTTAAACATTCCTCCTACAGAAATTCAACGCCAGATTGAAAATACCCGCCAAGAACTCTATGCCAGCTTATTTAACTCGAATAAAAACTATCGTTTACTCTCTCAACTTAGGGGTGTAGAGCAACATTTTGACTTACAATGGATTAGATTATCTCCTGAAAGCCCCATAACCAATAAATCCATTGCAGAGGGTGAAATACGCAAAAATACAGGAGCATCTATTGTGGCTGTAATAAGAAAAGGAGAAATTTTTCCCAATCCTCAACCCAATTTTATTTTAAAGCCAGAAGACATAGTTGGCATCATTGGAGACGAAAAAAGCAGAGAATCCTTCTGTATTTGGGCTACAACCCCCAAAAACTAATTTTTTCTTCAAGCTTAACAACCCAAAAATCATTCCAGCCCAAAACTTACTTAAAAGCCCGCATAGAGTTTAACACAGCCAAGAGAGCCACTCCCACATCAGCAAAAATAGCCATCCACATAGTAGCTAAGCCCAGACTACCCAGAAATAAAACCAGTCCTTTAATCCCAAAGGCCAGGAAAATATTTTGCCAGATTATCTGCAAGGTCTTTTTGCTTCTACTTATGGCTTCTACCAATAAAAAGGGATTATCTTGCATTAAGACCACATCTGCAGATTCCATAGCCATATCCACACCCTTTTCTCCCATGGCAATTCCAACATCAGCAAGCCTTAACATGGGAGCATCATTTATCCCATCTCCCACACAAGCAACAGCTTCTTTTTGGGATTTTTCTTGAAGTAATTTTTCCAGATGAAAAACCTTATCCTGAGGTAACAACCCTGCAAATACTTCCTTTATTCCCAAGTAATTGGCTATCTTTAAAGCTATCTCAGGCACATCTCCTGTAAGGAGCACATGCCTTTTTATTCCCATCTTTTGTAGTAGTTGCAAGGTCTTTTTAGATTCTGGTTTTAGTTCGTCTTCAATCACAATAGAACCTTTAAACTCCCCGGCATAAGCCAGGTAAACTTCAGTTCCAGCTTCCCCATTGCCTTTTACTGCTATCCTGTTTTCCTCTAAAAAGTCTTTACTGCCCAGAAGAACTGGTCTTCCTTTTACCTCCCCTCTTACACCCTTGCCTTCAACTACTTCCACTTTTTGTACCTCATCTTGCAAAAGAAGGCCCTTCTTCTGGGCCTCTTCTAAAATGGAGTTGGCAATGGGATGATTTACTTTGCTCTCCAATAAGGCAGCTAAAAATAATACTTCCTCTTCGCTACTAGAAGGGGCTGGTAAAATCTTTTTCACTTTAAAATTACCCTTAGTAAGGGTACCTGTCTTATCCCAAACTACAGTTTTCACCCTGCTAAGCAATTCCAGATAACTTGCTCCCTTGACCAAAATGCCCTTTTTAGAAGCTCCGCCAATACCAGCAAAAAACCCCAAAGGAATAGACAAAACCAGGGCACAGGGGCAGGAAATCACCAGAAAAACAAGTCCTCGATAAAGCCAGGTAGAAAAGGAAGCATCTCCTAAGCTTACAAGCCCCCACTTGACCAGAAGAGGAGGTAAAAAGGCAATAAGTAAAGCCAGGCCAACCACCACAGGCGTATAAACCTTAGCCAAACGCGTAATCATCTTTTCCACTCTGGCCTTTTTAGCACCTGATTTTTCCACCAATTCCAGCACCTTGGCCAAAGCTGACTCTCTGTAGGGATGGGTCACCCTTATCTTAAGGAGGCCACTGCCATTTACGCTACCACCCAGAACCTTTTTTCCTGGACGCACTCTTTTAGGCACACCCTCTCCAGTCAAGGCCGAGGTGTCCACAAAAGAAATTCCTTCTATAACTTCTCCATCCAAAGGAATCCTTTCTCCAGGCTGAACCTCTATTATTTCCCTTACCTTTACTTCTTCTGGTGGCAACAATACTTCTGTGCCCAATCTAAGCACTCTAGCGACCTCTGGTTTTAAGGCTAAAAGAGAAGAAATGGTTCTCCTGGACTTATCTAAGGCCTTTTCTTGCAAATGCTCTCCTACTTTGAAAAATAGCATTACTGCACAGGCTTCAGCATAGGCAGCAATAAAAAAGGCTCCCATACTAGCTATGGACATCAAAAACATTTCATCCAGGATAAGTCCTTTTAATATACTTTTAAAGGCAGAAAATAAGATATCATAACCTAAAAAGAGATAACTTAAGAGATAAAGATACACGCTAAAAGAAAAGTTAAAAAAATGCTCGCTTATTAAAGCAAGTCCAAAAAACAAACTCCCCAATCCTATGCTTAAGTAAAAAGCCCTGTTCTCACTTTTTACTTCTTCTTTAGAAAGGGGAAGAGTACAACTCCCAGAAGAACAACAACTACAACCATTGGCCATTTTACCTTTCCTCCAAAATATGCTCTAAAGCCTGAGCTAAAAGCAAATACACATGTTCATCATCCAAAGAATAAAAAATATTTTTACCCTCTCGCCTGAATTTGACCAGCTTGGCGCCCCTAAGTAAACGCAATTGATGGGACACAGCAGAAACACTCATTTTCACGCTTTCACTCAGACAACATACTGCCAATTCCTTTTGCTTGAGCAAAGTGAGCAAAATCTTGAGTCTGGTGGGGTCAGAAAGAATCTTAAAAATATCTGCTAGCTCTAAAATAAGCTCTTCCCTTTCCTCTTCTTCCCCAAAATCCAGAATTTCCAAATCTTCAGCCCTAAGCCCATGCTTACACTTACTCATTCTCTCACTCCAAAATAAAACATTTGAACATATATTCAAACGTTGAATAATTATTTTCCCTTTCAGGGTCAAGAAAAATATTTTCTAAAAAGACTATTTTTCAATTTTAAGTAAAAATAAGTTGTTGAATATTGCTTTTTTTTTAATTAAACTAAAAAAATGAAAATCATTATTCATCGCAAGGCCTTAAAATACCTGGAAGAACGTCAGGCTGAAGATATTAGCATAACTTTAGCAGAAATAGATACCAACTGCCCCATTGGCACGGCCAAGGAGATTCGGGTGATTTTGGAAAAACCTCAAAATCTAAAATCATATCGCTGGAAAAAAGTGGATAATTACCACTTCTTTATAGATAGAAGACTTAGGGAAATCGGTCCCATTGTTTTAAAAAAACAGGGATTCTGGAAATTTAGCTCTCTATATGTAGAAGGATTGCAAGTGCCTCTATAAAATAGCCAATCACCTCTTTGTACAGGGGAGGTAAAATTAAAAGGAGGGAGGTTTTTTATTATGAACTCGTTACTGTTAGCTCTGTTGGTAGGTGTGGGCTATGTTGTAGCCTATAACACCTATGGAAGGTTTTTGGGTAAAAAAATCTTTCAACTAGCTGCAGACAAAGTCTGCCCATCTCATGAACTAAGGGATGATATTGACTTTGTCCCTACCAACAAACACGTTCTTTTTGGTCACCACTTTACTTCCATTGCTGGTTTAGGACCTATTGTAGGACCAGCAGTAGCCCTAATCTGGGGTTGGGTCCCAGCAATGATCTGGGTTTTTGTTGGTTCTATATTCTTAGGAGCAGTACATGATTTTGGAGCCTTAATTGTCTCCCTAAGACACAATGGCCGCTCCATTGGAGATATTTCTGGCGACCTTATTTCCCCTCGGGTACGCATTCTCTTTTTGCTTATTATTTTCTTTTTACTCCTTCTGGTAATTGCAGTTTTTGCCCTGGTTATTGCCATTCTCTTTGACATGTATCCCCAGGCTGTTATTCCTGTCTGGCTGGAAATACCCATTGCTGTTATTCTTGGTTATCAGGTCTATAAAAAAGGTGCCAGCCATACCTTCTGGGGAATTATTGCGGTTATTGTAATGTACATTACTGTAGTTATTGGTGCCTATGTTCCTGTAGATTTAAAGGCCTTGGGGCTTAGTCCCAGTGGAGCCATAATCACCTGGATGATTATTCTCTATATCTACGCTTATATTGCTTCTACTTTGCCTGTACAAACCCTTTTGCAGCCAAGAGATTACATTAACTCTCACCAGTTACTCATTGCTCTGGGATTATTAGCTTTGGGAGTTATTGTTGCCCATCCCCAAATTACAGCTCCTGCCATCAATCCCAATCCTCAGGGCGCTCCTTCCATGTGGCCCTTTCTCTTTGTAATTATTGCCTGTGGAGCTATTTCTGGTTTCCACTCTCTGGTCAGTTCTGGGACTTCTTCTAAACAATGTTATTCTGAAGAAGATGCCCGTTTTATTGGCTATGGCGCCATGCTCATGGAAGGAAGTTTATCCACCCTGGTTATCATTTCTGTAGCTGCAGGACTTGGACTTGGGCTCATAACCAAAGATGGCACCTTTTTTGGCACAGAAGCCTTTACTCATTACTACTCTTCCTGGGCAGCTGTTAGTGGTTTGGGAGCTAAGATAAATGCCTTTGTGCAAGGTGGAGCCAATTTAATTGAATCTTATGGTATTCCTAAAAATATCACGGTAACTATTATGGGTGTATTTCTGGTTTCTTTTGCTGCCACCACCCTGGACACTGCTACTAGGTTGCAACGCTACATTATTGGCGAGCTGGCTATTGCCTGTAAGGTACCTGCTTTGGCCAACAGACATCCTGCCACTATGATTGCTGTACTTACTGCCTTTATTCTGTCCTTTTACAATGGTTCTGGAAAGGGTGCTCTTACCCTCTGGCCTCTTTTTGGTACTGCCAACCAGCTCTTAGCTGGCCTTGCTTTGCTGGTAATCACTGTCTATCTGGTAAAGAAAAAAATACCCACTATTTATACAGTTATTCCCATGGTTTTCATGATTGCCATGACTGGTTGGGCCATGGTTTTAAACCTGAAAAAATTCTACGCTACCCAAAACTGGACTTTAGTAATTATTGGTGGAATTATTTTCTTACTGGAAATCTGGATGATTATAGAGGCTTTTCTCCTGGTGAAAAAGCCTTCTGCTCCAGAAAAGGCTGTGGCCTAAAAAAACTACTGCCCTTAAAACCAAAAGCCCCTCTTTAAGAGGGGCTTTTTTTATGGACGCAACATATTTACATGGTGCATCTCATCTTCCATATCTATTAAATGACACACCTTACAGTTCAAACCAGCGCCAATGGCCCTTCTATTCTTTTGATATTGCAGAGGCTGAATATTATCCAGGTCTTGCTCATAGATGTTTTTGGCTGGATAAATAGCATGGGGAGAGCCATGACACCCAATACAAGGCAAAACTCCACTCTCATCAAAGGAATGGCGATAGAGTGCCTGGGCATTTTTAGTCCAAGCATTAAAGCCTTCTTTTTTAACTGGCTTTTCATAGTTTTGGTGACAGGTAAAACAATCAGGCTCATTTAGCCAGGGCTCTCTGGGCTTTATTTTTTCCAGAGAGTCAACTTTTCGAGGCTTTAAATTAAGCATCAATTTTTCCACTGCTTTTCCCTTTGATTTTTCAAAGCGCAACAAACTTAAAGCATGGTCTTCCAGATAACCATGACAGGAAGTACAGTCTAACCCCCTGGCTGCATGTATTCCTCTAAGACACCCCGTGCTACCAGCTAAACTTGCTGGATGACATTGAAAACAGGCCTCCGAACCTCTTCCAGAAAGGTAATTGGCGTGCCAGCCATGAATGGCTGCGGGCAAATTGGGCAAATGGGGTTTGCCTTTGGCTTTTAGCACAGGGTCTGGATGGCAGGATTGACATAGGACAGGGCGACCTTCTTTGGCCTCTTTTAACAAAGTAGTGTTATTTATCCTATCATGTACCCTTAAAACATCCTGAGCAGTTTCTTCAGAAATACCAGCACCCTCTTTTTTCCTCCAGGGACCTCCGTGACAGTTTTTGCACCCCATTTCTGTGGAAGTAGGCGCTATTACCTTGGTTGTAGCCAGAATCTTACCACTTTCTTTGTCCACAGCCTTAATGGTAAACTGAGGATAGGGGTTAAAACCTTTTTTAGAATAGGGCACTACAGGAATCAAATCCGCTCCAAAAATACCTGTTTCCTCTTCCAGCTTCATTTTACCCACAACCCTGTTGCCAGAAAGTCCTTCTCCTGGAGCAAGTTTTTTTCCAAAAAGTTTAGGAGCCACCTGCCAAAATTCAACCTCCTCTTCTGGATGCCTAAATCCTTCTTCCACCTCATAGACAACTTCAATCCCTTCTGTAACTACTTCTGGCAATTCTCCTCTTTTTATCACCAGGGCAAAAAGGTCATTGGCTGGGGGTAAAAGCACCCAATAGGGCCAGCTATCAGAAATGCAATGCATGCCCAGATTGTTCCAGGCCAAAAGCACATATTCGCTTTGGTCTTCAGCAAAAGGAGGTAGGCTTAGCTCCACAGGTTTAAGCTCTAATTTTTCCCCAATCTCTTTTTCTTTTTTCTGTAATCCATAAATAATATACTCGGCCAGCAGTTTTTTTTCCCTTTCTGTACCTGAAAAAGGCGGCATGTACTTCAATATCTTACCCTGGCCAGTTAACTGACTAACCAATCCAAAGGGATTATCATACTTTTGGGTTAATTTTAAAATATCCCTTAAAGGTCCCCCTCTGGAATGACAGGAACTACATTCTAACTTAAATATTTCTTTTCCCAAATAAAGATTATTATTTGCTCTATCCTTATCCAACCAATAACTATTTAAAGCAAGTATTCCCGTTTTATTTACTTCTTCTAAATCCTGCACTTTTATTCCATTGGAATACATATAATCATAAATAATAAAAGGTTTTCTTGCTCCTTCTCTTAAAAACTCAAAACTTCCAATATAGATAATACCAAGAATAAGCATAATTAAAGATAAAGTCTTTTGAAAAGAGCCATTTAATCTGGAAAAATAAAAGCAAGAAACAATAATAATTAGCGGAGTTAGGTAAAAAAACCAATCTAAAATATTTTTATAATATGGTGTAAGCTTGAAGATATAATTTTTCAATCCTTGGTCCAATATGTTATAATACCAAACCCCAGCCAGAAAGGTAAGTATAGTAAAGAAAACTATATATTTGGCATAATACCTGGACATCCTTACTCTTTCTTCATTTTTCAACTTAAAACTAGCAGTAACCAGGCCAAAGATAGAGGCAATGCTTAAGGCCAAAAAGGTTCTAAAAAAAATAGAAGGCCAAAAGGAAGGATTAAAAAAACCATCCCACAAATTCTTACTTTGCAGCCACTTACCTGGAGTAAGCATAAAATCTATGATACCACTAATAAAAAACAAAGAAGCCCAGGCAAATAAAAAATAAAACCAGGCCAGTAAGATGTGTTTTTGAGAATCAAGTTTTTTAAAGCCATAGTAATAGAGCAGTAAAACTATAATTTCAGCCAGGAAAAATACCCATTCAGTAGCCCAAAAAAAGACAAAATGGTGAATTAAAAAGGAAGTAGCTGCAGGTTGAAGTAAAGAAATGGTAAACCAAATCCCCACTCCTGTAACTCCACCTGCTACCATGGTGAGTAATAAAAAAAACAAAGCATGCTTACGGGTATACTCCAGAAGAGAAGGAGAATTTAAAGCTATAGCTTTTTTTTCAGTAAGAGCTAAAAACACCCCCCCACCCACAGCAAAATGGGCAATGTAGACATGAAAAATGCCTATTAAAGCTATAAGTAATCCTCCACCTGCAAAACCAAGCTCCCATACAGGATAAGTCATTTAACTTACTCCTCCAGCTTACTTTCTGTATAAACTTTAAAAATATAACCAAGTAAACCAGTAACCAGAACTAAAGTTATAAGGAAAAGTACAAAAGAAGAATAATCATTTTGTAAAATAAAATTATTTCCAGCTATCTTATCCTTTAGATAGAAAAATCTAACTTTACTTCTAAGCAAAACCATAGATAACACTAAAAAAAACACACTATAAATAAGCTGCATAAGTTTTTGTTTAAAGGCTAAAAACAAGCTAAGTAAAAGGAAAAATATAGCTGTAGATAAATAGACAAGACTAAGTTTATCTCTCATAATACTTAAGATTACCTCTTTAGGCAGAGAAAGTAAAAACCATACCCCTATTATTACTTGCAAGAAAGTTGCTCCAACAAACCACTTAAGCCCCACTTTTACCTGTAAATTACCCTTTTTACTACCCCAAAAGGCAAAGACCAGCCCTCCAATAGCTACAGACGCAACAATAAAATGAAAATACCTGGGCAATAAGCTAGGCTCACCACTAAAAAAAAGCTTTTCCTTGAAGTAAATAGATTGCCAATGACCAGGCCTAAGCATCAAGGACATATTGCTAACAAAAATAAAGGCTATATACAAAAAAGATAAAACAACTAAGGCCAGAATAGATATTCTTACAGCAGAGCTTAGAGAATAAAATTTAAAGTCATAGAGATACAAAAGATAATAGGCCAGAATAAGCACAAAAACCACACTTAGCCAAAAGGGAGCTATCAACACAGAAGAAGTATAGAAAAATTTTGACCATAAAACCTGTAAAAACAAAAGAGCAGCCACTCCCAAATTGATAGCAAAGGCAAGCAGGGTGGGTAATCTGGAAGAAGTAAATTTTGGAATAATATCCTTATTTTTTACCTCTTCCACTAAAGTTATTATACTCCAGCCAATGACAATATTTATTAAGATAAGATGAATAAAAAAAAGAGCATGTAGAAAAAAATCAAACCAGCCTGCAGGAATAAGTAAAATACTACCTGGCATATTTAAAGACATTTTTTGCTCCTACCATCCCTTTTGTTCAAACCACCTAAATAAAAGTACACCTGCCAGCCAGAAAAGTACAATCACAATCCAGGGGTTAATCCCCAAAACCTGGGGTAAGGTAATTTTACCATAATTCCCCACAAGCAATAAAGTTTTTTGCATCCAGGGATAGATTTGAGCAAAAAGTGCTGCTCCCACTAACATTCCCAGAATTCCACTAAGGGCATCCAATCTGCCTTCTCCTATTGCTCCCAGAGAAGTGCCAGGACAATAGCCTAAAATTCCCCAACCAAGCCCAAATAAAAGACCGCCTGTAATTACACTTCCCAAAATAGTGGGTTTTAAACTGAATTTAATCAACTCCATTCCCTCTAAAAGGTATAAACCCACCATAGCTACCAGAATAGCGCTAAGCATAAATTTTACAATAGTCATATCCAAAAAACGCAAAGCAGCAATTTGCTTGTCATAGCGAATGACCTGTCCCTTTTGTAATAAAAAGCCAAACACAACACCTGTAATAAAACCATAAAATAAACTCATGCCCTACCTCCTTTTCCTGTAGAAAAGATTGGCTGAAATAATTCCGCCCACAAAAAAGCATACCAAAGCAATTAAACTGCCTACAGAAAGTTGCGCCACGCCACTCAAGCCATGGCCTGAAGGACAACCGCCAGCTAATCTGGCTCCAAACATGGCTATAATCCCGCCTAAAAAAGCCCAAAGGGCTCGTTTGAGCCTACCAGGACCAAATTTTTCTGCCCACATAGGAGGAACCCAGACAATTTGAAAGGTCTTAGAGCTCAAAGCAGCCACAAAAGAACCCACCATAATGCCCAACACAAACATAACCTGCCACTCTACCTTGGGTACCTTGGCCTGAAAATAACTTAAACTAGCTACATATTCTGGAGCAAAGACCTTTTCTATCAATCCAGCTACTCGCACAAAAGAAGTGGAGGCTCCAAAAAATTTGCCACTTATCCACACCGAAAGTACCAAGGCCAACCCAGACAAACCACCGGCTAGATAAGGAGACCAGTATTTTCCTTTCATTTTTTACCTCCTGAAAGTTATCACTTTTTAAGGATAAGTTTACTTTAAAAACCAAAAAAGGCAATACTTTTTTAAAAGCTGATACTTCAATTCAATAAATTGTTTTTCTATCTTACCTCCTTGCCCTGAGGTTAAAAAGGAATTAGACTGCTAAGTAAGGGAAAATAGGAGGCAATAGCATGCTAAAAAGGGTAGAACTAGCTATTACAGGTATGAGTTGCGCCATGTGCGCTAAAAATATTGACCAGAGTTTAAAGGATTTACCAGGGATAAAAGAAGCCCAGGTAAACCTGGCTACAGAAAAACTTTCTCTTCAATTTGACCCTTCAAAGTTATCTTTAAAGCAAATTATTTCCCGTATTGAAGAGCTGGGGTATGGAGTAAAAACAGAGAAAAGAGTGCTCCAAGTGGGTGGCATGAGTTGTGCCATGTGCGTAAAGGCAGTGGAAAAGGCCTTAAGCCAGGTAGAAGGGGTCAAAAAGGTCCGGGTCAATCTGGCCTCAGAAAAGGCCTATCTTGAATTATATACTAAGGCCTATTCCTTAAAAGAACTGGAAGAAGCCATTACCAGGGCAGGATATAAGTTTTTAGGCACAGAAGAAGCAGAACTAGACCCCAAGGAACAAGCCAGGCTCCTGCAAAGACAAAAATTTAAAATTGTTCTTGGATTCATAACTGGATTTATCTTACTTTTAATTATGCACTTAGATTTATCCTGGGATAAATCCTGGCTTATGTTTTTTATTACTACACCTGTATTTGTATTTATCAGTGGTCATATCTTTAAAGCTGCCTATCGCAGCCTGAAAAATAAAAGTCTAACCATGGAAGTAATGTATTCCATGGGTATGGGTACAGCTTATCTAGCCAGTATACTTTCTACTTTTAAAGTTTTGCCAGGTAATTTTATCTTTTATGAAGCAGCTATATTTTTGGCCACCTTTCTTATCCTGGGAAAATATTTAGAACAAAAGGCTAAGGGAAAAACCTCTGAAGCCATTGAAAAACTCTTAAAACTACGCCCTAAAAAGGCCTGGATTTATTTTGAAGGAAGAGAAGTAGAAGTGGATAGCGAGTCCTTAAAACCAAAGGATGTTGTTATAGTTAAACCTGGAGAGATGATTCCTGTAGATGGAATAGTTGTAGAAGGTGAAAGTTATGTAAATGAATCCATGCTTACAGGTGAACCATTACCAGTACTAAAGAAAGTAAAAGACAAGGTAGTAGGAGGAACCTTAAATGAAGATGGCTTATTAAAAATAGAAGCAACGCATACAGGAGAAGATACAGTTCTAGCCAAAATCATTAACATGGTAGAAGAAGCCCAGGGAAGTAGGCCACCTATTCAAAAGTTAGCAGATAAAATCGTCTCTTATTTTATCCCAGTGGTGTTGACCATTGCCCTTTTAAGTTTTCTTGTCTGGTATTTTATAGCTGGAGAAAGCCTTTTATTTGCTCTAACTTCCTTGATTTCCGTGCTGGTAGTTGCCTGTCCCTGTGCCTTAGGCTTGGCCACTCCCACAGCTATAACCGTAGGCTTAGGTAGAGGAGCAGAACTGGGTATTTTGATTAAAAATGGAGAGACTTTAGAGCGAAGTGAACATATAACCACAATTGTCTTTGATAAAACCGGCACTCTTACTTTGGGTAAACCACAGGTTCAAAAAACAATAGCCTTTTCGCCTTATTCGGAAAAAGAGGTCTTAACCTATGCCCTGAGTCTGGAAAAAAACTCCACCCATCCTCTAGCTCAAGCTATTGTCAAAAAGGCCCAGGAAAAAAAGCTATCTCCCTTACCTGTAGATGAATTTATTACTTTAAGAGGTAAGGGCATTAAAGCTAGATTAAAAGAGGAAAATCTTTTCATAGGCAACTTAAGATTGGTTCAAGATTTAAAGATATCTCTTGATAATAAACAAAAACAAACCCTAGAGAAACTGGAAAGCCAGGGGTTTACTGTCAGTCTGGTGGGAAAAGGCCAGCAAGTTGTAGGTGCTATTGCTATTGCTGATTCCCTAAAGCCCAGTACTCCCAGGGCTGTTTCCTGGTTAAAGGAAAGGGGTTATAAACTTATTTTACTTACAGGAGACAACCAAAGAACTGCCAAAGTTATTGCCCAAAAACTGGATCTGGACGAGGTCCTGGCTGAAGTATTGCCAGAAGATAAAGCCAGTAAGGTCAAATCCTTGCAAGACAGGGGCGAAAAGGTGGCCTTTGTGGGAGATGGAATCAACGACGCTCCGGCCCTGGCCCAAGCTGATGTGGGGATTGCCTTAGGTAGTGGAACAGATGTGGCCATGGAAAGCGGGGATATTGTGTTGGTAAAGGATAACCTTTTGGACGTACCTGCCAGTCTGGAGTTAAGTCAAAAGGTAATGCAGAGAATAAAACAAAATCTTTTCTGGGCCTTTGCCTACAATGTAATTTTAATACCTGTAGCTGCAGGAGTACTCTATCCAGCCTTTAAAATAAGTTTTAGACCAGAATTTGCAGGCCTGGCCATGGCTTTGAGCTCAGTAACAGTTGTTAGCTTATCTTTAATGTTGAAAAAATATACCCCTAAATCCAAAAAGCTAACTAGTTAGACCTGGGTTTAAAGCTTCCCCCTGCCCTTTTAATCTCAGACAATACCTTTTCTATAAGTAAAGGGATGGCCTGTTCTATTTCTGGAGAGACTTCTAAACTCACGTCATCCATATTTTTGGGCTCAATGCCTATAACCACAGTATCTGGCCTGCTTCCTATAAGTTCACAATAGATCAAAGTGTCTGTAAGGTCAGTCTGGTGTAAAGAATTTTTAAAGGAAATGCTTTTTCTAAGGTCATCTCCCACCAAGCGATAAATTGTACCAGGCTTACCATCTCCCAACACAGCATCCACTATAATCAAGTTATCACAGCGAGTAAGATAGTCCATAAGCTTCATTCCCAGAGTGCCACCATCTAATAAATGCACATCTTCAGAAAATTCGTATCTTTTTTCCAGTTCCTGAATCACTTTTACGCCAATGCCTTCATCTGTAAACAAGATATTTCCTACGCCCAACACCAAGATGGGAAATCTCTCCTCCATACCAATATGCTCCTTAAGAAATTAGTTTAATAAAAAAGAGCCTGAAGAAAACTTCAGGCTCTTTTGAAGCAAAGAACTTTTAATTAAAGCACTCTAAACTTATAAGTTTCATTAGATTTAGGATCTATGACATGTACACCACAGGCAATACAAGGATCAAAGGAGTGTACAGTACGCAACAATTCTACTGGACGCTTGGGATCAGCCACAGGAGTATTTAAAAGGGCTTCTTCAATGGGACCTAATTTGCCATTGGCACACCTGGGTCCCAAACTCCAGGTAGAGGGAACTACTAATTGATAGTTTGCAATTTGTTTATTTTTAATTTTAATCCAGTGGCTAAGAGCACCTCTAGGAGCAGTAACAAAACCTACCCCTTCAGCTTCATCAGGCATCTCATATTCTTGATAAAGCTTGGTATCACCAGCTTTTACATTGCTCTCCAGTTCATCCAGCCACTTTTCAATCCTGGCAGCAATAACTTTGGTTTCAATACCTCTAGCAGCGGTTCTACCCAGGGTGGAGAACAGAGCTTCAGGGCCTACTCCCAGGTAATTCAAGACATAATCTACAGTTTCCTTAAATTCAGGTACTCCCTTAGCATAAGCTACCAACACACTGGCCAAAGGACCTGTTTCACAGGGCTCTCCTTTGTAGCGAGGAGCTTTCATCCAGGAGTATTTATTCTTGTCTTCCAGGCTGGTATAGTAAGGTTTGGTCTCACCTTCATAAGGATGTCTGGCCTTGTCGCCCTCGTACCAGCTGTATTTTACGTGCTCGTAAATTTCTTTGGGATCAAAATCTTCTATCTTGCTCAAGTCACGATTAAAAATAACACCCTGAGGCATAAATCTGGAAGCCAAGTCATTGGCCTTTTCAGGGAATTCACCAAAGGTAATAAAGTTGGTGCAGCCACCATATTGAGCCCAATCCTTATAATAGGAAGCTACAGCCAAGAGGTCTGGAATGTAAACTTCATCTACAAACTTCTTGGTTTCTTGCCAGAGATTTCTAAATTCACTTAATCTCTCTGGGCTCAAGGCCTCATAATTGGTTACTCCACCCACTACAGTAAATTGAGTATGAGGATTTTTGGCTCCAAACACAGCCATGGCTCTGGCAGCCTTTACCTGCAATCTCAAAGCTTCCAGATAATGGGCTGTGGCAATGAGGTTTACTTCTGGGGGCAGATAATAGGCATCATGCCCACCTAAGAAAAAGGCATTGGTAAAAATGCCCAACTGTCCACTATCTACAAAGGCTTTTAATTTTTCCTGGACAGCCTTTAAGTCTTCAGCCTTGGTGGGACGAGGAGAAATATTGTTGGCAATCTTGGCAGCCTTGTAAGGATCAGCCTTTAAGGCAGAAGTTACATCCACCCAATCCAGGGCATGTAAATGATAAAAATGCACTATATGGTCATGAAGATATTGGGCACCCATGACCAGATTGCGCATAATTCTAGCATTGGCTGGAATATCTACCTTTACGGCATCATCTACGCAGCGCACAGAAGCCAGAGCATGCACATAGGTACATACACCACAGGCTCTTTGAGTAAAGTGCTGCGCATCTCTAGGGTCTCTACCCTTTAAAATTATCTCCAAACCCCTAAAAAGTTGGGGTTTACTCCAGGCATTTTTTACTTTACCATTCTCAATTTCTACTTCTATTCTTAGATGCCCCTCTATTCTGGTTACTGGGTCCACCACAATGGGCCCAGAATAATTACTCTTGGGAGTAACTGGAATAGCAGGGGCCTTTTTTGCTCTACAACCGGACATATAACTCCTCCTTGAAAATTATTTTACATGGATTCATAAAAAGGTGACATCTCATCCCAGAAATTAGGCTCACTACAACCAATACAGGGATGTCCTGCTTCTACTGGCCAGTTGGTCTGATTGAATTTAATCTTGGGACAATTGTTGTAGGTATAAGGTCCTTTACAACCTAACTCATATAAACACCAACCTTTTTTGGCTTCTTCTGAGTCAAAAGAAGGAGCAAATTCACTGTTGTCAAAATGCTTTTTGCGAGGACAAAGATCATGCACGGTTTCTCCATAAAACATAACAGGACGATGGTTGTCATCCAGCTCTGGCATGCCTTTGGTAAGCAAGTGAACAACTGTACCCACAAAATTATAGGGATTGGGTGGGCAACCAGCAATGTTTATGGCCCTTACTCCCAGCTTACCCAGGGCATCATTTACCCCCTTAGCTCCAGTAGGATTGGGAGCAGCAGCCTGCACCCCACCAAAGGTAGCACAAGTTCCTATCGCAATGGTAGCAATGGCCTTGGGAGCAATTTCTGCACAAATCTCATACATGGTCTTGCCGGCAATTTTACCATAAATACCGCCATCTTTCATGGGAATAGCTCCCTCAATTACACACACATAGCCATTGGGAGAAGAAATGGCCTGATGTAAGGCTTCTTCTGCTGGTTCGCCGGCAGCAGCCATAATGGTTTCGTGGTAGTCCAGAGAAATGGTGTCCAGAATAAGCTCATCAATAAAAGGACTTACAGTCCTAAGCACAGCTTCGGAACAGCCCGTACACTCAGCATTGTGCAAATAGACAACACTGGGTCTTTTTTTGCTGGTCAAAGCTTCTGCTACCTTGGGAGCAAAACCAGGACCCATTCCCATCATCACTGCTACAGCAGTACAAAATTTCATAAAATCACGCCTGGATACCCCTCTCCTTTCCAAACGCTCTAAGGGGTCATCCTTACCTAGCCCGACAAAATACTTCATAGGGCACCTCCCTTTTGGGTTTAAGTATTAATTTTTATACCTAACTCTATGCAAAAAATACATAAAGTTGGCAAGTAAAATCTTATCTATTTTTGTTCCTTCTTGAGAAAAATAATTACTTTTTTCAATAGTTTTTTTATCTTAATTCTGCCCTAATCCTCTTTTTAACTTCTTCCACAGCTTCTGCTACTGCAGGAGTAAAAGTCTTGGAGAACTCTTCAATGTTTTCCACTTCTATGAGATAAAGTTTTATTTCCTGGGGCATTTCTTCTTTAAATACAGTATAGCCAGTCTTTAGAGTAGTACCTACACTAATGGCATGGGAATTGATTAAGTTGGGAGAAGAAAAAATATCTTCTACTCCCACTTCCAAAATTGTCCCCACAGGATTTCCCAGTTTACAGGCATCAACAATTAAAGCCCTTTTATAGCCCAGAACCTTATCAATCACTTCAAACCCCACGGTATAAAGCACTTCAAAGTGAGCCGGTAAATTTTCTTTTTCCAAATCTTCCACCACTACTATACCTGCCCTATCATCTGCTAAAAGAGGATTTCCTATACCTAAGACCACTGTATCCATAAGTTCTTTTACTCCTTTTTTCCTGTAAATAAAAAAAGCCAGGCATTTTTAAGCCTGGCTTTTTGGTAAAAAAACACTTTCTCTTTTTAGTAGTTTCTTAGTTTTTTATGCAGTTTTCCTTCGCTATCAAAGATTTCAATTTCAAAAGGAACTCCACCAGTAATGGTATGAGTAGCACAGGCCAGGCAAAGGTCATAAGGCCTGAAAGCCATTTCTACATAGTTTAAAAGACCTTCGCTTACATTACCATTTTTAATAAAGTGCTTAGCAGCATTCTTTACGGCCAGGTTAATGGGACCATTGTTGTGAGTTGTAGCTACGATTAAGTTGGCATTGGTAACAATGCCTTTATCATCAGTTACATAGTGGTGGATCAAAGTACCACGAGGAGCCTCAATAATACCCACACCTTCACCTACCACTTTTGTGGGCTTATTCCAGTTATCAGTGCCAGTAATATCTGGGTCATTGATAAGCTCTTTCATCCTTTCAGCCGCATTCAAGAGCTCAATAGCTCTAGCCCAGTGATAGGCCAAAACAAAGTGCACGGGTTTGGTCTTAAAGGTATCAAAGAACTTTTCATAGTGTTTTTGGGCCTCTGGAGTATCCATGCCACTGGCCACATTAAATCTGGGCAAAGGACCTACTGCATAAAGATTGGTTCCCTTACCTTCTTTAATGCCCTGCCAGGGACCAAGCTTTTTCTGATAAGGGAACTTCAGGTAAGACCAGGGAAGTACCCTTTCCGCAATAAAGTCCAGATATTCTTTGCCCCTAAAGGTGCCAATAACATTTCCTTCAGTATCTACAATCTTTTGAGTACCGTCGTAGTAGGCAATGCGATCTTGTTCATCCACACTACCCTGGTAGTTGACCACTACCTTGTACATATCTCCAGTAACCAAGGAAAGATACTTTTCATTCTTAAGCACTACATCTTCAAAGATTTGCAAGGTCAACTTGCCCAGTTCAATGAGCTCGTCCACCCAGCCATCAACCATTTTTCTCTCTTCTTCAGTGAGCTTTTTGGACCAGCCACCAGGAAGAGCACTAACTGGATGGTTGGGTTTACCGCCCAAGAGCTCAAAGATTTTCACGGCCAGTTTTCTTTTGGCCAACACTGCCTTACCAGTTTCTGCACCCACTGCATTAATCAATCCAATAACATTTCTGGTAGCAGGGTCAGCCTCTGGGCCTACTACAAAATCAGGAAAACCAAGGGCATAGAGAATTACGGCGTGGTCTTCCACATAGTGAGCCATGTAAAAAAGCTCTCTTAATTTCCTGGCAGTAGGGGTTGGCTCTACCCCATAAACGCCATCCAGAGCCTTCATGGATGCAGTAAAGTGAACTCCTCTACACACTCCACATACTGTGGATACAGTGCGAGGAACCTCTTCTATGGGTAAGCCTTGCAAAAATTTTTCATAACCGCGAAATTCCACGGTTTGAAAGAAGGCATCATCCACATTGCCATTATCATCAAGAAAAATGGCAATTTTTCCGTGGCCTTCTAATCTGGTTATAGGGTTTATTTCTATCTTTTTCACGTTTGTCCTCCCTGTTTGTTCTGTCTTTCCTCCTCCAAAAAACTTGGAGAAAACTTCTCGTATTTTCATGGGACCACTCCTTATAAGGGCCCCTTTAAAAAAAGGGGGTTAAGGTTAACCCTTTTTTATCGCTCTTTTCTTTCTCTCAATTAAAGAACTGGGTAGAGAGTAGCGATAGTAAAACTTAGCTAAAACTGGATATTTTTGCATTAACTGCTCTACAGCTTCTTCACTACCTAAAATAGAACCAATGGCACTCATGGCCCTGGCACCATAGTCTTTTACTCCAGGAATGGGGCCACCACAGCCACGGCAGGGAATACCTACCTTGGGGCAAGAGCAACCACAGTCTCCCTGAGTAAAAGGACCAAAACAAATAATACCTTGTTGAAGCAAACATACTCCATCTTCAGGAGCTTTTTCTGAGGTACGATATACTTCTTCTACTAAGAAACGATCTGTGCCCTGATTTCTGGGATTTCTCTCACACACATCACACACAGCTTTGCCACTAGCTGGTGGCAGGTTACCAGCAATAACTGCCTCCACAGCAGCAGCTACAAAATCAGGATGAGGAGGACAGCCACCTACATAGTATTCTACAGGTACTACCTCATCAATGACCTTAACTTCTGGCAAAAACTCTGGGATAGTTAAATCGTATTTGCCATCCAAAAGATATTCTGGAGTGGGATATACTCCATCGGGATTATCAGTGCTAAAGGTATCCTGATAGGCCTGTTTAAAAAGCTCTTCTTTGGTATGCATATTGGCCATACCAGCAATACTACCTAAAGTAGCACAAGCACCAAAGGCCACCAAAATCTTGGCTTTGTCTCGCAAGACCTTGACCATATGTTCATTTTCACTGTTGCGAATCATACCATCCACAAAGGCCAGGTCTATGGACTTGTCTGGCATGGCTTCTAAATCTTTATACTTTACGTCAGCAACAGTAGGTGCCCAAAAGACCACTTCCAGGTGTTCCAGGGCATCTACCAATTTTTCGGAAATATCTACCAAACTCATCTCACAGCCAGCACATCCGCCAGCAAGTAAAAATGCAAATTTCAACTTATCTGCCATCTTAATTACCTCCCTTGAGAGGGTTAGGACCTAATTCTTTAAGAGTTTCTGTAAATTCGGTAACTACCTCAGCAAACTTTTGTCCCTCAGAACCAGAAATCCATTCCCAACGAAAACGTCCAGGTTCAACACCTAACTCCTTAATCATTTCTTCTACTTGTTTCATCCTGCGAGCAGTCTTGTAGTTACCATCTTTGTAGTGACAATCACCAAAATGGCATCCACCCACCAGTACTCCATCTGCTCCATTGGCCAAAGCTTGAATAATGTATTCTGGCTCTATTCTTCCAGAACAGGGTACCCTGATTAGTTTTATACTTGGAGGGTACTTTAAACGCAAACTTCCAGCTAAATCAGCACCTGCATAGGTACACCAGTGGCAGGCAAAACCAACTATATTGGGTTTAAATTCCATTTTACCCCTCCTTATTTCACTAAGCGTTTTTCACTTTGCATTTCTTTAACTATTTCATCTCTAGACACCTGACAAATACCAGCTACTAGCTTGGGATCAAAGCCCAAGGCAATAGCCAAGAACTGAGTTACATGAAATACAGGGATTTCAAAATCAATATCCCCTCTTTCTTTAAGCACTTTCTGAGAGCCATCAAATTGTAAATAACAGGAAGAACAACCAGTAACTACCACATCTGGATCTATTTCTTCTTTAATAGAAGAAATTTTTCTTTTAAAAGTTTGTAAAGATTTTTCCCTATCAGAAGAACTCATAGCACCCATACCACAACAATCTTCTATCCTACTATAGTGAGGTGCTTCTGCTCCTGTTGCCTCTACAATAGTCTTTAAATGAATGGGGAAGAAGGGATTTTCTTCTTTGACTTCATAAACATCACTGGGCCAGACAGAGTGACAACCTTGCTGCAAAGCAACTTTAATCCCTTCAAAATTGTATTTAATTTTCTCTTTAATCTTTTCAGGACCAATAATGGCATAAAGAAGGTGCATAATGTGGTAAATTTTAGAAGTGCCTTTATATTCTCTTCCAATTAACTTTAACTTCTCATTTACCACATCAAACTTACCAGGTTTATGCTCAATCATGTGTTTGGCTTCACTCAAAACCCCAAAACAAGAGTTACAGCCAGTGGTAATATCCACACCCTTTTCTTCAGCCAAAGAAATATTCCTTCCAGATAAGCTAAGCCAGGTATCCAGATCAAAGGAAGGAGCTGTACCCCAGGCAGGGCAACAACTGGCTCCTTCTAAATCCACAGGCTCTATGCCAAATTCTGGCAATATAGACCGAAAAGCCTTTTCTATATCTGGAGCTCTAAAAGGAATATTACATCCTAAAAACAATCCTACTTTTTCCATTTTTTTCAACTCCTTAAAGGTTTAAAATATTCCCAATTCAGCCATTGGACTATTATCCAATAAAGTTTGGATTTCCTTTTGAGCTTGCTCGTTGTTTAAAGCAGTAGGCGGAGTTTCAGGTAAACCTGCTTTTTTCCTATTCTCAGCCACTGCCTCAGGGCTAATGGTGACAGCATGTCCCACATTATACAAACTCATTTGTGGACCAAAGGCAGAAGTGGAAAGGGCCAATTCAGAGGCCTGATAACGCCTAAAGGCAAAAACCACTTCCATGGGCCTTACTCCCTGAGGACAAACTTCTGTACATCTATTACAGGCCTGACATCCCCAGGTAGATACTTCTTCTAGGGTCTCTTCCAACTGACCGGTTAAAATCCTTTTAATAAGCATTCTACACAAAACATTGAAACCTACTCTTACTCCTGGACATATGCCAGAGCAGGCTCCACACTGCACACATTTTACCACAGCCTCACCACCATATTTACTGATGGTTTCAATGGCTTCTTTTATTTTGGCGTCATCTATTTTTAAGCCAGACATATTCATAAACCTCCTAGGATGTTAAAGCATCGATTTGTGCAAAAATCTCTTCGTCAGTAAAGCCATGTAAAGTTATGGCCTGAGATGGGCAGGCAGAAGTACATACGCCACAACCCTTACACAAACTATAATTAATCTCTGCCCTTAAAGTATCTCCCCAGGTCTTCATGGAAATAGCATTATAAGGACAAAGAGGAATACATACCCCACAGCCACTACACTTTTCTGGATTTACTTCAGAAAGTAGTGGTTCAATCTTAACCTTGCCCTGAGCTAAAGGCACAGCGGCAACTGCAGCAGCACCTTTGGCCTGAGCTACTGTGTCAGGAATATCCTTGGGACCCTGACAGCAACCAGCCAGAAATACTCCAGCCACAGAGGTTTCTACTGGACCAAGTTTGGGATGCAATTCTCTATAAAAATGACTTCCACAGAACTGTAAGCCCAATTTTTGAGCAAGCTTTTCTGCTGTATCAGGAAGCTCAATAGCAGTAGCTAGTACTACCAAATCAGACTCATATTCAATGGGAGTACATTGTTCCATATCATAGGCAAGCACTCTCAGCCTATCCCCAGGCAAAATCTCCAAACCTCCTACCTTGCCTTTAAAAATATTGATACCCATCTTGCGAGCACCAACATAGTATTCATCATA
>LGER01000013.1 GCA_001507915.1 Desulfonauticus sp. 38_4375 | reverse complement strand
GCCTAGAAGGGTTAGACTGTATTTTAAAAGAGGAGGGCTATCTGCTGGGCGGTTTTGTTCTGCCCTAGCTATTACAGTTAAGAGGTCTTTTTCTATTTTTTTTACAATCTTTTCTGTATAGCTTAAAGGCGTGCCTGGAGGCAAAGTGAGATTACAGGTAAGAAAATCAGACTCCACTTTGGGAAAAAAGGTAAACTTGATGAGTCCGCCCTTGACCACTCCTACGGCTAAAAGGAGCAGTAAGATACAAAAACTAAAAAAGATATAACGGTAGTTAAGACAAAATTTTAGGGTTTTGGCATAAGGGCCGGTTATAATTTTATTTAATAGTCTGGGTACAAGCTGGGGTTCAGTTAGTTTCTGTTTGCCCAGACTTCCCTTTAAGTGGCAGGGAAGCACAAACAGGGCTTCCAGTAAGGAGACAAAAAGAACTGTATTGACCACTATGGGAATGTTGCGCATGAATTTGCCCATCTGTCCACTACCCAGAAGCAAAGGGAAAAAGGCAGCAAGGGTGGTTAAAACAGAAAAGATAACAGGCCGGCCAACTTCATAGGCACCTTCTACACTGGCCTTAAAGGGTGATAGCCCTTGCTGGTGTTTGGTGTAGATATTTTCTCCAATTACAATAGCATCGTCTACCATAATACCCAGGACCATAATAAAGGCAAAAAGAGAAATCATGTTGATGGAAATGTCTGTAAAGGGCAAAAGCAAAAAGGCTCCTGCAAAGGAAATGGGTATGCCCAAACTTACCCACAGGGCCAGGCGAAAGTTTAAAAACAGGCTTAAAGTTATAACCACCAGGATAAGACCAAAGGCCATGTTTTTTAACAAAAGCTTGATTCTATCTTTTAGGAGCTTGGAAGTATCATCATAAACAGCTAGGTGTAAGTTGGGAGGGAGATATTTTTGGGTTTGAGCCACATATTCTTTTACTTCTTTAGCCACAGTTAGGGTATTTTGTTCACCTATACGATAAACCTGAATAAGGACAGCAGGCAGTCCCTGAAAGCGTACCTTTAAGTCCTCATCTTCAAAGGTATCTTGTACCTGCCCCAAATCCTTAACCCTTAGAATACTTCCATCTGGCTGGGTAATAAGGGGGATTTGCTCAAAGTCTTCTTTGGTATAACGCTTGCCCTTAAAGCGTAGCAAAATTTCACCTGCAGGGTCTTTAATCCTGCCCAAAGGCAGGTCCTGGCTATAGGATTTAATCTTTTCAGCTACTTCAGTTAAACTCAAGTTGTATTTACGTAAGGTCTGTTCACTTATCTGGATGTGGATTTCATTGTCCCTTATTCCAGAAAGGCTCACTAAGCTTACGTCAGGTAAACTGGTTAGGTCGTCCTTTATCTTTTGAGCCTGTTTTTTTAGGTAGGTTTCAGGTAGTTGGCCATAGAGGGCCAGGTCTAGAACCTGGTTTTTACGGGTAATTTTTTCTACAATGGGGTCTTCAGCCTCTTCAGGTAAGGTGTCCAATCTATCTACTTCTGATTTTATATCGTCGTAAAGGGTGCTTAAGTCGTAGTCTTTCAGTGCTTCCACCACGATAGTGGCCAAACCTTCGCTGGCGGTAGAGTCTATTTCTTTTACTCCACTAAGGCCAGAGACAGCCTCTTCAATGGGTTTGATGATACTTTCTTCTATTTCCTCTGGGGTAGCACCACTATAGACTACACTTATGGTAACCTTATCTAAAGTGACTTCTGGAAATATTTCCACCTTAAATCCCAGGCCAATAATAATGCCTCCTAGAAGCAAAAAGGCCATAAGCAAATTGGTAGCCACATGATTTTGAGTAAACCAGGCAATTATACTGCGCATTTACTTCACCCTAACCTTTAGTCCTGAACTAACTTCACCTAAGGGAGTGGTCACAACTTCTGTCCCTGACTTGAGGCCTTCTACCAGGAGAAAGTCTTCTTCCTGTTCCCAGACTTTAACTGGACGCATTTCTATGGTTTGCTCTGGCGTTAATATCCAGACTGTATTTAAGTCGTGCACACTGGAAACAGGGATTTTAGCCAGACCTTTCTTAAGCTTTCCTAAAAGGGTGACTTGAACAAACTCCCCTGGTTTTAATAGGGGAGAATTTACCTGTAGGTAAATGTCTATAAGACGGGTAGATTCTTCAATTTGTGGACCAGGTCGCCACTTGGTAGAAGTAAAGGTTTTATCCAAACTGGGTACATAAATCTGGGCCTTGCTTTGAGCGCTGAGATAGGAGATTTTTTGAGGCTCCAGGGGCACTTTTACTTCCAGAGAGTCCAGAGCATAATAGGTTGCCAGGCTGGTTCCAGCATTGATGTAGGTTCCCAGGCCCACTTTTTTTTCCAACACCACCAGGTCATAGGGAGCAAAAAGCTCAGTGCGTTTTAGGTTTAACTCTGCTTGCTTTAGCTTAGTCAAAGCAATTTCTTTGTTGGCCAGAGCCTGTTTTAATTCTGGCTCTTTGGCAATAAGGGGTGGTACCTGGGCTTCAGGGCCATGTTCTAATTTATAGGCTTCTATGGCTTGCCTGGCCTGGGCTTGAATCAAAATAAGATTGCTTTCTGCTTGAATTAAGTTGTTCTGGGCTTGGGCAAGGGCCAGTTGATAATCTTTGGGGTCTATTTTGAGGAGCAATTCTCCTTTTTTTACAGTGCTTCCTGGTTTTAGTTTGGGAGAAATATAGAGGACTTTGCCACTTACCTGAGGGGTTAAGCTACCTATTTCCCGGGCTTCAATCACGCCCTGGGCTCTAATTTTTAACTGAGAGGAAAAGGTAGTTATCTTTAGTGTTTCTACCAGGGGTACATTTAAATTCTTGGAACTTGAAGATAAGTTTGTTTTTTTACTATTCAGGAGTTTAAAAATAAATATACCTATAGCCAGAATACAAAAAACAATAACTCCTCTAAGTAGTATTTTTTTCATAGGAACCTCTTTTTACCAGTCTCCACCTAAGGCTTTTACCAGGTTTATTTGATTAAGCAAAAGGTTTAGCTTGTTTTCCTCCATCTCTAACTTGGTTTGGAGATAGTTTTCTTCTCTTTCTTTTAACTCCAATAAAGATAGCTGGCCATATTCATACTTTATCTTAGCTAATTCTAGAGATTTTTTTTGATTTTTTAGGTATTGCCCAAGATTCTGGCGCTGCTCCAAAAGGATTTTTCGCCAGTTTAATACTTCTTCTACTTCTTTAAAGGCAGTGAGCAAGGTGTTGGCATATTCTATTTCTTCTTTTCTGAAGTTAAGAATGGCGATTTCTTCAGCCTTTTTTAATTTTCCTGCCTGAAAAATGGGCTGGACCAATCCCAGAGCCAGATTCCAGAGAGAACTTTCTGGTGTGAAAAGGTTTTTTAACTCTGTACTGCTATAACCAAAAGTGGCTGTAAGGGTTATTTGAGGGAACCTGGCCTTTCTGGCTATTTGGGCTTTTGCCTCAAGCTCTGCCAATTTTTCTTCCTGGGCCAGGATATCTGGTCTTCTTTTTAAAAGAGAAGAGGGTAAACCAGGATTTACCTGGAGCACATCTAAAGAAAAGTGAGACCAGGGAGAAGTAAAAATATCTTCCCGGGGATATTGGGCCAAAAGCAAGGAAAGGGCATAGATTTTACTTTTAAGGGTATTTTCTAAAGCAAGAAGTTCATTTTTCCTCTGCTCTACCAGATTTTCAAAGTTAAGCAGGGTAGAAAGTTCACTTATACCCTGAGAATAGTTTAATTGCGCAAGCTGGTATTTGGTTTGAGCTAGCTTTAAAAGTTCTGTTAAAAGTTCTTTTTTATACTTTAAAAAGGCAATATTTAAATATAAACTAGTTCCTTCAGTGAGCAAACTTTGTCTTAGGGCAATTTGTTCGTATTTACCCTGCAAAAAGGTATGCCAGGCAGACTGTCTTTGCTGGCTTAATTTTTGGAATAAATCCAGTTCATAGGAAGCGTAAAGACTTAGAGAATAGGTGTTGCCAAGGGAATATTTTTTATCTCCTGTAAGGGAAGAGATGTATTTTCCTTCTCGTATTACACTTCCCTTTAAATCTATTTGAGGATATAAAGTGGAAAGTTCCTGTTCGTATTGTTTTTTTAAAATTTGGAGGGCAAGGCTGCTTTTTTGTAAGTCCAGACTAGAAGTTTTAATTTGCTCCAGGATATTTTCCAGGTGTTTGTCTTTAAACCTGGTCCACCACCTTCCACTATCACTTTCTTCAGGATTAGCACTTTCTAAATAGGTGGAAGGTATTTTTATATAATTTTTGCGTTCCAACTTTAAATTGGGGCTACAGCCCAGAAGTAAACACAAAAACAAAGCAAAAAATTTTTTCATTTAGTTATTCCTTGAAGTCCCTGGGCTAAGAGAAAGCTTATCTTTTCGCCTATAAAGGGAATTGGCTCTGTTTTTATTTCGGGCAGAATGTGAGGCAAGCTCTTGCTGACCAGATTAAAATGAACTGCCACGCCTATTATGCTCAAGGCATAAACCTTTTTTTCTTCCTCAGAGAACCGAGAAGGAAAAATTGTCTCTAAGTAGTTGCTTAAGAGATTTAGCATGGGGTGAATGGCTTCTTTTAACACCATGTCCAGAGCTTCACTGGGCTCTCTGAATTCTCTTTGAATTAAAGCATGGTGATATTTTTTAATGTCTTCACAAATGGGACCGGTTAAAAAACTGGTCATCACTTCCTGGACAAAGGTCTGGATATCTAAAGGTTTTTTGGCTTCCAGATTTTTTTGCAGGTATTGTCGCTGAAGATAAGCCCTTTTTAGCCAGAGTTCTTTAAATACAGCCAGGTACAAGCCCTTTTTGCTTCCAAAATAATAGTTAACTGCACTTACATTGACCTGGGCCTTTTGGGTGATTTCCCTTACACTTACGGCCTTAAAGCCTTTTTCACCAAAAAGTTTTTCAGCTACTTCTAAAATTTTTTCTCTGTTGGACTGCATGAAATGCGGGTATAAAACAAACGTTTGTTTGTCAAAATGCTATTTTTCTACTTTTTTAGTATGCTTGAAAAAAATATTTTTTTTTCTTAAGGGAAAATGAATCTAGATTTAGTTAAACCCTTAAGCTGGAGAGAGTGCAATGAAGAAAGAATTTATTTGGTTGCTGGTACTTTTGGGAATGCTTGGAGGATGTAGTAGTTATAGACAAGACCCCAAGGTAATGTCTCAGTCCCTGGAATGGCGTCTGGAAAATCTGGAAAGCAGTTCTTTGGCTTATGGAGAAGAGCTAAGGAAAAATCAAAGGGAATTAACTGCAATTAAAGAGGAATTAAAAAATCTGCAAAGTTCTTTGCAGGCCTTAGAACAAAAAGTTACTGCTTTATCTCAAGCAGAGGCAAAAACAGAAGCAAAGGGTACAGAAGAAAAGATGCAAATTGAATTAATTCCTGGCCCTGGACCAGAAGAAGAACTGGAAGTTAAGCTTGGGGCGATGCAATCTCAAAAAGACTCTTGGACGGATAAAAAGTTGTATGAAAAGGGTTTAAAACTGGTATTAGAGGGCCAATATAAGTCTGGTCGTAAGTTTTTAAAGCAACTGCAGGAAGAATATCCCCAGAGTAAGTTACTGCCCAATGCCCTTTATTGGATTGGAGAAAGCTACTATGGAGAAGAGCTTTATGCTCAAGCCATTCTGGCCTTTAAGCAGGTAGTAAATTCCTTTCCTAAGAGTGAGAAGGCCAGTCATGCTTTACTTAAAATTGCCTATGCCTATCTGGAATTGGGAGATAAGGATAATGCCAGGTTTTATTTAAAGGTTTTACTGGAGGATTATCCCAAAAGTGATGTAGCTGCAAAAGCAAGAATGAAACTTAAGAGCTTGAGTTAAAAAATTGACCAGAGAAAAGGAACTATTTGCCTTTTTAGTTTTAAGAGAGATAAAAGGAGTTGGCCCTGCCAGGATAAAAAGAATAGTTTTAGACTATAAAAGCCCTTATCTTTTTTTAGAAGAAGCACGAAAAGATGTAAAACTGCTTTCAAAATTGGGAATCAACTCTTTAGAATTAGATGGTTGCTGGCAAAAGGCCACTTCTCTGGTTGAAGAAATTTTAAAAAAGAATGTCTCTTACCTGCTTTTTACTGATGATAATTACCCTTCCCTGTTAAGAGAAATAAGTACACCTCCTCCTCTTTTATTTTATAAGGGCAGGTTGTCTTTATTACAAAAAACCAAGGTAGCCCTGGTGGGAGCCAGGAGATGTACAGCCTATGGTTTAAAAATGGCTGAAGAACTGGCTAGCACTTTAAGTGCAGCAGGGATTTGCGTGGTTTCTGGCTTGGCTGTGGGGATTGATGCCAGGGCTCATTCTTTTGCCCTTAGAGGAGAAGGCAAAAGTATAGGGGTCCTGGGTTGTGGCCTAGATGTGGTTTATCCCAGGCAAAACAAAACTCTTTTTGAACAAATGCAAGAACAAGGTTTATTGTTGAGCGAATTTTTACCTTCTACAGAGCCTGAGCCGCAAAATTTTCCCCTTCGCAATAGGATTATTAGCGGGCTTTCCCTGGGAGTAGTGGTAGTGGAAGCAGCTAAAAAGAGTGGTTCTTTAATTACGGCTCAGTTTGCCCTGGAGCAAAATAGAGAGGTGTTTGCTGTGCCTGGTACCTGTAAAATGAATTCCTTTGCTGGGTGTAATGCTTTGATTCAACAAGGGGCTTATCTTATACAAGAGCCAGAAGATGTACTGGAAATGCTTGGTTTGGAGACAAAAGGTTCTTTTTCTGAACCCAAAACAACCTCTGGGGACTTTTCGGATTTAAGTGTAGAGGAAAAACAGATTCTAACTCTTTTACAGGAAAACCAGGAGATGCATTTAGAAGATATTCAACAGGCCCTGCCCTTTTCATCTGCACTGTTAAATAGTATGCTTTTGCAACTGGAAGTAAAAGGACTTATAACCAGAAAGCCAGGTCTCTTTTACTCTTTAATCTAAGAAAAGACTTGATTTTATTTGCAAGAAGAGGAAAGTAAAAATAGCAGTTATTGGTAAGAGGAGAAGTGCATGCAAAAAATTCCCATCAATCTGGCCAAGCCTGGCATGGTCCTGGAAAAACCAGCTACCAGCGAGACCGGGCAGGTGCTTTTGGCAGCAGGGGTTAGCCTTACGGAAAATCACATTCGCATCCTGGCTAACAAGGGGATAAAGTCCATTGTGGTAAAGGGAAATCCCCTGGACCTGGAGGGGCTGGCTTCTGCTCCTTCTTTTGAGAAGCGGATTAAAAGAATGGATTATCTTTTTCGTCATCAGGATGACCCTTTTATGTTAAAATTAAAGAATTTTTTGCAAGAATACTTTCAGCACAAAGCCCTGGCAGAGATGCAGACTCCAGAAGAAGGGAGTGAGTAATGGAAGATTTGCAATTGGAAACCAAGAAAAAGGTTTTAGCAGTCAAGGACTTGCCCACTTTACCCAAGGTATTGGAAGAAGTAAGCAAACTGGTAGAAGACCCCAATTCTTCAACAGAAAAAATTGCCAAAGCTATCTCCAGGGACCAGGTTTTATCAGCCAAGGTCTTAAAAATGGTCAATTCTCCCATTTACGGTTTTCCCAGAAGGATATCTACCATTCAACATGCCCTGGTACTTTTGGGTTTTAATGTGATTAAAGGGCTTATAATTAGCACTTCTGTATTTGATATTATGACCAAGTCCATGGTGGGACTTTGGGAACATAGTTTGGGCTGTGCTTTAGCTGCTTCGGTTATTGCCAAAAAGGTAGGTTTTAAGGACCCTGAGGAGTATGCAGTGGCCGGGCTTTTGCACGACCTGGGCAAGGTAATTGCCCTGGTTCAATTGCCAGAGCTAAAAGAAGAAGTGGATGCAGTGGTAAAAAAAGAAGACCTAAGCTATTATGAGGCAGAACGAAAAGTAATGGGCTTTGCTCACGACAGGATAAATGCCTGGCTGGCAGATTACTGGAATCTTCCTTTGCGTTTGCGAGAGGCCTTGGCCTGGCATCACAAAGTAAAGAGCGCTCAACACCATCCCGATATGGCCGCAGTGGTCCACCTGGCTGATTTTATTACCAGAGCCTTTGAAGTGGGTTTTGCTGGAGATGACCAGGTAAGTTTTGTCTATCCAGAGAGTTTAAAAATACTTAAACTTTCTTTAAATGACCTGGAAGATATTCTGGATAATTTGGGAGAACAGTTTTTAGAACTTTCCCATTTCACTCCTGACGAATAAAATATGAATAAACAACAGGATTTTTTTCTTATTTCCAACTCTGTTGAATTGTTTAAAACTTTGAAAAAATCCTTTCCTGCAGCCAATTGGACTGTTTTTGAGCGTGGTAGCGGAGCTATAGAATTTTTATTTAACAATCCTCCTCAACTACTTTTGCTTGATAAGGATTTAAAAGATGTTGACCCCTTGCATTTGGTTTCTCTTTTTAAGAGTGAAAATGTTTATCGCCAGGTACCAGTGGTTTTAATTTTAGATAAAGAAGACCTGCCCAGTATAGACTTTACCCATCTAGAAATAGATGACTTTATTTTAAAGCCCATAAAAGAAGATATTGCCAGAGTGCGTTTAACTCTTATTTTAAGTAGGGCAGCCAGAAGCCTGGATGCCAATCCTTTGACCAAGCTGCCAGGTAATACCTCCATTATTCAAAAGATACAGAGTTTATTAGACCAGCAAAAAGAATTTGCCCTGGCTTATGTGGACCTGGATCACTTCAAGTCCTTTAATGACAAATATGGCTTTTCTAGAGGTGATGAAGTTTTGATGATGACAGCTAGAATTATTGTCAACACCATAAGGGCTATTGGTGGTCCTGAGAGTTTTGTGGGACATGTGGGCGGAGATGATTTTATTTTTATTGTGCCTACGGATAAGGCAGAAAAGGCCTGTGAATTGATTGTAGAGAGCTTTGACAGTATTGTTCCTAATTTTTACGACCCTGAAGATAGAGAGCAGGGTAAAATTGTTTCCACAGATAGGCAGGGAAAAGTAAGAGAATTTCCCTTAATGGCAATTTCCATTGCTGTGGTTTTTAACTATGGTCAGTTAAAACACTATGGTGAAGCTGCGCAAATTGCCATGAACTTAAAGAAAGTTGCCAAGAAAAATCCCAAAAGTAATTATGTCCTGGATAGAAGAAAACCTTCCTCATAATTTACAAGTTTTTATTGCTTATTTAGAAGTAGAAAAAGGCTATTCTTTAGCTACTCTTAGAGCTTATGCCACTGATTTAAAAGAGTTTGAACTTTTTTTAAATAAGGTAAAAAAAAGTTTAGACTCTCCTGAAAAGATTGTAAAACCAGATGTCCTTAGCTTTATTCAGGAGCTTTATGCTAAAAACTTAAGTAAAAGTTCTTTAGCCAGAAAACTTTCTTCTCTAAGGTCTTTTTTTCGCTTTCTTTTAAAGCGTAAAAAAATAGAGACCAATCCTTTGTTGGGCATAAAAAATCCTAAGCAAGAAAAGAAGATTCCCAGAGTATTAAATGTGGACCAGGTAATAAACTTACTGGAAGTGGAACTGGAACCTTCCCCTAAAAACCTAAGGGATATTGCCCTGGCAGAACTCATTTATGGGTCAGGACTTAGAATAAGTGAAGCCCTGGGGTTAAACCTGGAGGATGTAGATTTGGGGCAAAGAGTGGTAATTGTTCTGGGAAAGGGGCAAAAGGAACGCATGGTACCTTTAAGTAAAAAGGCTGCGCAAAGGTTGTTAAATTATCTTCGGCAAAGAGAAGCCTTTAATCCCAGTTTGCGGGAGCAGGCCTTTTTTTTAGGAATACGGGGAAAACGCTTAAATCGTCGCCAAGCCAATCGTATTTTGTTGCGCCTGGCTAAAGAAGCCAGACTTAATTTTAATTTGAGCCCTCATACGCTAAGACATACCTTTGCCACCCATTTACTGCAAGCAGGTGCTGATTTGCGTACAGTACAGGAGCTTTTGGGCCATAGCAGGATTTCTACCACCCAACGCTATACCCACCTTAACTTAGAAACCATAATGCAAATCTACGACCAGGCTCATCCCAGAGCCAAAGAATAGGTTGGAAGTAGAAGAGTTTTTTAATCTTCTTCTTTTAAGGCAAAATCCACCTGTAATCTATCTAAATCAGCCCTTTCTAAGACAACTCTTACTTTTTGACCCAGCACAAAGCGTTTTCCTGTGCGCTCGCCTCTTATTTCCTGTCTATCTGGCAAAAAGGAGTAATAATCATCACTAAGGCTGGAGAAGCGCACTAGGCCTTCGGCCATAATTTCTTCCAATTCTACCCAAAAACCAAAGTCGCTTAAAGAGGAGACAATGCCAGTAAACTCCTGTCCTATCCTCTTTTCTAGAGCTAAAATAGAGGCCCTTTTGAGCATCTCTCTTTCTGCTTCCATGGCCTTGCGTTCTTGTAAACTTAGGTGCTCTCCCAGTTTCTGGAGTTTTTTTAGCTTCTTTTTTCGGGGAAAATCTCCCACCAATACCTTTTTTAAGGCCCTGTGTACCACCAGGTCTGCGTAGCGTCTAATGGGAGAGGTAAAGTGACAATAGGAAAGAGAAGCCAGGCCAAAGTGGCCTTCATTTACAGGGCTGTATTTGGCCTGCATCATGGACCTTAAAAGTAAGCGATTGACCAAAAAGGCGAGTTCAGTGTGCTCTGCTTTTTTTAAGAGGTCCTGCAGGTCTTTAGGAGAGGTTTTTTCAGGAAGTTTTTCTGCTAAAGTGGTTGTTTTTAGAAGTTTAAATAAAGAGGCTAACTTTTCAGGGTCAGGGGCAGGATGGACACGATATAAAAAGGGCATTTCCTTTGTTTCTAAAAATTCAGCCACTGCTTCATTGGCAGCAATCATAAATTCTTCTATTACCTGATGGGAAAAATACCTAAGCCTTGGCCTTACTTCCAGAAGGCCTTCTTGCAGATTAAAATGAATTTCTGGTTCTGGTAAGTCAAAGTCAATACTGCCCCTTTGCTGGCGAAGTTTTTTTAACTGGGAGGCAAGTTCATAAGCTAATTCCAGCATGGGAAGAACAGGCTCCACTTCTTTTTTAGCCTGAGTATCTCCTTTTTCCAGGGCCTGGTGTACCTGGGTGTAAGTTAGCCTAAATTTGCTTTCAATTACTCCAGGATAGAATTTGGCCTTTTGTTTTTGTCCCTGCTTATTAAAGTCCATTTCTGCAACCATGACCAACCTGGGGACATGGGGGTTTAAGCTGCAAAGACCATTGGATAGGGCCGGGGGGAACATGGGCTCTACTGAGAGGGGGAAATAATAGGAGTTGCCTCTTTCCAGGGCTTCTTTGTCCAAAGCAGAGCCAAAGTCCACATAGTGGGAGACATCAGCAATAGCCACAAAAAGTTTATAGCCCTGGGCTGTCTTTTGCACACAGATGGCATCGTCAAAATCCCTGGCCTTGGCCCCATCAATGGTAACAAAAGGCAGGGAACGCAAATCCGTACGCTGGTCAAAGTCTTTTTCTTTGGGGTGGGCAGGCAATTCTGTTACTTCCTTGAGAACTTGAGCAGGAAAGTCTGTAGGTATGAGATGGTTTATTTTGACCATTTTTTCCTGCACACTCAGGTCTTTTTCTGGACCTAAAACATCTTCCAGGGTAGCAGACCAGAGAGAAGGCTCTAGAGGGGCTTCTGGTTTTAAAGTAAGTAGGGAGCCTGGTTGTAACTTTTCTGGACTTTCTATGACCAGGGAAAAGTGAAGCCTTAAATCCGTAGGTTGAGTTAAATACACCTGAGAGCCAATTTTTTGCTTTACCTTGGCTACGATTTTTTCCCTTTTCTTTTTTAGAACTCTGACGATACGCCCTTCTGGGCTTTTACCTGTTTTAAAGGGTAAGATAGCTACCAGGACTTCGTCTTCATGCCAGGCGTCTTCAAAGTTGTTGGGGTGTACAAAGATATCCTTGCGCCTTTTATCTTCTGGAATGACAAAACCTATGCCTGAACCCTGAATTTCTAATACTCCCTTTACCAGGGGCAATTTTTCCACCAGGCACAGGGCTTTTCCTGTTTTGAGGATTTTCCCCTGCTCTTCCAGTTCCTTAAGAATTCTTTTGACCGCTTTTTTGAGGTGTTTTTTCTTGCCTAAAAGAGTGTAGATTTCTTTAGGAGTTAAAGGTTTTTGTTTTTTACGAAAAATTCTAAGTATTTCCTGTTTATTTATTTTTTGTTTCATAATCTTCCTTATCTTATTTAATTTGTAAAATATTTTTTACTTTTTGCAGCAGTAAATCTTCCTCTTCTTTTGAAGAGAAGACAATGTGGCTTTTAATAACCCAAATGTCTTGCGTATTTAAAATGCCTACCAGTTTATCCTTTTCTTTTTCTGTACACACCAGATTTAACTTTTTTTCTCTTATAATCCTTAAAATCTTTTTTCTATCGTGAGGTTTAAAGAAGTAGTGGTCAGGGTAAGAGAGATGTAGGTCTGGGGGATTTAAGCCAAAGTTGAGAAGACTTTTAACTATTTTTTGAGGATTGGCAAGGGTGGTTATAAGCAAATAATTTTTTAGTTTTTTAGTTTGTTCTTTATTTTGAACATGTTCCAGATATGTTATCTTATAGTCAAAAAAAAGAAGAGGTTTAGAAAATTTTTTTAGTTTCTTAGTGGCCAGTTTTTGTAGAAGGGACAGATTGTTACCCTGCAGGTTTACCAGAAAAATATCTGCTCGGGTTAATCCCTTTTCCCCTTCCCGCCAATAGCCGCTGGGAAGAGGGCGATTCCAGTTGTAAAAGTCCCTAGGTGCCAGAAGAACCAGGTCCAAATCCTTAAAGATTTTGGTTTGCTGAAAACCGTCGTCCAATAAAAAAGAGGTGGGAGTGTAGTTTTGCAGGGCAAATTGCGCTGCTCGTACCCGGTTGGGGTCAATTATGACCTGTAATCCCTGTTTAGCTAGTAAGAGGGGTTCATCTCCAGCTGTATTAGGACTATCTGTGGGGCTGACGGCAAAAGGATAGGTGGGAGGGTTGGCTTTATAACCTCGAGTTAAAACAAAGGGTATTTGTCCCCAGGAGTGTATCTTTTGAGCTAGATAAAGAGTAAAAGGGGTTTTGCCGGTTCCACCTACAGATATGTTGCCTATGGAAATGGTGGGCAAGCCCAGAGATACTTTTTGGCGGCTGTAAAATTTATTGCGCAGATTAACCAAACCAGCATAGGTAAGACCCAGGGGGTAAAGAAGGGAAGAAATAATTGGATTCATTGTTGGGAAAAAGGGGGAAGGTCCCCCCTTTTTTATTCTCTGGATTGACCAAAAAATCTAAGTAACATCAAGAAGAGGTTAATAAAATCCAGGTATAGGGTAAGGGCACCCAGGATGGTCCCCCTTCTAATTGCTAGGGCATCATCATAGGGGGCGCTTTCTCCCATTAGCTTTAGTTTTTGGGAGTCATAAGCAGTAAGTCCCACAAAAACAATTACGCCAATCCCACTGATAACAAACTGAAAGGCGGAACTCTTCAAAAAGATATTTACTATGGAAGCAATGATAATACCAATGAGGCCCATGAAGAGAAAACTACCCAGGGAAGTAAGGTCTTTTTTGGTGGTAAGTCCATAGATGGACATGGCCGCAAACATTCCAGCACAGATTAAGAAGGTAGAAGCAATAGAAGAGGTAGTGTAGACGAGAAATATGGCCGAAAGAGTAAGGCCATTTAGTCCAGAATAGAGCAAAAAGAGAAATGTGGCTGTGGAGCCAGAGAGTTTGCTTATCCCTGCGCTAAGCCCTACAACTAAAAGTAGTTCACCAATTAAGAGCCCCCACATTACCAGGGGATTGCCGAAAATAATTTGCAGTAAGGTAGGACTAGTAGCCGTGAAATAAGCTATGATACCTGTAAGGCCTAAGCCTAGAGCCATCCACTGATAAACTCCCCGCATAAAGGCGTTGAGCACTTCTACGCGGGCTTTCGTGGGTGAATAAGATTGCCAATTGGACATGTTTTCCTCCTGAATACATTCTAATATTTATGGTTTAAGCGCATCTTGGCCAAATGGCAACCTTTTTTAAATTAAATTTATTCTTCCGGGCAAACAGATTCAGAGAAGACAAACTCTCCTTTTTCATTGATTTTTACTACTACCGCACATTTTATGGGGTCACCTTGATAGTTAAAGCTCATTTTTCCAGTAACACCGTTAAATTGTTGGATTTTAGATAAGGCAAAACGAAGGATAGCTCTTTTTTTGGTTATGGAGTCAGCCTGGTTAAATAAATCTCCGCTGTTTTTTAGGGCTTGGAAGATGAGGTTAATAGAATCATAAGTAAGGGCTGCTGGGTCGTCAGGCAAATAATTATATTTTCTCTGGAATTGTTGAACAAAGTTTTGGGTTAATCCTTTTGCTCCTAAAGCAGTATAGTGGGTAGAGAAAAAATGTCCTACACAATCTCGTCCACAGAGTTTAAATAGATCCGCAGAGCCCCAAGAATCTGTACCCATGATAGGTCCTTCCCAGCCCAGTGTGTGCAGGGTCTTCATGATATTGGCGGTTTGATAGTAATGGCAGGGAAGAAAAATCAAATCTGGTTTATCTTTAAGAATTTTTTTAACTAAAGGAGTAAAATCGTTATTGCCAGTGAGAAAACCTTCAAAACCCACTACTGTTCCTGTACCATATTTATGCTCCCATTTTAATTTAAAAAGCTCAGCCAGATCCTTAGAATAATCGTCATCTTTTACAAAAATTACAGCTACTTTTTGGGGTTTAAAAAGTTTTTCACTAAATTTTATGGCCACATCGCTTTGAAAGGGGTCTAAAAAAGCAGCTCTAAATACCCAGGGTCTATTGAGGGTGGTTTTGGGGTTAGTGGACCAGGGAGATATCATGGGGGTTTGTAGTTTGTTGGCAATTGCCCCTGCAGGTACGGCCTGCCTACTGGCCATGGGGCCAACTATGGCCAGAGCCTTGTCTGTTTCTACTAGTTTTTGGGTTACTGATTGGGCTTTTTTAGGATCAAAGTCATTGTCTTCGTAGATAAACTTTAGAATATAGCTCTTGCTTCCAATGGTAAGCCCACCCTGTAGGTTGATTCTTTCTTTAATCATTTCAGCAGCGTCTCTGGCTGAGATGCCTGTTTGTTTATTTTCTCCACTCATGGGAAGGTTGAAACCAATTGTTAACACATCCTGAGCTAATACTGGGCTATTTAAAGTAAGGATTAAGAGAAAAGAGATTACCATTTTCATAAGAATAGCTTGCATATATTTTACCCCTCCAGTACAGATTTCTTTAAAAAGAGTGAGCTTAGTGAATTATTTTTTTCTTGTCTATAAAATTTTTTCGATAACACTTGGCTAAATTAAGGCCAGATAGGCAAGGAGAGGATTTATGAGAAAAAAAAGATGGCTGTTGGTAGTTTGTATTTTTTTGCTGAGTGCTATTGTTGTTTCTTGTGTAAAAAAGCAAGAGATTATAAACAGTAAAGATCTTTCAGAAAGTTTTGTTCTTAGAATTATACATGTAAACGACACTCATTCTCACTTAAACCCTTTGGCTTTAACCATAAATAAGCAGAAAAAAGGTAATAGCAAAATTTTGGTGGGTGGATATGCCTATATTGCTGATTATGTCCAAAAAGAAAAAAAACAAGATAAAAATATTCTTTTTTTACATGCAGGAGATGCAGTTCAGGGTACTCTTTATTATACCTTTTTTCAAGGAATAGCAGATATTACCAGTCTAAATCTTTTAAGTTTAGATGCTATGGTTCTTGGAAATCATGAGTTTGATAAGGGGCCTGAAGTCCTTTGGCAGAAATTTGTTTCCAGGGCCAATTTTCCTATTCTCTGTGCTAATATTTATTTTAAAAAACCAAATAAGTTACAAAGTAAGATTAAAAAGTATATTATTATGCAAATAGGAAGGGAAAAGGTGGCTATCTTAGGATTAACTACTCCAGACACTCAAAACATATCTAGTCCTGGTAATAACATAGGCTTTAAAGATGTAAAAAAAGTTGCTTCTGATTTTGTTCAGCTTTTTAAAAAGATGGGTATAAATAAAGTAATAGTCTTAAGTCATCTTGGATATAAACAGGATATAAAACTAGCCCGGGAAGTAGAGGATATTGACATTATTGTAGGAGGACATTCTCATACACCTTTAGGAAAACTAGAGGAGTTAGGACTTCCTTCTGAAGGACCTTATCCTACTATTGTATATAACCATAATAAACCTGTCCTAGTGGTTACTGCCTGGAAGTGGGGGTATGTACTAGGTGATCTTAAGGTGGCTTTTGATAGACGAGGTGTAATTTTAGAAAATAGCTGGCAAAAGGACTCTAGAATTATATTTTTGCTTGGTTCGAAAACAGGAATACAGGGCTTAACAGCAAGGCAAAAGGCTTTCTTTGTATCTTCTCAAAAGAATAAGAAAGTAGAACAAAACATACTGGATTACTCCAAAGAAGTAGAAAAACTCAAAAAGAAAGTAGTAGGAAAAGCCCTTAAAAGTTTGAGTAATATTCGTATACCTCAAACAGATAAAAGAAATGACTTAGCTCCCTTGGTAGCTAAGTCTATGTATTTAAAAACTAAATATCTGGAGGTAGATCTTGCTTTGCAAAATGCTGGTGGAGTAAGGACTTCCCTAGCTAAAGGGCCCATTACCGTGGCTGATATTTACGAAGTCTTGCCCTTTGGTAACAGCCTGGTTTTGTTTGAACTGTCTGGAAAGGAGTTGAAGACTATTTTAGAAAAAGCAGTGGATAGAGCTTTGCAGGGTAGGACTGGTCCTTTTCCCTACCTGTATGGAGCTAAGTTTAAGTTGAGAAAGGCTAATCCCTTGGGAAGGCGAATAGTGGATTTGGTCATATATCGCAATAATAGATGGGAACCTCTAAAGTTAGAAGAAAAGTATCTATTGGTAACCAATAGCTTTGTTGCCAGGGGGGGTGATTTTTATTTAGATTTTAAGAAGATAAAAGCTAAGGAAGATCTTGGTTTTATTGATGCAGAGGTCTTTTTGGAATTTGTGCAAGAAAGAAAATTACTTAGAGGAGTAGAGGAAGAATTTTATCCTCTGGAGGAACTCTAGAGAAAATCTTTTTATTGCTCTTGGATAAAAAAAAGGTTAGATAAAAAATTTTAAAAGAATATGGGAGGGTGCTATGGGTCCTGGATTTATTTTGTTGGTAGCTTTGATTGCTCTTGCCTTAATTATCACTGGTTTAAAGCTTGATTCTGGCAAATAGCTTTTTTATTTCCCGCCCTTAGCTCAGCTGGATAGAGCGTCGGACTTCGAATCCGCAGGTCGGGGGTTCGAATCCCTCAGGGCGGGCCATTTTACCTTTAAAACAGTCTTTATAAATTATTTAAAGAGTTGTTTCCCTTCTTGCTAAGGGGAAAGCTCTTTGCTAAGGTTTTTTGCGTCAATTCGTTTAAGGAGAGGGTGTTAGCGTTGATAAAGATAGAGCATGTAAACAAGTGGTTTGGTGAACATCATGTGCTTAAGGATATCAATTTAGAAATAAAAAAGGGTGAGGTTGTTGTTATTTGCGGGCCTAGTGGGTCGGGCAAGAGTACCCTTATCCGCTGTATTAACAGGCTAGAGCCCATTCAAAAGGGTAAAATTTTAGTAGATGGAGTGGATGTAAATTCTCCCAAGACCAACCTTACAGCCTTGCGTGCAGAAATAGGTTTTGTTTTTCAGCAATTTAATCTTTATCCCCACATGACCGTTTTGGAAAATATTACTTTAGCCCCCATTTTAGTGCGTAAAATGGATGTGCGGGAAGCTGAAGATTTAGCTATGGAACTTTTGGCCAAAGTAAATATTCCTGACAAGGCCAATGTCTATCCCCCTCAGCTTTCTGGAGGACAACAGCAAAGAGTAGCTATTGCCAGGGGCCTGGCCATGCGGCCTAAGATTATGCTTTTTGATGAGCCCACTTCAGCCCTGGACCCGGAAATGATTAATGAAGTTTTGGATGTTATGAAGGGGTTGGCCAGAGAGGGAATGACCATGGTGGTGGTTACTCATGAGATGGGGTTTGCCAAGGAAGTGGCAGATAGAGTCATTTTTATGGATGATGGCAGGCTGATAGAAGAAAATACTCCTGATGCCTTTTTTAATAATCCCAAGAGTGAACGGACCAAGTTGTTTTTGAGTAAAATTTTGAGTCATTAAGAGGTTTTTAGGGTATAACTTTAAAAATACAAAAGGGAGGGGTTTTTATGTTTAAACTAAGAACTGTGTTTTTGGGAATGATTGCGGTTTTGGTGCTGGCCAGTTTGGCCTATGCTGGCCCTACTTATGAAAGGGTAATGAAGACCAAAGTGATTCGGGCTGGAATCATGACCGATTCCATTCCAGGGGCCTTTTATAATGAAAAGGGCGAGTGGGTTGGCTTTGATGTGGATATTGCTGAAGAAATTGCCAGAAGACTTGGCTGCAAGCTGGAAAGAGTGGCTGTAAACAACAAGACCAGAATTGCTTTTGTCCAGCAAGGCAGAATTGACATGTCTGTAGCCAATATGACCCATAAAAGAGAAAGGGATAAGTCCATAGACTTTTCCATTACTTACTTTTTTGATGGGCAGAAGATTTTGGCCAAAAAAGGTCTTTATAAAAAATGGGAAGACTTTATTGGCAAAAAGATTGCTACTCAGCAGGGAACTACTTCTGAAATTAATGTAAAGAATTTGTTAAAGAAACTTGGTGACCCCAATTATGAAAAGAATGTTATCTCTTTTCAAAAAGAGTCAGAGTGTTTCCAAGCCTTAAAAATGGATAGAGTTGCTGGCTGGACTACTGACTCCACTATTTTGCTTGGTTATGCAGCTAAAGAACCTGGTAAGTATGAACTGGTAGGCGATTTTTTTAGCGATGAGCCTTATGGCATTGGCTTACCTGAAAATGATTCTGATTGGAGAGATGCTGTTAATTTTGCTATTCAAGATATGTGGAAAGATGGTACTTATATGAAGATTTACAACAAGTGGTATGGCCCAGATACTCCTTATTACTTTCCTCTTACTCGTACTATTGAAATGTGGCCCTAAAAAAATAAGTAGTTATAAAGGCCCGGGGTGTGCCCTGGGCCTTTTTTTATCAAAAAACTCTTTAATGGATGTAGAGAATGTGGCGCTATATTTTAGAAAGAAACTGGTTGCAAAATGTACTCTTACTTAGCGTTTTAGTGAGCCTGGTTTATTACTGGGGATTTGTTTTTGATTTTGGCTATAAGTTTGATTGGTCTGTGCTTTATACAGTTAATGAAACTTATGGCGAAAATTTAGGGTATTACTTAATCAGAGGTTTAAAGCTAACAGTTGAAATTTCTCTTATTAGTTCTGGTTTAGCTTTACTTCTGGGTATTATTTTTGGATTGGGTAGGCTATCCTCTTTTAAACCTTACTATTATTTTTCCACTGTCTATGTAGAGTTTTTTCGCAATACTCCTTTGTTAGTTCAGCTTTTTTTCTGGTATTTTGCTTTGCCTCAAGCCTTGCCTGAAGCCTGGAGAGAATTTTTATTTTCCCAAAATTATGAATTTATTAGTGCAACCCTGGGGCTTTCCATCTATACAGGTTCTTTTATGGCTGAGGTTATTCGGGCTGGTATCCAATCTATTCCCAAGGGATTGTTAGAAGCGGCTTATTCTTCGGGCCTTTCTTATTTTCAGGTATTACGCAAAATTATTTTACCCCTTGCTTTTCGCTCTATTATTCCACCCCTGGGTAGTGAATTTTTAAATAACATGAAAAATTCATCTCTGGCCATGGTGGTGGGGGTTCCTGAACTTTGCTGGCAATCTCAACAAATAGAATCACTTACCTTTAGAGGCTTTGAAGCTACTACAGCTGCTACTTTTATTTATTTATCTTTATCCCTTTCTATTGCTGGAATTTTAAACTTGGTAAATGCCAAGCTGCAATTGGTACCAAAGGAAGATAAAAACTGGACACATATCTTGGCAGATATAGTATTTTCTCCTTTTAGTTTTATTTTAGAGCTATCTTCCTGGATAGGAAAATTATTCCAGAGAAAAGAAAATAAACTGGAACTAACTGGACTAAGCCTGTTTACACATAGATTATTAGTAGCTTTAAATAAAATTATAGTTTTAGTTTTAAAGGTGTCTTTTGTCTCTGCTTTGATTTTTCTTATATATAAAGCTTTGTCAGGGATAATTAACTTAAACTGGAAAGTGGTGGTGGATAATTTTCGTTATCTTTTGATTTGGCGCTTTCCTTCCAAAGAGCCTGGAGATTTCTTTTGGGGTCTAGGGGGCCTGGCCTTTTCTGTTATTATGTCTGTTATTGCCATTAGTGTAAGTTTTTTTATCGGTCTTGTAGTTGGTTTGGGCAGGACCAGTAAATATAGATTGTTTAGAATACCTTCTCTTTTGTATATTGAATTGATTAGAGGCAATCCTTTAATTATGGTTATTTTTTGGGTTTACTTTTTTGTACCCATCTTTACTAAAACTTATATTAATGTTTTCTGGAGTGCTACTATTGCTCTTACTATTTTTACCGGCGCTTACCTGGCTGAGATAGTAAGAGGAGGCATTCAAAATATTCCCAAAGGACAATTTGAAGCTGCCTATAGTACTGGACTTACTTACTTCCAAACCATGCGTAAAATTATTTTGCCCCAGGCCTTAAAACAGATGATTCCTGCTATAGTAGGGCAATTCATTGCTATTTTTAAGGATACTTCTCTGGCTTATGTTATTGGTGTTTTAGAACTTACTTTTGTAGCTCAAAGCTTGAACAACAGGCTTATGATTTATCCTTTTGAGATTTATACAACAGTAGCCATGCTTTATTTTATCTGCTGTTATTCCATGAGTATTTTTGCCAATAAACTGGAGAAGAAACTGGAAACAGATACTTTTAGGCTTACTATGTAATGAGTGATATTTTAGATAAGTTAAATGTCTTTTTAGAAAAAGAAAACATATCCAAAGAAGATTTTTTTAGAGAGCTTAGCAAACTTAGCTTAAAGAGACTTAATGCTGATCTTTGCTTGGATGAATCCAGAAAGTTTAGAACCGGCATTGAAGAGGTAGTTTTTGCCAAAGGCAAGTCTGTAGAGCAGCTAAAAGTTATTGTAGAAAATTTTTATAAAGAGAACAGGTCTTTTTTAATTACCAAATTAGATAATTATAAATATGAAAATTTAAATTTATCTTCTCAGTTACATTTTTATTCCTCAGAAGCAGAGCTTTTAGTTGCTAATAAAAAATTGGACCCCACACTTTCTCCAGAAGGAGATATACTGGTTGTTTGTGCTGGCTCTTCTGATGTAAAGGTGGGATTGGAGGCCTATTATACCGGATTGTTTTTTGATTATAGGGTTGGTTTTATTGCTGATGTGGGGATAGCTGGCCTGCATAGATTGGAAGCGTATTTCTCTTTTTTAGAACAATCCAGGGTAATTATAGCCGTTGCTGGCATGGAGGGCGCCCTTCCTTCCGTTTTAGCTGGACTTTTATCTCAACCTATCATAGGAGTGCCTACTTCTGTGGGCTATGGTACTCATTTTCAGGGAGTTACGGCCTTACTGGCCATGTTAAACTCCTGTGCACCTGGCCTGGGCGTGGTGAATATTGATAATGGCTTTGGGGCCATGGTGCTGGCAGGCAAGATTTTAAATTTATTGCAAAATGTTAAAGAATAAACCTGTAGTTTTTAGAGTTACCAATAACTTGAACATAGGAGGGGTACAAAGAAGACTTCGTTCCTTGCTGCCTTTGCTTACTAAAGATTTTGAGGTTCATGTAGTAACTTATAAGGATAAAGGAATATTTTTTTCTGAGTTAGAAGAATTGGGCGTTAAAACCCATTTCCTTCCTTTAAAAGGAAAATGGGACCCTGTAGGTATATATAAGTTAAGCTCTTTATTTAAAAAATATGGGACAGATATTGTGCATACTCATTCTCTGGGAGGAAATATTTCTGGGATTTTAGCTGCAAGTTTAGCTGGAGTAAAGGTAAAGATAGCTAATGTGCACTTGGCTAAATTGCACTGGTATGCTTCTTCATGGATACATAAAAAAAAACAGGCTCTAGAAGAAAACATTATACATCTTTTATTTACAGATAAAATTCTTTTTGTATCTAAAGAAGCACTTGATTTTTATCTAAAAAATAGCTTTGGTCTAAAAAATAAAATATTAATACTTCATAATGGACTTGAAGTGGATTTGAATAATGTTAATAGAGGATTAAGGGAGAAAATAGTAACCAATAATCAACAGAAAATTATTGGCTTTGTAGGTAGGATTGCTAAGGGCAAGGGACTGGATTTTTTTATAGATTCAGCTTTAAAGATATTGGAGCAAGATAAAAATTTTCTGTTTTTGATAGTTGGAGGGGGTAATATTGAATATTGGCAGTCAAAAATCCCTTCTTTTGCTAAAGAGAACTTTGTTTTTACTGGTGAAGTAAAGGATGTAAACAAATACTATTCTGTTTTTGATTTGTTATTTTTTACTTCTGAGCCAGGTATAGAAGGAATGCCAGGAGTGGTTCTGGAAGCTGGGTTTTGGGGGCTTCCTATTTTGGCCAGATATAGCAAGTGTATTGAAGAAATTAAAGAATATTATCCTAGAATTAGGTTTATAGATTCAAATTGTTCTATTTTAGAAAATATACAAAAAGCTCTGAGTTTACCAGCAGCTAATACAGAGAAACTGGAGCAGGAATTTTCTTTAGAGGCAATGTATAAAAGAACTAAAGAGCTTTATTTAAGTTTGTTATGCGCATAGCTTTTGTCAATTCCACTCATAAATGGGGAGGAGTAAAAACCTGGACTTTAGAACTTGCTCAGGGCTTAAAGAAATATACAGATATTGAAAGTGTCATTTTGGCCAGAAAAGGTCCTTTTTTGGATAGGGCTAAAGAAATGGGATTGGAAGCTTATGCAGTTAATTTTGGTCCAGACTATAATCCCTTAGCAATAAGCTGGTTTATTAATTTTTTTAAAAAAAGAAATATTTCCAGAGTAATAGTAAATGTGGGCAAGGATATGCGCACTGCAGGGATTGCTGCCAGGATTTTGAATATACCTGTTATTCATAGAGTTGGTCTTACTGGCGATATGAAAAATAAATTAGATGTTAGACTAATGCATAAGTGGATTAAACCCAGGATATTGGTTCCTTGTGAATATATAAAAAGAGGATTGCTACAAAATTTACCCTTTTTAAAGCCAGAAGAAATAACAGTTATCATGACTGGCAAGGAAGTCAGGCCTTCTCCGCCTGATAAAGTAAACACTCCTTTGCAGTTTGTTTCAACCAGTCAGTTAAATCCAGATAAAGGGCATAAAGATGTTTTACAGGCCTTTGCAGAACTAAAAAGAGAAGGGTATAATTTCCATTATCATGTGGTGGGAACAGGCAGGTGCGAGCAAGAGCTAAAAGAATTGGCCAGGAAGCTGGATTTAGAAGATAGAGTTAGCTGGTATGGATTTCAAAAGGATGTAAGAAAAATTTTGCGTAAGGCAGATGTTTTTATTTTAGCTTCCTATAGTGAAGGTTTGCCCAATAGTTTGCTTGAAGCCATGGCTGAGGGACTTGTTTGTGTGGCTAGAGATGTGGGTGGAGTACGAGAGGTTTTGAAGGGTGATTTTTTTCTTTATAAAAAAAATAGTCATATTAATATGATATTAAAAAATTTTTTAAAGTTTGATAAGGATGTTATTTTAGGAATGAAAAAGAAATATTGGGATTTGTTTTTTCAGAAATTAGCTTTAGATAAAAAGATTTTGGAGTTTGAAAGTTTTCTTAAGGATTGAAGGAGCAAACTTTGAATTTTAAAAATATTTTATATTCATATTATGATATTTTTTTCTGCAGTCTTTTTTTATTATTTTTGTTTTTTTTGCCTGTAAAAGTAGATATATATAACTTTGTGTGTATAGCTTATCTTACTTTTCTTGTGTTTAAAAATGAATTTTCTTTTAAATATATATATAGAGATGAGTTTGTTGTTTTTATTTTTTTATTTTGGGCTGTGGCGATTATAAGCTCAGCTTATAATTCTTTTTCTGTTAATAAAAGTTTTGATGTGTTAACGGCGATTTTCCCTTATTTGCTTGGAAGATATCTGGAATCTAAAAATATAGAAAAATATTTATATTGTTATGTTGTTATTGTTTTGTTGACCGTTATTGTATGTTATTTTTATCGTTACGATAGTTTAAGAATGGTTAACGTTGCTTTTTTGTTTTTTAAAAATATTTCCAGAAGCTCTTTGTTTTTGTCTATAGGGGTTCTTGTATCTTTGTTTTTTTGTTTTCGTGTGAAAAAAAAGTTTTTTAAAATTTTTTATATAGTAACAATATTGTTTTTATTTTATTTAGTTTTTATATTGCAAGAGTTAACTCCTCTAGTGTCTTTGCTAGGGTGTAGTGGTTTGTTTTTGATCAAAAAGAAATTTAAAATATATGTCGTTATAAGTATAGTTGTTTTATTTTTGTTATCAATATATTTTACCCATAATAAGCTAAAGCGCCTTTCTGATAATCCCCTTAGTCATATAACAGTTAATCATAGATACAACCTCTGGTTGGCTGCTTTTAATATGTTTAAGGAAAATCCCATTATAGGTCATGGGTATAAGTCTTTTAAAGAAAAATATAGAAATTATTTAGATAAAAGGAATAGACACTATGACAGCTCTGTGGAGAGTGCTGGATATCAAGATGCCCATAATATTAGTTTACAGTTGCTTGCAGAAACAGGTATTTTGGGTTTTTTAACTATAACGTTTATGTTTATATATGCTTTTTATCTTGGTATGTGGAAATATTCTTATGATGATTTTTCCTTTTTGATAGCGCTTATAATTTTATTAATATATTTAAACATGCAACTACACGTCCACTTGGATGTAAATAGCGTTAGGGGGGGAATGTTTTTGTTTCTTGGTTTATTTAAGGCGAGAATTGAGTATTTAAAAGATGGTTATTAGATATTTTGCTAAGACTCATATTCCTTCTCATAGTGCCAATTCTATTCAGATAGTTAATATGGTTAACTCTTTATCTAAGTTTGTAAAAGAAATTTATCTTTATATTCCTTTTAAGTTTAAAAGGTATTTTTTAAACTTAATAAAATTAAATTTTCATAGGTATGGTATTTGTTATCCTGGTAATTTAAATGTTATTTTTTTGAAAAAAGACAAACTAGATTATTTTGAGAGTTCAGCTTTTGCTTATATAGAAAAAAAAATTAAAAACTTTGAAGATCTTTTTTTTACTAGAAGTATACCAATTGCATATTTTCTTGCTCAAAAAAAGAAAAAATTTATTTATGAATCTCATGTGTTTTCTAAGGATAAAAAATTTAAATATTTTAGAAAGTTTGTAGAAAATATTAATAGTTATAATTATGGAAAAGTTATAGCTATTTCTGAGCATATTTTTTCTCAATATCAAAAAGAGGGTTTAAAGAAGGATAACATAGAAGTATTTCCAGATGGAATAAGTAATACTTTTTTTAAACTGGATTCTTTAAAAAAGGACTATATAGGTAGATTGTTTAAAGATAGAAGTATATATAAAAAAAAGATAGTGTTATATGTTGGTTCATTAAGAAAAGAAAAAGGTCCTTTTTTTTTATTAGAGATAGCTAAATATATGCCAGAATTAAATTTTGTGATAATAGGTGGAGATAAAAGAAAAGTTCAGTATATAAAAGAACTATCCCTATCTAAGGGAATAAAAAATTGTTATGTGCATGCGTACATTGATTATAAATATGTTCCTTACTGTCTTATGGAAGCTGATATCTTAATTATGCCTTATTTAAAGACAGGAGAGCTTATTGATTCAATGTCTCCTTTAAAAATGTTTGAATACTTAGCTACAGGTAAACCTATCTTAGCTTCTGACCTTTCAAGCATTAGAAGTATTCTGGTCCATAAGGTGAACAGTTTTTTGTTTGAGGCAGAAAATATTGTTGATTGTATCGAAAAGATTAGGGAAATATTATCTTTATCTACTGAGCAAATTAACCTTATTTCTAGAAATGCTATTAATACAGCTAAACAATATACCTGGGATAAAAGAGCAGAAGGTATTTTAAAATGGTATTATCAAGCCTGCGAATAGTTTTTTTCTCTTCTTCTAGTACAAGTAGTGGTGGCACGAGGCAAGCACTGTATACTATTCAAGAGTTGAGTAAACTAGGGCATAATACAGCTTTTATAATTCCTAAAGGTGCTACTATTATTAATAAATGTTCTAAAACTAATTGGATTGAATTGCCAAAAGATGTAAAAAAATGGAAAACTTTTTTTAAAGAATTCATCGATAGCTTTAATCCTTCTATTATACATGTTTACCATAATAAAGCTATAAAAAGAATGGCGTGGTGGAGTTTATTTTTTAAGCAAAAAAATATGATTATACTTGCTCATAGAGGTGTAGTTTTTGTCCCTAATAATCCTTTTCCCTATTGGTCTCCAGGGATTGACTGTTTTACTGTTAATTCTTTGGCTTGTGCTAAAACATTAAAAAAGATAGGTGTTCCTAAAAGAAAAATAAAGCTACTGTACAATTCTATTCCTAGAAATAGAGTTGCTTCTAACCTAGAGCCAGCCCTAGTAAGGGAAAAAATTAGAATATCTAAAACAGATGTGGTCATAGGAAGTATTAGTGGTGATGCTTCCTATAAGGGGGTAGATATTTTATTAAAGGCTGCTAGTTTATTAAAAGTGGATAACTGGAGGTTGATTTTAATTGGTCCGCAAAAAGAGAAATGGACGCATCTTATAAGTAGGCTAAAGATAGAAAAAAAAGTTTGTTTTTTAGGTCATATAAATAATATCGCAGACTATCTTCAGATAATGGATATTTTTTGTATTCCATCTTTAAGTGAAAGTATGCCCAATACACTCTTGGAAGCTATTTTTGCAGGTTTGCCTATAGTTTCCTCAAAAGTAGGAGGAATTCCTGAAGTTTTAGAGGGAAGAGGTTTTTTGTTTAAGCCAGGAGATTTCAAGCAACTGGCCTTGTATTTAGAGCAGTTAATAACTTCGGAGAGCTTGAGAGAGGAGATTAAAAGTAAAATAATCCCTTTACAAAAATTATTTTTGCCAGAAGTGAAGACTCAAAAACTTTTAAATATATATAAAGAGTTATTACAAAAAAATAATGGTTAGTTTCTTTAAAACAATTCCCATTCTCTGTTATCATGATGTAGGTACCCCAGGTGGTCATCCTCTTGCTATCTTTGAAAGCCATCTAAGGTTTTTAAAAGAGAAAGGATATAAGACTATAAGCGTACGTAAGCTTTATAGAATAGTAAAAGGTAAAGAATATATAGATGATAAGTATATTGTTCTTACCTTTGATGATTGTCATTTAAGTAATTGGAAGTTTGCAGTTCCTCTGTTGCAAAAGTATGGTTTTAGAGCAGTTTTTTTTGCAGTAAGTGATTTCATTGTTGAAGGAAGAGTTCGGCATCCTAAAGAAATTACGGACTTAAAAAAGCTCTCCACTTCCTTTCGTTTGGCCTTAGAAAAAAAAGATTATTCTCAATTTATGACCCTTCAGGAATTAAGGGCCCTGATTGAAGATTTTGGTCATGAGGTTTATAGTCACTCTAAAAGACACCAGGGATGTTTTAAGAATTTGGAATTTAAAGGCGTGTTAAAGGATAAAAGTCATTGGTCAGTTTGGGGTATTTATGAAAAACCTCAAGACAATTATCCCTTTTTTGATATTGGGAGTGCTTATGCTTATGATGGATTTTGGCCGGTTAAAGAAGGTCGAGATAAAATAGAGTTTAGACGCAGGACCGAACAAGAGCGGTATGAATTTTGTTGTAAGGATTTTCAGGAATCCTTGGCCAGAATAAAGGAAATAAATAAGCAGGATGAGCAGTTTTTTTGTTGGCCCTGGGGACATTTTGACCAGATAAGTCTTAAGGCTTTAAAAACTGCTGGCTATAAGGGAGCCTTTACTTTAGAGAGATTTAGAAATGGTTATGGAACTAACCCCTATTATTTTCATCGCTTAGGAGTGGGGCGAAAAAAAGATTTAAATTGGTTTAAAACAAGGTTGACTATACAAAGTAATCTTTTGAGCTCCATGATATTTTTTAAGTTTTTTCGCAAGAAAAAGGAAGATAAAAAAACTACAACTTATACTTGGGAACTAAAATGAAATTAATCTCAGAAATAAAAGATGTTCATAGTTTAAAACTTTTTAAAAGATGCCTTAGTTACTTTTGGCCCTATAAGTTTAGGATTTTTATTTCCCTGATTTCCATGGCGATTGTAGCTGCTTGTTCTGCTGCTGCAGCTTTTTTGGTAAAACCAGCCTTAGACGATATCTTTATCAACAAAGATAAACAGGCCCTTATTTTTATTCCCATTGCCTTGGTTGTTGTTTTTATTATAAAGGGGATTTTTAGATTTTTGCAAAACTATGAGATGAATTACTGTGGACTGAAAGTTTTAGAAACCTTACGCAATGAACTACACTCTAAAATAGTTAGATTGCCAATATATTTTTTTGATGAGAACCAAACAGGAATGCTCATGTCCAGGATTTTAAGTGATGTTACTTTAATTAGAGCCAGCCTTCCCAGTTTGGTTATGCTTATACGTCAGGTTCTTACCATGTTGGGTCTTTTGTTTGTGGTTTTTTATAGAGACCCTTATCTGGCTACTTTTGCTGTTTTAGTTTTACCTGTAGCTGTGTACCCTTTTATTTATTTTGGCAAAAAGTTGCGAAAGCTGGGTAGAAAAAATCAAAGTAAAATATCAGATATATCTTCTTTTTTGCAAGAAATATTTAGTGGAATAAAGGTTGTAAAGGCCTTTTCTACAGAAGAAAAGGAAGATAAAAACTTTCAAAAGGAAAATTCTAGGTTAGTTAATATTGCTATTAAAGAAATTAAATATAATGAGCTTTCTTCTCCAGTAATGGAGTTTATTGGTGCTGTAGGCGCAGGCCTTGTGGTCTGGTATGGAGGAAGCCAGGTAGTTGCTGGTGAATCTACTCCAGGCACCTTTTTTTCCTTTATGACTGCTCTGGTTATGCTTTACGACCCTTTAAAAAAGCTTACTAGTGCCAACCTGACTATTCAAAAGGCCTTAGCTGGTGCAGAAAGGGTTTTTCAAATTTTAGATTCTCCAGAACTGGCCATAGAAAGAGCAGGAGAAAAGGAATTAAAACCTCCTTTTAAGGAATTGGTATTTAAGGATGTAACCTTTACTTATCCAGGCTCAGAAAAACCAGCCTTACAGAATATTAATTTAACCATAAAAAATGGTGAAAAGGTAGCTATTGTAGGTCCCAGTGGAGCAGGAAAAAGTACTTTGGTAAATTTGATTCCCAGGTTTTACATTCAACAAAAAGGAACCATTTTTTTAAATGGTTTACCTTTAGAAGAATATTCTTTGACTAGCCTGAGATTATTTATGGGTATAGTTTCTCAGGATAATTTTTTGTTTAACACTACTATTAGGGAGAATATTCGTTACGGTTTAACTGAAGCCAGTGAAGAAGAAGTGATTGCTGCAGCCAAAGCTGCTTATGCTCATGACTTTATTATGAAACTACCTCAGCAATATGATACTGTGATTGGAGAAAGGGGAGTAAAACTTTCTGGAGGGCAGAAGCAGAGAATTACCATTGCCAGAGCGATTTTAAAGAACCCTCCTCTCTTAATTTTAGATGAAGCCACCAGTGCCTTAGATACAGAATCAGAGAGAATAGTCCAAAAAGCCCTGGATAATTTAATGGCCAAAAGGACCAGTATTGTTATTGCCCACAGGTTATCTACTGTCTTGAGTTCTGATAAAATTGTAGTTTTAAATCAGGGAGAAATTGTGGCGATAGGAAAGCATGAAGAGTTGTTAAATGATTGTGAACTTTACCGTAAAATATATGAAATGCAGTTTAGAGAATAATTTTTTAGTGCTCTTTTTTGTGCAGGGCTTTAAATACGTCTTCTCTGGCTAGAAGCCCTACAATATGGGTGGGATCCTGGGGAGACAATACAGGTAGTTGTCCAAAATCGCTTTCCAAAAATTTAATCAGGGCAGTGTATAAATTGTCTTCAGTGGTTACTGTATAGGGCTTTCTGGCTACATCTTTAGCTACCAACAGGTCTTTTAACACATCTTCAAACAATACCCTTCTCAAATCCTGGACAGAGACTATGCCGGTTATAACTCGATCTTTTCCCCTTACTGGAAAATAAAAATCATTACTGTGGGCTACAACATCCAGCATAGCAGGAAAAGAGGTAAATTCCTCAAAAGTACTGACCCTTTTAGGTTGATAGTAATCCTTTACCTGTAAGTTTTCCAGGACATTGATGGCAGCTTCGTCAAAATGGGCAGGGGATTCAAATTTATTGTGCACCTGGTTTTCATAAAGGGAAATGTTGCGGTTTAATACCAGGCAGATGGCAGAAGAAAGCATTAAAGGAGCTAGTAAACCATATCCTTTAGAAAATTCACAAACCATGACCAGAGGGCCAATAGGGGCATTGGCAATCCCGGCAAAAAAAGAGGCCATACCAACCAAGACAAAAGCTCCAGGCTGAGTAATGATTTGAGGGAAAAACATTTGCCCCATATAGCCTATGATGCCTCCAGACATGCCACCTACAAAAAGGGCAGGAGCAAACATACCTCCACTCATGCCAGAACCCAGGGTAATAGAAGTGGCAATGGTTTTGCCTATAAGAATAAAGAGCATGGTTAAAAGAGAAAGCTTGCCCCAGATGGCCATTTCCAGCCAGCCATAGCCTCCGCTTAAAAGTTGAGGGAAAAGCATGCCCAAGATTCCCATCAACAGTCCTCCAGCAGCTAGAGTAAAAGGCATGCCTATTTTTTCTTTTAAGGGCCAGAAAAATTTATATTTAATAAAGTAAAAAGTTTTTACATAAAACTGGCCAGCAAAGGCACAAAATAGGGCCAGCGCAATATAAAAAACTAGTTCCCTAGGGTCTGAAAATCTAAAATCTGGGATATTAAAAATGGGGTCTGAGCCAAAGACAAGGGTAAAGATAGTATAGGCTACCACTGAAGAAGTAACAGCCGGTAAGATGGCTTCAGCCTCAAAGTCTTCCCGGTAAATTACTTCCACAGCAGTTAGGGCGCCTCCTAAAGGGGCCCTGAAAATAGCACCTAACCCCCCAGCTGCACCTGTAAGTAAAAGTAGTCTCCGTTCTTGGGGGGATAGCTTTAACTTTTGAGCCAGAAAGGAGCCTATTCCAGCACCAATGAGAGAAATAGGACCTTCTCGTCCAGCACTACCGCCAGCACCTATAGTGAGAATAGAAGTACCACCTCTGACCAGGGCAGCCAAAAGGCCGATTATCCCGTCTTGTTGGTGAAAGGCCTTGATCATGCTATCTGTGCCGTCTGTGCCTCCTTCCAGGCTTTTAGGGGCAAAGCGAAGCAACAATAAACCAGTAATTAAACCTGCCAGGGTGGTGAATAGAGGAATAAGCCAGGGTTTACTGGCAGTAAGAGAGGCGTGAGAGTGAAAAATTTCTTCTCCACTAGGGGCAGGCAGACTTAACCCCGCAAGGGTGTGTAATAGTAAAAATTTAGCCCCTTCCACTCCGAAAAAAAACAAGACAGCTGCTAGTCCTGAGAGGATACCTGTAAAACTTCCTAAAATTAACCAGCGAGCATTTGTGATGAAATGAAAAATTTTTAAGCTTTCTTGCCAGAGTCGATTAAAAGATTTGAAAAATTTTTTCAGCATATTATTGCAGCTTCAGGTAAATTTAGAATTTCTTTAGCCAGTAAAGCATCCTTCTGGATTTGAGCAGTTAATTCTTCTAGAGAATTGAATTTTTTTTCATCTCTGAGTCGTTGTACAAAATGCACTTTTATTTTTTTGCCGTAAATATTTTCTTTAAAGTCAAAGATGTGTACTTCCACAGAAAGGTAGTCATTGCCAAAGGTAGGATTATAACCAATATTGGCTACACCAGCTTTGATTAAATCCAGCACCTCCACCCAAACTGCATAGACTCCTGTTTTGGGAAAAAGTTCGTCTTTTAACTGAATATTGGCGGTGGGAAATCCCAGCAGTTTCCCTCCCCTTTTTTTACCTTCGATTACTTTACCTCTAACTTGATAAAACCTGCCTAAAAGAGGACGAGCCTGCCAGACCAGCCCTGCTTTTACTAAATCTCTTATCCTTGTGGAGCTAACAATGGCTCCATCATACATCACTGGAGGCAATTGCTCCACGCGAAATCCCCATTTTTCCCCTAATTTTTTTAACAATTGAAAATTACCTTTACGGCCTTTACCAAAGGCATAGTCATAACCCACCAGGAGCTCTCTGGTTTTTAACCCCTGTACTAAATAGGTATACACAAATTCTTCAGGTTCTAACCTGGCTATCTCTTTATTAAAGGGAAGGCAAAACAAATAATCTATATCTAGCTTGGAGATTAGCTCTATTTTTTGTTCAGTAAGGGTAATAAAGGGAGGAGTTTTACTATCCACCAAAACCCTTAAGGGATGAGGGTCAAAGGTCACTACCACACTGGGTATGCCCAGAGTTTTAGCCTTTGTTTTGGTTTTTTTGATTAGTTGTTGATGCCCAATATGTACACCGTCAAAATTGCCTATGGTTACACAGGAGGCAGAGAGTTGTTGGCTGAGTTCTTCCAGGCTTCTGCTAATTTTCATTTAACTATCCTCACAAAAAGAAGAGTCTAATAAAAAAAAACAAGACAGGCAACTTTTGGCTGGAGAAGAAAAAATAAGCTTATTTTGCTTCTTGCCAAGAGTTGGGTTTATCTATATAATCAAAAATCCACGTGCCGAAGTGGTGGAATTGGTAGACACGCTAGGTTCAGGGTCTAGTGGGCATCCGCCCGTGGGGGTTCGAGTCCCCCCTTCGGCACCAAATCCAATCCAGGATGAACTATAGTTTTATTCCCACCTTAACTTCTTCTGAGACAAATAATGGAAAAAATTAAAGTAGCTTTTGTAATTGGTGGACTACCCTTTGGAGGGGTGGAAAACTGGCTTTTTGATTTAGTAAGTAAACTTCAAACAGATGCAGAAATAGAGCCTGTGGTGATTAATATCTCTGGCACAGGAGAAAAGGTAAAGGACTTTATTGCTGCTAACCTGCCTTTAATTAACCTAAATCAGGGGAAAAAAGGTTTAAATACTTATCGTTTAGATACTGTTTTAAAATTAAGAAAGGTATTGCGACAAATTAAACCAGATATTGTGCATACCTTGCATTTTTCTGGGGATTATTTTGGTAGATTGGCCAGTTTAAACTTAAACACAAGAGTTATTACACATTTGCGCAACATAAAAAGAGAGCAAAAAACACACAGAAGGCTGGCTAATAAGCTCTTATCTTTTGGTACAGACGCTTATATAGGAAATTCTAAGGCTGTAATGTCAATAATAAAAAAAGACCACAATTTTGCTCGCAGCGAGTGTTTTTTACTCTACAACTCCATTAAGTTTGAAAGGTTAGATGTAAAGCCTATTTTGAGAGGTAAATATAACTTAGAAGACAAAAAAATTGTCATGGGAATTGGCAGGTTTGTAGAGCAGAAAAATTTCAATTTGCTTATTAGCTCCATGCAAAAAGTGGTGCAAAATATTTCTGACGCTGTGTTAGTTCTGGTGGGTGATGGAGTGGAGAGAAACAATCTTTTTAGGCTTACTAAAGAACTTGGTTTAGAAGATAAGGTTTTATTTGTTGGATATCAGCAAAATGTGGGTTCTTTTTTAAAAGACGCAGACTTGTTGGTTGTCCCCTCAGCTTATGAGGGATTTGGGAATGTAGTTTTGGAAGCGCTTTATTGCGGCGTTCCTGCTATTGTTTCTCCTTATGTGCCTTCGGTAGAAGTGGTACCTGGAGGAACTTTGGTTGTAGAAAATGATAGGGATAAACTCGCCAGAGCCATTGAAAAGATTTTGTCAGATAAAAGGCTGGCTTTAAATATGGTTAACAAGGGTAAAAAAGAAATAGAAAAGGTGAGCTTTGAAAACCATGTGCAAGAGTTAAAGCAGATATATGCCAAGTTATGTACAAATTAGCAGACCTGATTAAAGAAAACTTTGAGAAAATAGGGAAAGAACAGGTATTATTTGTATCTCTCTGGAAACAATGGGAACAAGTTCTGGGGGAGCCTTTAGCAGCATATATTTTTCCTTTAGGTCGAAAGGGAAAGGTTTTAATGGTTGGAGCTAAGGATAGTCTTTTTTTGCAGGAAGCGCATTTTTTAAGCCTGGAAATTTTAAATAAAGTAAATAATTTTTTAGGGCAGCAGGCCTTTGACAAAGTACAGGTGAAGTTGTTAAGGAATGAAACCCCACTGAATAGAATAACAGTCCCTGCGCCGAAAAGCTATCAAATAACTAAGCCAAGAGGTGAACTGGGAAAAGTCGGTGAAAAATTGAAAAAATATCCACCCCTTTATTCCTGTTATTTGGCTTATGTGAAGTATTTTCAGGAAATTGAGGCGCAAAAGGAGGAAGAAAAGTGAGTGAAGAGATTAAAATTGAATTAAAAAAACCCCTGGAGAAAATGACTGCTAAAGAGCTCAGGCAGCTGGTTATTGAGCAAATTCCCCAGATTACTGGGGCTTCTGGAATGACCAAGGAAGAGCTTTTGGCCAACATTAAAGAGGTGTTGGGAATTACAGAAGAGGAAGGCAAGTCCAATGCCATGTATAAGTCTAAGATTAGAGAATTAAAACAGAAAATTAGAGAATTAAAAGCTGCCAAATTAGAGGCCAAAAGCAATAAAGAAAGAGAGATTATCCGCAAGAAAATTCATCGCCTAAAAAGACAAACCAGAAGGCTTGCCTCTGCTTAAAAATAGAAAAGCCCTCTTCAAGAAGAGGGCTTTTTATTAGTGCAAAAATATCCTGGTTATCTCTTCTATTTCTGTGCTTGCTCTGTTGACCAGAGATTTTAATTCATCTTTACTGATATTGATAAAATTAAAGATAGATTGATTTAGCTGGGGTAAGACCACTGAACCTTTTTCAGCTACATGCAGGCCTATAGCCATAAAATCGGCCAGGTGGATAAGGCCTTCTTCCAGTTTTTTATAAGGCCCGGGATAATGATGTAGTTTTATGGCTTCTCCTAGGGTTTTGGGAAGCTTCCAGGCCTGAATTAAAGATGCTCCTACCAGGGCATGGTCAAAACCAATTACCTCTCTTTCTGCATCTACTAAAGGTACAAGATTGGAATAAGAGTAGATTAGCGCTTCAGTGGCTAATCTGGGTAGTTGTCTAAAGAGAACCAGTCTTCCAATATCGTGAAGTAAGCCTGCTACAAAGAACTTTTCAGGTTCCAGGTTACTGCGTTGGGCTAAAAGTTTGGCAATTACTCCCACACTAATGGAGTGCAACCAGAAGGAGCGCACATCAATGAGTTTTTCTGGAATGTCTTTAAAGACACTCATGGCAGAAATGCCTAAAGCCAGAGTGGAGAGTTCATCTGCGCCTACGATAGCTACTGCCCTGGAGATGGTTTCTACCTTCTGGCTTAAGCCGTAAAAAGGACTGTTTACCAGGCGTAAAAGCTTGGCTGACAAACTGGGGTCTTTGCTAACCACATTGGCAATGTAGTCTGCGGAGCTTTTGGGAGAGTTAATGGCTTCTACAATTTTAAAGTAAATATCAGGAAAGGAAATAAGCTCCACTTCCTTTTGAACCAGGGTTTTAAAATCCCCTTCACCTTTAAAAAAGAGGTCTTCGTAGGAACCGTCATCCACAGGGATAAAGGTATCTTCATCTGGGATTTTCCAGCCCTGATTTAGTTTTTTAGCCAGTCTGGTAAGGGCTAGGTAATACATGGCCTTAACAAAGGGCTTGGAAAAGTCGTTACAGGCATAAAAGGGGGAAAGGTAGTTTTCCAGTTTGGATAAATCTTCCTGGCTAATTTTTATTTTGGTGGAAGAATTACTACTGCTACTTCCACTTATGGCTACTCTGGAGATACCCCAGGATTTTAAGTATTCTATATGTTTTGCTTCTAAAGTTAAGCCCTTGGGCAGGATAAGTCTGCCGTTAACTGTCTTTATATCACTAGCCAGAATCATCCCTGGCTTTAATTCTTCAATTCCTACCACACCCATGCAAAGGCCTCCTTAGCGTCTAAGTACTCATCTTGGAAAGTAGTTTTACTTTAAGCCAATTTACCCGAGCAGGTCAATAAATAATCTCTTTTTAAAGATATTCTGTTTTACTTTTTAGGTGCCTTGGACTATACATTATTCTAGCTCTAAAGATAGAAGGAGTTTTCAATGGGGATTTTGAGCGCCAGCGTGAGTTTAAGTATTTATAAGGTTAAAGAAAAAGTGGAGGATAGTCTTTTTAAAAATGTCCTGGACCGTCTTCGTCAGTTTTCCTTTCAAGAGATTGAAAATTTATCTGTAGAAAGAGGGTTTGGCTGGGTTTCCAGTGAGGATTGGTTAGATAGCCATTTTGCCTCTTCTCCTTTTAAGGGCAATTACCTGGTTTTTAGTTTGCGTTTGGACACACGTAGAGTTTCTCCTGCAGTGTTGAAAAAACATTATACCCTGGCTCTGCAGGAGTTATTGAGTCAGAAGAAAAAAGAAGGAAAAAATTTTATTAGCAAAGAAGAAAAAAAAGAATTAAAGGAAAATATCAAACTAAAACTGCTTTCCAAAACCTTACCTGTTCCTGCTGTGTTTGATGTTTCTTGGGATATGTTGAAAAATCTGGTTTATTTTTCTTCTACCAGAGAAAAGGTAAAGGAACTATTTGTGGATTTATTTGTAAGAACTTTTGAGATACATTTAATACCCTGTGACCCTTTAAATATGGCTTTAGAAAAGCTGCCAGAAGAAGTTATGTCCAATTATTCTCCCAGTATTTTGGTTTAATTAATTATGGCTGAAATTAAAGATAAGGTTAAAAATCTGTTTTTAGTAAAGAAGGAAAACCTTTCTGGCAAAAAACCAAGCAAAGATTTTGATTTGGTGGAAATGCCTCTGGAAGGTGTTGTGGTTTATTGGCTTTCTTTAAGCAAGCTTTTTAAAAAAAGAGGTTTTTTAGAACAGGAGATAAAATCAACCACTGAACCCTACATAAATTATTTACTTAGACTTTTAAGTTCCAATTTATCTCCCAATACCTGTATTGAGCTGGCTAAAATCAAAGGCGAAACCATTTTAGAAGATTTGCAAAAAAAATTGGTCTTAATGTCCATTTCTGTTTTAGGAATGAGTATCAAAGAAAATCCTCAAAAAGTAATGATTCGCTTCATTTCTAAATTTCCCATTTCCTCTATTTATGAACAAAAGATTTTAAGTAGTGCAAGAGAAGTGGTAGATAACCTAGAAAAACCAGATTTTCCTAAAGAAAAATTTTTAAACATAGACCATAGATTTTTACCAGAAAAGCTTATGTTAAACCTTATGGTCTATAATTTTTTAGAAAGAAGAGTAGAGCATACTAAGTTAATGGATTATCTACAATATGTTCGCTCTTTTTATTTTGCTGAAGGAGTTTCTCTCATTGTAGATGGTTTTGACTATGACTTTGTAAAACATCGTTTAAACTTAATATTGTTTATTAAGTGCAAGTCCTTGCACAAAAAAAGAAAAAAGTATTTTTTCTTTTCACTAATGGCTTGAAATTAAAGATTTTTTATTTTGGCATAGGCTTTGAAAAGACCTGAACAAAGTCAAAACAGGAGGAGTCAAAATGAAAAAGTTAGTATTTGCCAGTTTGTTGGTTTTAGCCTTAGTGGGTGCAGCCTTTGCCTTTGGTGGACACGGTAGAGGTTATGGCATGGGATATGGTATGGGACCGGGCATGGGTTATGGCTATGGCATGGGGCCAGGTATGGGA
>LGER01000082.1 GCA_001507915.1 Desulfonauticus sp. 38_4375 | reverse complement strand
GGCTGGGGTTGTTCTGCGTATTCAAGATGTATTCCAAATTGACTGCCGTCACCAAGAAGGTCTTTGAATTTTGGAAGATCCTTCGGAGTTGATATTACGAGAATATCCCTTATCCCGGCAAGCATTATTGTGGTGAGGGGATAGTAGATCATGGGCTTGTCATAAACTGGAAGGAGTTGTTTGCTCGTTACAAGTGTCATTGGATAAAGCCGTGTACCTGCCCCACCGGCTAGGATGATGGCTTTACGCAAATTGTATCACCCCTTGATTCTTTTTACTTCGTTTTCATAATTCCTTACAAAATTCAGAAAAACTTTTAATGACTTTATTGTATTTAAATATATAAACCTCCGCTTTCTACTTGATGTTCTATAAATGAAATCAGTAGAACCATCTTCTTTGTGAAAAATTCTTATTTCTGGAGAGTAAAGAGTTTTTAAACCTTCATGCAAACATAAGTGAAATAGTATATCTTCCTCGACATAAAGGAAAGTTTTATCATACAATCCCTCAAATCTTTTTACATACTCAGGGGAAAAGATGAGACATGCTCCATGGAGCTGTACATTTTCTAATTCCTTAAGATACAAATCGTTTTGAATTTTTGCTGGGGATATTCCTAGTCGTCTTTTTATGTCCCTGTAAATTCTTTGAAAGAAGGCATCTAAACCTACAAAATTAAGAGTAAGTAGTATAAAAAATTTCATTCGCAACCTTTTGGCTTCGGATATTGTTAGCGGTTTCACTCTTTGAGGATTTTGGTGTTCACCTTTTGGGGTTGTGATGTCAGGGCCTAATACTGCAAATTTGGTTTTTCTATAAATCTCCTCTATCTTCTCAAGAAAGTTCGGTTGCAATAGTATAGTGTCATTATTGAGAAGAATTATGAAATCCGATCCTAACCTATGTTTTGCATATTTGAAACCTATATTATTTCCACGAGCAAATCCTATGTTTTCTTGAGACCTTAAAATGTGAACAAAGGAATGTCGTAAATATCTTTCTTTTAGTACCTCATAAGAACCATTATTTGAACCGTTATCAACGACTATGATGTCATAATTTTTGCCAGAAATAGTTCTTATAATAGAATCAACACATTCTATAGTATCACTCACATTCATGTAATGTAGTACAATGAATGCAAATTTGTACATCTTTTCATATTACCTCCTCAATCTCTATTGAACAGATCTCTAGTGTAAACCTTCTCTTTCACATCATTCAATTCGGTCGACATTCTGTTGGCCAAGATCAGGTCGCACATTTGTTTAAATTCTTCTAAGTTGTTGACCACAGGAATTTCTTTGAAAGTCTTTTCCTTTATCAGTGGTTCATAAATGATAATTCTAAATTGACCATACTCTTTCAAAAGATCCAGTATATCGAGAATGGAGGAATTTCTAAAGTTGTCGGAATCTTTTTTCATGGTGAGCCGATAAATACCCACAGTTTTTGGTTTCTTTTTTATAACCATATCAGCTATATGGCGCTTTCTGGTTTGATTCGACCTTACAATAGCAGTTATAATTTCATGAGGTATTCCATTGAATTGTGCTGCAAGTTGATTTGTATCTTTTGGTAAGCAGTATCCTCCGTAGCCAAAAGAGGGGTTGTTGTAGTGGTTTCCTATCCTTGGATCCAAACAAACTCCCTCTACGATTTCTCTGGTGTTCAATCCTTTGAGTTCAGCAAAGGTATCCAATTCATTGAAAAAGGCTACTCTCATTGCCAAATATGCGTTTGCAAATAATTTTATGGCTTCAGCTTCTGTTGATCCTACTAGTAATACTGGTGAACTTTTTTTCTTAGATATATCCGCAAGAAGATTTGCTACTTTTCTTCCATTTTCTGTTTTATCACCAACAATTACTCGCGAAGGATATAGGTTATCGTAAACTGCCTTGCCTTCCCTCAGAAATTCAGGAGAGAACATTATTCTATTTGTTTTGAGTTCTTCTCTTTTTTTACTCGTATAACCAATGGGAACTGTTGATTTAATAACTATCAGAGCTCTATCGTTGTATTTAAGCGCTTCTATCAGTGTTTTATCTATCGATGAAGTATCAAAATGGTTTGTTTCTGGATTGAAATCTGTGGGAGTTGCAATAAATATAAAGTGAGCATTTTCGTAGGCATCTTCAGGTACTGTGGTAGCCTTTAAGTTTAATCTTTTTGACTTGAAAAACTCTTCCATTTCCCTATCTTTCAATGGACATATCCTCTGATTTACTTTATCTACCTTCTCTTTTGAGATATCTAATCCTATAACTTCGTGCTTTTGAGAAAAAAGAGTAGCCAAAGATAACCCTACATGTCCCAGACCAACCACGGTGATTTTCATTTTCTATACCTCACTTTTGGGTAAATAAGTTTTTATAAAGCTGTTCAAATTTGCGTGAATGGTTTGAAAGCGAGAATTGTAACATATGTTCCTTTAAGTCTGACATCTTTTTGTGCCATTTGTCCGATTCAGAGAATTCTCGAAATATCTCTATAAATTCGTCTTTATCTTTGAAGATCAAAGAATGATCTCCTATAACCTCTGGTATAGCGCCCCACGTGCTTCCTACAGGTAAACACCCATTGTAGAACCCTTCTATTAGGACTCTGCCAAACATTTCTTCCCACTGAGAAGGAAGAATCAAAAAGTGAGATTTCTGCATGATACTATCTACCTCATTTTTCGGAAGCCAACCTGTAATCTTTACAATCCCGTCTTCTATGAATCTTCTCAACTGTCTTTCAAGGTAATCTTTCAGTGTTCCATCACCAACAAATGTCAACTCCACATTAGCATTTAATACCTCATAAATATCTTCAAACCATTCACTTAAAAGATGCACTCCTTTGTGTCTCTCAAGTACACCTACATAAGCTATTTTCTTTACCTGGTCGTTATTTTTTATGTCGATGAGATCCCTCCATTTCTTTTCCTCAAAATCAACACCTGTGGTGTTAGGTATGTGAACTTTCTCAGTTTTTATTTGGCTTCCAAATTTTTCCATCACTGTATTAGAAGGGAAATGCACAACATCAGCTTTAGAAATAACAGAATTTATATAACTGTACCAAAAAGGAATCTTTTTCCCTGTTGATGTAATTCCAAGTAGAAAATTATCGCGGATTGACTGGACAACCTTTATCCCTTTATATCTTGCCAGATCATAGATTTTTCCTAAAGGAAACCCCACTACGTTATTAAGGTGTATAATACCAGGGTTAAGTTTATCTACGACCTCTTTCAACATCACCATCAAATCCCTATGAGATGAAGCATAAATTGTTGAAAAGCGAACCTTCAAACTGTTCTTTTTTCCTTTCTTCTCTATACCTTCGAATAAGAAATCCGAGAACTGAGGGATATACCTTCTTATAACAAGAACACCGTTTGCTAAGTCCTCAGAATTTTTAGAAGGATCAATCGTAAAAACGGCCACATTGTGCCGTGAGGCCATATTTTCTGCTAATGTCCTGAGGGAGACTTCTGCGCCACCCTTTTCGTAAGGGAAGTAGTACTGACTGATATACAGGATTTTCAAATGCTTCACCTCGCTTTACTGAGTGCTGCAAACCTGAAATGTACTTATGCCGAAATTGTTTCTATTTGTTATTTTGAATGCCCTAAAAACCATAATTTTTTTAAGAATAAGCACACACTCATTCCTTCCACGTTGAATCATTCCCTCCACAAAACCTATCTCCGTCTTCCAGCCAAGTTCCAAAAGCTTCAAAATGTGAAGCCATTTTCTTGGTGCCACATCTTGCCTACTTTTACAATATCTTAAATAACTCATGCCTTATATATATGTTCCAGGAAAGAAAGGAGAAGTATAATAAGGATAGGGCAAACAACGATACTCTCAATTCCTTTTCTCTAACAATTGACGAGATAACAAACGAAACTATTACAGGAATTGAACACTGAAAAAACACATTCAACCTAAACGACAGAACAGGGAGATTCCTCAAAGCAATAAAAGAAAGTATTGCGAATGTCAATAATTTTACATGAATTATATAATATTCCTTCAGCTTTCTCACTTTTGATACGCTCACCATCAATAAGGAAATATAATACAGTGCTATCATTGTTACAGAAACCAAATTAACGACATTGATCCTATTAACTCTACTTGACTGACCTTCGATTTCCATACTAGATATATAACTCATAAGCTTAATATTGAAAGGAAATGGCAAAATCTTTGCAACGCTGTCAAGAAAATCCAAGCTTATGATGTATGAAAGCAATACAGCTACTAGTGGCATTAAAAGATAAACAGGCTTGTTAATTTTCTTGGAATCTATGAAATATATGAAATACAAAATGATACTCGAGTAGTGAAATAGGACAGCAAGCGATACAAAAAGAAAGTATTTTTTCCAATCTCCGTTAACAACGTACTTGAGACTATAGAGCCATATTGAGCACGCTAACCCCTGTCTGATTTGAATCAATCCATGGTTTGGATACAAGAGCAAAAAGAACAGCAAGATGCTGAAAAAAGGATACGGCGAAGAATCATCGTAAGCAATTGAAGCTATCATAAAAGTTAAGATTGAAAAAATGAAATACAATGCGAATGGTTGCGAATTGAAGAACTGTTGAACAATATAAACTATCAACCAATATGCTGGCTCCATACTCACAAAATTATATTCCGATGGCGCCAAGGTAAGAGTTGACGAATAATTTTCGTAGTCTGGAGATAGTGGGACAAGTAATACTACTTCTATAATTATAATTATCATCAGAATCATGAATAAACCATATCGAAATGTACGAATCTCCATTTGCCAGACCTCCGAAAAATTCGTAATTTTCATTCACAGGCTCTATAAGAACAAATAATGAGTATTAAGTAGAAAAATCAACTGACAAAATCCTCCGATGGAAAAAACTTTCTAAAGAAATATATTAAAAGCTCCCCATCACCATCGGTATCGTTCCAAATCCTGTAAAACCAATCATTTTCCTTCATTCATGCAATTATCTCCGAACTTATTGTAGAATAATACGAAGCTTTTGATAAGATTTATATAATCATTGTCCACTTCGTCTCTATAAAAAACTTTTGCTCGTTTTCTCTCTTTTATTAAAAGGCATTTTCGTAAATCCTCATTAGTTAAGAGGTAAAGGAGTTTTTCAGATAGGTCTTCCGGCGATAGCGGATCAAAATAATATCCGGAATCACTGAATATTTCTCTAAAAATCGGAATATCTGACAAGATCGCTGGAGTACCTAATGACACAGCTTCAAGTGGAGGATACCCAAACCCCTCATAAAAAGAGGGAAAGACAAACAAATCCGCATATCTGTAAAGATTAAAAATGATTTTGTCTGGTGGACTAATAAACTGTTGGATGCGATCATTGAGTCCAAGTTCACTTATGAGGATATCTACTTCATCTTTGTCCTCGGTCATCGAATCTCTAGCTCCCGCTATTACAAGCTTATGCTCTATTTCTGCTGCAATTTTAGAAAAGGCAACTATTAAATTCTTGAGGTTTTTGTGCCTCTTTCTGTTCCCCACAAATAGAATATATTTGCCATCCACAACTGGTGAACCACAATCAGCAAGGCAATCTCCAAAATTATCTGCATCTATGAAGTTGTAAATGACTTTCAGTTTATCTTTTGCTTCTGGAAAGAAGTTTAGCAAAGCATTCTTAGAGTAATTTGAAGGCACCACCACAGTTGAAGCTGCATTGATAGCCCTTTTGACCAACATTTTAAATACAGCTTTTTTCAGCATTCCCCTGTCCCACCACTCTGTAAAAGGACGAACATCATGGACAGTAACTATAGTCTTACTAGGCACACACAAGGGCAGGTTAACATGCGGGAACCAAAAAACTTCTAAATCATTTCTTTCTTTGAGTTTTTTTATAAAAATCGAATGCCTGATAATATGCTTAAAAGCGAATCTTTCATAGTCTACAAATATTGGCTCTATACTCCCATATTTGCTAAACTCAGCCAGCCACTCTACTTTTAACCTTCGCGGCACAGCAGTAATAACCTCTATATTATTTTCTGAAAACAACTTTACAAGATTGCTATAATAACGCCCTATGCCAGAACCTTTATAAAACAAACCGTCCAAATATATCTTCACTACTTAAAAACCTCCAATATGGAAGACTTGAAGCGCTCTATAGAAAATTGTGACGCTCTAGCCACCAAAATCTCTCTTCGGACTTTTTTCCAATCTTCACGACAAATTCTATCAATCGCCCCCGCTAAAGTCTCACTATTTTTGGAAGAAACAACTAAACCCGTTTGTCTATCTATGTTGTAATAACTAGTTCCGGTCCCCAGCTCAGTCGTCACAATAGGCACCCCGCACGCCATAGCCTCCAACGCCACTAACCCAAACGCCTCGGCTC
>LGER01000012.1 GCA_001507915.1 Desulfonauticus sp. 38_4375 | reverse complement strand
CTGCTGCTCCAGTCCCACAGGCATAAGTTTCAACTTCCACGCCCCTTTCATAGGTTCTAAGTAAAATCTTTTTTCTATCCACTACCTGGGCAAAGTTTACATTAGTACCTGCAGGTTGAAAATGAGAATGAAAACGAATTGTACGCCCCAAATTAGCTACTTCAGTAGTTTGCACATCTTCTCTAAAAACTACACAGTGTGGCACTCCAGTATTTACAAAATGAACTTTCCACTCTTTATTTTCTAAATCTAAGAGAATATTTAATTGTAAATCTTTAGGCGGAGTCAACTGGACCTTAACTTCATCTTCCCCAATTACCTGGGCTTTAATTAAACCTGCATCAGTTAAAAATGTGTGTTCTTTGGGAGCTAAACCTAACTTTACTGCCAGCCAGGCTGCGCACCTAGAACCATTGCCGCACATCTCTGCTCTGGAGCCATCAGCATTAAAAAAGTGCCATTTATAACTGGCCCCAGTGTCTTCTTCTGGTTCTAAAAAAATAAGACCATCCGCTCCTATTCCAAACCCTCGAGCACAAAGTTTTTTAGCCCATGCTTCCATCTCCTGCTCTGCCACTTTTACCTGGCGCAAATCAAATAAAACAAAATCATTGCCACTTCCGTGCATCTTATAAAAGACAAGATTTTCTTCTATCATCTAAACTCCTTTTCAATAAAATTGCTTACTTCAGGATCAGGATAAATTTTATTTCCTAGCCAGTGAGTTTTCCAAAAAAAATTCTCCTTGTAAAGCCACTTATTTTGTTGTTTATATTTTTCGTAATCAGTAATATCAATCTGGAATACAGCCTTACCTTTTGAGTAAGGACGAACCCACAGGGTGCGCCCGTGGTTTACTACTCTACCTTCTATAGCTCGTCCTGGCCCACTACCCAAAAAAACAGGGATATCAGGTTTATAATATTGTAAATAATAATCTTCCCAATATTCACCCCAAGAAGAAATAGCTATTAGTGGCAAAAAAGGATATTTATTTACAATTTTCTTTACAACCTGTTCTACTTGTTCAGAGAAATAAGCTAAATCTTTTTTACCTTCAATAAAAGGTAAAACTAAGATTACCAATTTATCATCTAAAAGATAAAAATTTATCTCATTATCCACAGTTTTCCAAAAAGAAGGTATGCTTATTCCTTTAGCTAAAAACAGCTGTTTTTCTTTTTTACTTAATACTCCAAAGTTATACTGAAACTTAGAATAAATATTTACAAGGGGATTAAGATTGCTGTTAGAAGAATCTAGAGGATCTATAAATTCAAAAGGACCAAACAAAAAAAGGCTATTTTCTTTTGCAATTTGCTTGAAAAAGGTTTTTCTCCTGGCCAGACCGCCAAAACTTCTTTCTCCTCAGGAAGGACAGGGTTTTATTTCTCCATAACTATTGGCCGTATAATAAATAGTTAGAGAAGAAGAAAAAAGATTTTTCTCTCCTCCCAAAAATAAAATTAAAAAAAATAGGAAAAAAACCCCCTTTTTAAAGCAGGTAAGCATCTTAGCTATTTAAATAGTCTTTTAAGTCCTTTCCTACTTTAAAAAAGGGAAGTTTTTTAGGTTTTACTTCTACTTTTTCTCCTGTCTTGGGGTTTCTTCCCACATATCCTTCGTACTCCTTAATTTTAAAACTACCAAACCCCCTAATTTCTACTCTATTCCCTTCTTTCAAAGCCTCTTTCATGGAATTGAAAAAAATATTAACAATATCAGCAGCTTCTTCAGGAGAAAGTTTTTTTTCTTCAGCCAATTTTTGGATAAGATCACTTTTATTCATAAAACTCTCCTTTTATTTTGATACTTATTTGACTTTTTAAACTCAAAATAAAAATAAAATCAAGTCTCTTTTGTTTTATTTATACCTTCTACCAAGCTTAAGCCTTTTTTTATGGAATTGGCATTCTCTGTCAGACGTAGAAGTTTTTTTCCTATTTTTAAAATATCCGAAGCTGCCAAACTATCTGAATAAAACTTCTGAAATGGCTTTTGTTCTCGTATAGCTCTGCTTACATTTTCATCATAATGCACCCAACCAAGATAAAGCAAACTCAACCCTAAAAATTTTTCACAAGCAGTATTAAGACGTTGAAAAGATAGTTTAGCTTCTTGTTCTGAACTAACAGAGTTTACCACTATAAAAAAATTTTTAAGCCCATAATTATTTTTTAATATCTTAATCACAGCATAGCTATCTGTAAGGGAAGTTGGTTCTGGAGTGATAACTATAATTCGTAAAGAAGTTGCCGCAGCAAAAGCAAGAGTACTGGCTCCAATTCCTGCCCCCAAATCCAAAAGAATAAAATCATAAGTGCTAAGCAATGGCTGTAATCTTTCTTCTACCATAAATTGAATATCTTCTTCCAAATCTAAAATTTCCAAAACTCCTGAAGTAGAGGCAATTATATCTAGATTTTTCTCTACAGAAATTAAAATTTCTTCTGGTTGAGAATCGCCAAGTAATACATCTTGGATATTCTTACTTGGTTCTAATCCTAAAAGAATATTTAAATTAGCTAAACCAAGGTCACAGTCCAAGATTACTACTTTTTGTTCCAGACTATGCAAAGCATAGCCTAAATTTAAAGCAATATTTGTTTTTCCTACTCCACCTTTTCCGCTTAATATTGAAATACTTATATTTTTGCTCATACCTAGCTCTTATACAAAATATTTTTTTCTTCCTCTCCAACTAAAGTAGAAGGTGTAGCTTGCTTTCTTACCCAAACAGAAATATAGAATTTATCTTTTCCTTCTCTTTTTGACTTATATAAATTAATATCTGCCAGTTTAAATAATTCTTCTTTGCTAACTTTACCTCTTCCCAAATAAACTACCCCACCACAAGATGATGTAATATTTATATATTTATCACCTGCAGATATTTTTTTATTTCTAATATTATCTAAAATTCTTTTAGCTATAATACTTGTTTGCTTATACCCGCTCCCCTTTAAAATAACAGCAAATTCTTCTCCACCAATTCTACAAGCATAATCATTTGACCTTATACTTTCCTTTAAAGCTAAAGCCACTTCTTTTAACGCTATATCTCCTACATCATGCCCATAATTATCATTAATTAATTTAAAATTATCAATATCAAATAAAAGTAAAGATAAAGGAAGTGAAAATTTTATTGCATCATCCAATTCTCTACTCAAAGTTTTCTCAAAAAACAAACGATTATAAAGAGTAGTAAGATAATCAGTATCTCTAGATTTAGATAAAGATTGTATTAATTCAAAAATACTTAGAGATAAACTATATTTATTTTTTGTTAACTTCAAGTACTTCCAATTATATTTATTAAAATTGGAATTTTTTAACAGGCTATCTACTTCCTCTATTTTATCCAATAAAGTATAAACTAGATACTTATCTGAGTTTAAATTATCTTCTCTTATTATTCTCTTCTCCAGAGAATAAATTTCTTGATATAATTTATCTAAATATTCTTTATGCATTTATATTAAAATGAATTAAATATTCTTTTATAAAATTATCTAAGTTACCATCTAAAACATCTTCAACATTTGTATGTTCATATCCTGTCCTATGGTCTTTTACCAGTTTATAAGGATGTAAAGTATAGGTTCTAATTTGATTCCCGAAAGATATTTGGCCCTTAGAATTATACTCTACTTGTTTTTTTTCTCTTTTCTTATCCAGCTCCAACTGTAAAAGCTTTGCCTTTAATATTTTTAAAGCAATTTCTTTATTTTTAAATTGAGACCTTTCATTCTGACATTGAACTACAATACCTGTAGGTTTGTGTACAACTCTAATTGCTGAACTGGTTTTATTCACATGTTGTCCTCCAGGCCCACCAGCCCTGAAAGCTTCTATTTCTAAATCCTCTTCTCTAAGGTCTATCTCTATCTCCTCACTTTCTTGCGGATAAACATCTACAGAAGCAAAAGAAGTATGCCTCCTTCCAGAAGAGTCAAAAGGAGAAATTCGGATTAAGCGATGCGTACCTTTTTCTCCCTTTAAAAAACCATAACTATAAAGACCTTTAATTAGTAAGGTAACACTTTTGATTCCAGCTTCATCACTGCCTAAATAATCTAAGTACTCCACTTGAAAGGAATGTCTTTCTGCCCACCGAAGATACATTCTAAGGAGCATACCTGCCCAATCCTGGGCGTCTATTCCTCCTGCTCCTGGATGAATTTCTAAAATGGCAGAAGACTTATCTTCCTCTTCTGCCAAGAGCAATTCCATTTCTAATAGGTCTAATTCTGCTTTTAGCGAATTTAACTGCTCTTCAATTTCCTTAAAGTTTTCTTCTGAAACCCCTTCTTCTTCAAATAACTCTATCCAGACTAAAACATCTTCTTTTTTATTCTGAATATCCCTGCACTTATGAACCAAATTCTCCAAACTTCTCTTTTGCTTTAAAATAGGAGTAAGCGTTTCGTGCTCCTCCCAAATAGAAGGAGAGCTTAGTTTTTTTTCTATAGATGCAAGTTCTTCCTCTTTTTTTTCTAACTCAAAGACGCCTCCATAAATTATTTAATCTAGCAATAATATCAGCAGATTTTGTTTTTATTTCATTTAAATCAAGCATTAAACCTTCTCCTCCCAAAAAATAAACAAAAGAAAACAATTAAAATAACAAAAGGTAAATTATAAAAGTAGTAAAAATATTTATTAAAAAAAGTCTTTTCTTTTATAAAAGGTACTTTTTCTGAAATAGCTCCACTGGTAAAAAGCCCAATCTTTTTAGTTATTTTTCCTTTTGGAGAAATAAAAGCACTTATGCCACTATTAGTACACCTAACTACAGCCCTGTTTTGTTCAACAGCTCTTAAAACACTTAAATAAAGATGTTGATAAGGTCCAGAAGTATTACCAAACCAGGCATCATTAGAAATATTAACAATAACTTCAGCTCCCTTTCCAATCCTTTCTTCTACAAGAGAAGAAAAAATAATCTCATAACAAATTAAAATACCCACTTGGGAATTTTGAAAAACAAGAGGAGCTGTTCTTTCTCCTGGTGCAAAGTCTCCCACACCGTCATAAAAAAAACTAAACCAGGATGATAAAAAAGTAAAGGGCAAGTACTCTCCAAAGGGTACAAGCTTTTGTTTTTCATAATAATCCAAAATAGTTCCCTTAGGGGATAAAAGATAAGCTCTGTTATATAAATAGTATTTTTTTAGATCTACAAATCTATACCCTGGAGCACCTACAACTAAAAACACATTTTCTTGTTTAACAAAACTCTTTACCCTGGATGATAACTCATTTACTTCTTGCAAATAAAAGGGTAAAGCTGTTTCTGGCCAGACAATTAAATCAATTTTTCTTAAATCATCATCTCTTGACAGCTTAACATATTTATCAATTGTTTCTAATTGATATTTTTTATCCCATTTTTTATCTTGTTCTATATTTCCTTGGACCATTTTTATATATTTTGTGTTTTTAAAATTATTTGGCAAATTAAACAAATAAAAATTTACAAAAATAAAAGCTAAAAAACATAAACAAGCTATAAATTTATGATATATTTTATCACTTAAAGACAAAATAGATAAAAATATAATTAAAAAAGATATGCCTTTACTTCCTGTATATTTTATTATTTGAATAAAAAAAGGATAAGGAGAAAAGCATAAAGCTAATTCTGGCCAAGAAAACCCAGAAAATAAAAACTCCCTTATTATTTCTAAAGACATCCAGAATAAGGGAGCTATTAGACTTAAAAACAAAATATTTATTTCTTTAAAAAAAAATTTTAAGAATAAAAAGTAAAAGAAAGGATATAAGGCTAAGTATAAACCAAGAAAAAAAGGAAAAATTAAAGAAATTAAAAAAGGGATATTACCATAAACATAACAAGGATAATATATCCAGTATAATAAAGTAGAATAAGCAAAAGCTAAAGATAAGTATATTTCTTTATTACATCTTTTTTTTTTAAAGGCGTAATAATTTAAAAACAAAAAAAATAAAATTATAAAAGGAGGAAAGTTAAAATAATTATTAGGATAGGCAAAGTAAAACAGGATAGAAAAAAGGACTGTCAATTTAAAAAGCAATAGCCAGTCCAATTTATTTTTCGGGTAAAAAATAAAGTTTAACCCAGTGAACATGTTTTAAATCTGCCTCTTCTATAATCATTTTAAAATTTTCTTCGACAACTTCTTCTCCCTTTTGAGGAACCTTTCCCAATTTTTCACATAGATAACCACTCAAAGTATCTACTTGTTCAGAAAGAAGTTTTATACCTAACTCCTCTTCAATTTCCTCCAAATACACTCTTCCAGAAAGAAGATAGCCTCCATCTTCCAAAGCTATAATTTCCTTTGGACGAGGTCGATCATATTCATCTTCTATCTCACCCACAACCTCTTCTAAAATATCCTCCATAGTGACCAATCCAGAAGTTCCCCCATATTCATCCAACACTATTGCCATATGAATTTTTTTAGATTTAAGTTCCAATAATAAATCCCTTACCTTTTTGGTCTCAGGCACAAAGTAGGGTTTACGCATTATCGTTTGTAGCTTTTTATTTTCGTCCTCTAAATAGTAACATTTTAATAAATCTTTCGCATGAATTATACCAATAATCTGGTCTTTATTATCTTTATAAACGGGAATCCTAGAATGACCTTTTTCAATAATCAACTTAACAACTTCATCTATATCACTCTCTACATCTATACAAACCATATCAGTTCTAGGAATCATAATTTCATCTACTTGAATTTCTGCTAACTTTAGTACATTTAAAAGCATTTGATATTCATCATTCTTTAAAATACCATTCTCTTTAGCTTCATCCAAAAGTTCTTGCAAAGAAGTATCATCTTTAGATGAGAAAAAATTTTTTATCCAATCCCAAAATTTAATCTCACCAGAGTCTTCCACTTTAACCTCCCTATAGTTTTAAGCTAATCCTTTTTCTCTATACATATCTAAATAGACTTTAAAAAGCCAATTACCCAAAATTTCATCGCCCCTATTACTATCTAAATCTTTCCAGTTTAAAAAATTATTTTGCTGTTCTTTATCCCAAACTAAATCACCTCTCGCTACAAATTGCAATCCCCAAAAGTAATAATCTTTACTTTCTTCTGAATAATAATTTTTCAATCTACAAATAAAATAAAAAAAATCTTTTTTTAATTCTTTAGGATAATTTATCTTTAAATAAAAAAAAAGGTATTCATTTTCTCGCTTAAAATCAACAGTATTATGTATCAAATCTTTTCTAATACCAAGTTTAACTCCACCACTAGATATATCTTTCAACAAGAGCCCCTTTTCTTTTTCATTATAAATCCCAATAGGATTAGACCAAGTAAGAGGATCTTTAGAAAATCCAGAATACTTATCTAACTTAGCCGTCCAAATTTTAATTTCTTTGATATACTTAGAAGGCAAAGATACGCGTAAAAATTTTCTTTTCTGTCCTAAATATAATTTTAAGGGAAACTTAACTTTAAGAATATAAACTCCTCTATCTAAATAAAAATCTTCTACTTGAGTTGAAAAGTTATAATATATAGAAGAAAGCTTATCTTTTCCTATTTTAAAAAAACAATTTATTTTTCTTTTAAACCAAATATTACTTATTTTTAAGTAACTAGGTAACTCTAAGTATAAATAATCATTATCAAAGTCAATTAATGTACAATAAAAAGTTGACTTTGTTTTTCCAACTCGAACATCAAAACGGCTCCGTTGTAAAAGAGCCATATTAAATACATCCTTTAAAATATTTTTATCAAAAACAGAGCCATAGTCATTTTCTCTCTTCTTTAGAAAATAATTAACAGTAAAATGAACTAAAATTAAGATAGGGATTGTGAATAGAAAAAATAAAAAAAAGTAGTAAATATATTGGATTAGTTCTTCACTAACACCAGTAGCTGCAAAAGATTTTCTGAGCTGACTTAAAATAAAATTATTGGATAAACTATAAATTGTCATCAAACTCACAATGCTCTAGCGCGCTGGTAAGCACCTTAATATGTAAATCAGCTTCAGGAGTACTAAGTATGTGTTTGGCTAACTTCCAATCTTCGATCAAAAACAATACCCATCCGTATTGCTTATCCACAGCAAAAGCCAGGTTGAGAAAATTCTTCTTCACCTTCTTATTCTCTGCAACAGTAATAGCCTTTCTAGCATAAACAGAACGATAAAGAGGATTTTTCTCTTTTTTTAGTAAATTGAGTAAAGAACTAGTATCTTTCTGATACAACAATTTAGAATATAAAGCATCCTTTTCAGACTTATTTTGAATAGAAGGATTAAACTCTACGGCTTTAGTATAGAAGTAATTAATTTCTTTTCCCAAATATTTTTCTAACTTGTATAAATTGAAATAATTATTTCCAATCTCATCCAGTTTATCAAATCTAGCAAAAATATTATTAGATTTATAAAAGTAATATTTCGCTTTACACTTTTCTCCTTTTAAAAAATGTTTAATAAACTTAGATTGGTAGTCATAACCCAAATCAATTCCCGGTTTAATCAGATAAGGATCTTTTTTGCCACCCAAGGAACAGGAAAGTAAAAAAATACTTAAAGTAAAAATAATAAATTTTCTCATGGATTTGGTACTTCCAACGTTTTTGAAGATTGTTCAGGTTCTTTAAAAGGCCACTTGTCTTTAAGATTTTCTAAAAGATCATTACCTATCTTTAAAGTATATTCAGCTTCCATCTTTAATAAATATATATCCTGGGTAGCTTTTTTCAACTCCTTGCTTACATCTTGAATATTTTTTAGAATTGGATCTATATCTTTCTTCATGGCCCTGAGATCATTGACAAAGCCCTTAACATCCTTGGTAATATTTAAAAATTCTTCTTCTATAGGTTCTAAATCTTCAATACGAGAAGTAGCATTAGTTATAAATTTGGTTAAATTTAGAGTGAGCTCATCAGTATGAGTAAGTAATTTATCAATCTTTTCTACAGGCTTTTTATCTTCTGTTAAATAATATAATAAACCTTTATTTTGCAACATCTTATCTGTAAGTTGTTCTAGGTTGGTAATAGTTCTTTGCATACTCCCTTTTTTATCTAAAAATTGGTCTGTTATTTTTCTAATATTAGCTACAATAACTTCTAAATCTTCTACTACGGGTTGAACTTCTATTAAAAGTTCTTTAAATCCAGCAACTTTTGTTAATTTTACCACAGATCCGGGAGGAACAATAGGACTATTTTCACTTCCAGGAATAATTTTTAAATATGGATTACCTATTAATCCTTCTTGATCTAAAATAATTTTTGTATCCTCTCTAAACCATTTTTTATACCGATCTAAAATTTTGATTTTTATTTTAACATAATCAATATTGTCCAGAAATAATTTATCTACTTCTCCAATTTTAAACCCAGATAATTTAACAGGCATTCCTCTTTCTATACTATCTCCTGATTTACTAATAACATAATAAGTAACTCTTTTAGAAAAAATGTCTTTTTTAATGCCAAAGTAAACCAGAAAAGTAATCAAAAATATTAAAAACAAAAACAAAAAAAAGCCAACTTTATATTCATATTCTTTCATTTTTTTATCGAAAAACATCTATAACTCTACCTGTTCAAAGTTAAATTTATAAAATTGTGAAACTTTTTCAGCAGTAACCAAAATCCATATAAATCTATTTATTTCAAATTCTTTTAAAAATTTAACCACCAACTCTATTTCTGATACTTTTGGATATTGAAAAAAAATAATCTCTGACTCCGCACAAAGAGCCCTTAAAAACATAGCCCGAAAAATTTCTTCAGAGCTAAGTTTTTCTTTTCTTAACCACATTATTTTTTCCAAATCAAGTCCCTTAAGCCAAGGATAAAATTTTTCACAGCACTGCCTTAAAGAAAGATTTCTCTTATACATCAGAGGTAAAAAAACATTTTCAACCGTTTCCAGATTAGAAAGTAAAGGAAACTTAGAGCTAACAATACCAATATTGCCACCACTTAAGGAAAAAAAGTTACTAACTATATCTTCCTTTTTCTCATCCTGCAACACTATTAAAGTATTTTTTTTATTTTTTAATAATATGTATAATTCATTTATCATATCAAATTAAATAAAATATCTATAATGACAATTCCTAACAAAATAGACATCATCCCATCTATTAAATTTATTGGTACTTCAGTAATTGAAGACTTTACAGTAACTCCTTTTTGTATAGAAACTAAAGATAATAGAAAGCTCAATAAGATTGATTTAGAAAAAACAATAATAAAGTCTTTTAAGCTGAGATAATCTATTATTAGATTTATATAATTTTCATAATTTATCCCATATAAAAACCCTAACATTAAATATCCACCAATTAAACTTACAAATATGAAAAAAAAATTCAAAAAAGGAAAGCTAATTAAAAAAGCTAAGACTCGTGGCAAATAAATATACTCCTTTATAGGTATACCCAAAATAGCTAAAGAATCCAGTTCTCCATTAAGTTTCATTAAAGAAATCTCAGATATTACAGCTGTTGAAGACCTTATTAAGATAATCAAAGACACAACAATAGGAGCAAGTTCATAAAAAATAGAAATTACTATAAATTCCCCTATCCTATCATAACTATTTAAATTTATAAGTATTTTTAAGATATAATTTACAACTATCCCCCCGAGAATAAGAGCAGAAACAAACATCGGAAAAATACTCTGCACAGCAGTAAAGTAAATTTGTCTGATAAAAACTCTAAAAATAGCTTTATTAAAAACTTTAAAGTTAAAAATAGAAGTAAATATAGAAAATAGAATGTTTAAGGCGTGAAAATAGGTAAAAAATTTATTTAAAAATACTCTACCTAAAAAAAGAATAAATCTGTTAAACATTTATTTTGATATCTTTTTTAAATAAATTTCCAAACATTGCAAAGCTGCTGGAGTCACCCCCGAGATCCGACTTGCTTGTCCTAAATTTATAGGTCTAATTTTATCTAACTTTTCCATTACTTCTCTAGAAAGTCCTGGAACCTGGGTATAGTCTAGATCTTCTGGCAATTTTATCTTTTCTAAATTTTTAAAAGAACGCACCAATTCCTCTTGTCTTTGCAGGTAGCCTTCGTATTTAATTAAAATTTCCACTTCTTTGCGAATATCTTTAGCAAAATCCATAATTTTTGGCCAGAAAATTTTTAAATCTTCTATCTCTATCTGAGGTTGCCTTAAAATGTGTGCCAGGCTTACCTTTTTTTTGGGTAAAGAAGCGCCAATCTCTTCTAACTGTAAACCAGTGGTCTTATCCGGTCTTATTTCTATAGCAAACAATCCATCCTTTAATTCTTCTAACTTACTTATTTTATCTGTGTATAGTTGCCACTGTTCATCTCCCACCAGTCCCAGCTTACGGCCAACAGGAGTTAAGCGCTGGTCTGCATTATCTTCTCTTAAAAGAAGTCTATGTTCAGCCCTGGAAGTAAACATTCGATAAGGCTCCTCAGTACCTTTGGTAACTAAATCATCTATTAAAACAGCCATATAGGCCTGACTGCGCTCTAAAACAAAAGGTTCTAATTTTTCTAACTTACAAAAGACATTTAAGGCAGCCCAAAGTCCTTGAGCGGCAGCTTCTTCATAGCCAGAAGTTCCATTAATCTGACCCGCACAAAAAAGTCCTCTAACCTTTTTGCTTTCTAAAGTGGGCTTTAACTGAGTGGGATAGACAAAATCATATTCTATCCCATAACCAGGTCTCACAATTACAGCCCGTTCCAGTCCAGGAATGGTCTTTAACATCTCCTTTTGGATATCCAAAGGCAGGCTAGTGGAAATACCATTGGGATAAACTTCAGGACTATCCAGACCTTCAGGCTCTACAAAGATTTGATGCCTTTCTTTATCTGGAAACCTGGCAACCTTATCCTCTATAGAGGGACAATAACGAGCCCCTACACCTTTAATTATTCCCTGAAAAAGGGGAGAGCGCTCAAACCCTTTTTTTATAACTGCATGAGTGTTTAAGTTGGTATAGGTAATGTAGCAAGGAAGCTGGGGTAAATAAGGCCCCTTAGAAAAACAGCTAAAAGGCCTGATATCCTTATCCCCCTCCTGAACCTCCATTTGTTCAAAATCAATACTATCTTTTAATAATCTGGGAACAGTTCCTGTTTTTAATCGTCCCAGTTCAATTCCCAACCTTTTCAGAGATAAGGAAAGACCTTTACTGGCAGGATCGCCAAAACGCCCACCTGAATAATTTTTAAGTCCAACATGAATAAGACCCTGTAAAAAGGTTCCTGTGGTAAGAAGGACATTTCTAGCCAAAATAGTTTCTTCCAGTAAAGTGCGAACCCCTCTTACTTCATCTCCTTCAACCAAAACCTCTTCCACTACCCCTTCTCTTACCCAGAGATTTTTTTGGGAAAAGATATCCCTTTGTACCACATTTAAATATACTTTACGATCAATTTGGGTTCTAGTGGAGCGAACAGCAGGTCCTTTCCTGGTATTTAAAGTACGAAACTGAATGGCAGCCTTATCTGCCCATATTCCCATCATGCCGCCCAGGGCATCAATTTCTCTTACCATATGCCCCTTGGCCAAACCACCAATGGCAGGATTACAGGAAAGATGACCTATACGGTCAATATTTAAAGTCAACAAAAGGGTCTTAAGCCCAAGTTTACTGGCAGCCATAGCTGCTTCACACCCAGCATGACCTCCACCTACTACTATAAGGTCAAAAACTTCTGGAAAGGGTTCTTTGTAAGGAGACATATTATTACTTAAAAAGCATCTTAAACATTACTCTAGCATCATTTAGGGTATTAGTTATGGAAGAGCGCTCATTGGGTTGATGGGCAAAACCAAGCAAAGTAGACCAAACAGCTGCCTCAAAGCCCTTTCTTCGCAAAAAGGCAGCTACAGTCCCTCCCCCAACTCCAATACACTTAGCTTTTTTCTTTAACACAGAAAAAATAGCCTTTTTTAAACAAGTTACAACTTCACTTTCTTCAGGAGTAATGGGAGCAGCTTGCTCTTGCATCACTATTTCATACTTTATATTAACATTTCTCTTTTTTTCCACCTCTTGACCAATTTTTTTTATTTCTTCCAGCACATCTTCTAGCTTATATTCAGGTAATACCCTAGAATCTAAATAAAAAATATCCTTACCAGGAATAGTATTTATATTTTCCACATTAGCTTCTTTTTTGGTGGGACTAAAAGTAGAACGAGCAGGATCAAACAAAGGATTTTTTAGGGGAAAAATATTTTTTAGTTCTTCTAAGCGCAAAATAAAATCTGCACTGGCTACCAAGGAGTTGACACCCTTATCTGGAACAGAAGCATGGCACTGTTTACCTTCCACAATAATTTTCAACCAAAACATGCTCTTTTCAGCAATTTCAATACTATCTCCTTCTGGAGTACCGTGATCTGGAACTAAAAATAAATCATCCGACTGGAAAATATCCTGATTTAACAGGTATTGCAGACCATATTTACTACCAGTTTCTTCATCAGCAACAAATAAAAGGCCGAGAGAATAATCAGGAGTTATATCTAGTTCTTTCAATCTTTTTAAAACCAAAAGAGAAGAAACAATCCCTTGATGATTGTCTTCTACTCCTCTTCCATAAATATAGTCCCCATCTACAACAATCTCATAGGGATTACTCTTCCACAAAGATAAATCTCCTGGAGGAACCACATCCAGGTGGGAAAGAATCCAGAGGGTTTTAGAACTTTTTCCAGCATACCTGGCTACAACATTGGGACGCTTTCCACTTGCCACCCTTGTATCAGTAGCCCAATAAATTTGGGGGTTAAACCCTAGCTTATTTAAATAGTCAACTAAAAAATAAGCCTTTTCTTCTTCTCCCTGACCACCATTTTCTGGACCCAAAGCAGTCCTTTGCACCAATTCCTGTTGAAGATAAATTACTTCATTTCTGTATGCTAAGATACCTTTATCCATATAGCTTCCCTGTAAAAATAAAAAGGCCCTCTAGAGGGCCTTTTTATTTTTTTTATCTTCCCCTAGCAGCTCTCTTCGAAGCCTTCAAGGGGTTAACCTTAACTTTACCAGTATTATCCACTACAGCCTTTACATGGGTAGCAAAATTACAGGCTTTATGAGCCCATTTAATAGCAGGCTCAGGATAACTCAGACAATACTTTTTTCCATCAAACTCTTTAGTCCTTTCGCATCCTTCACATTGTTCTACAACTGGATAACATTGTCCATCTTTATAAGAACATCCCTTCTCTGTCATAAAGGAACATTCAAAACCTGGCCTAACAGTAGTACATTTCATTGAGTTCCACCTCCTAAAAAATTATTAACAGGAAGTGCAGGAGCTGCAACCTCCAGAAGAATTCATAGGTAAAGCGGATTTAACCACAAAACCCATATCGTTCATATCAACAGTAATTGGAGCTGCACTATTAAACAAGCTTTCCTCTACTAAAAAAGTAAATCCATTTACTTCAAATACCCTATCATTGTCCCTTTGCTCATCCAGAGCAAGTGCCAGCCTGGGCCCACCTCAGCCAGCAGCCATATAAACTCTGATAGGAGCCTTTTCTTGCTCTGCGAAATAGCGCTCCAATTGAACCCTTGCCTTTTCCGTCAAATTAAACATAAAAACCTCCGAAAAAAATTGAAGTCTTATTACTTAAAACCTGTTTTAATTTTTGTCAATTGCTAGAGTGTCTGTTTCTTTCCTAAAAATCCCAACTTCTTTATTCAAAATAACCTAAAAACAATTACTTGAAATAAACCAAAAAACTGCTAAGAAAAACCTCATGAAAATAAAAAAGATACCCTACTTACTTCTATTGAGTATAGTTCTACTCTCTTCTTCCTTAGCCGTACACAGTAAAAATTTGCCTCGACTTTTTTTTAGCAAAAAAATGGTCCTTTCAGAAAGGAATTTAATAAAATATAAAATAAAAAAAGGAGAGTGGCTTTACAAGATATTAAGAGAACAAAATATACCAGAAAGAAAAATTCCTCATGTAGTAAAAATAATAAAAAAAATAAATCCACACATCAAAGACCTCTCCAACCTAAAAGAAAATGACATACTGCTTATACCTAAAATATATATAAAACAAGAAAATTATTCATATTTAAAAAAATACAAATATAAAAAATCATTTTATACTGTAAAAAGAGGAGATAGTGTTGTAAAAATATTAAAAGATAAAGTTGGTATACCAGAAGAATTGATATTTAACGAATATCTTACTATTTTTAAAACAATAAATCCCAATTTAGATATAAACAAATTAGAAATTGGAGACAAAATAAATATACCTATACCTCTAAATTTAACTCAAAAACAACACCTCAAACCCCTTCCCTCTCTCCTGGATACAAACATAAGACAGAAAGAAATAAATAAAAAGTTATCAGACAATTATGATAAACAAAATTTAGAGCTAATTTTAAAAGAGATGGGCTTTCTAATTACTCCAGGATTAAAAGCTTATTTCCCTCAAGAAAATGGTGAATGGATTTACATCGATTTAAAAGAAAATATCTTAGTTAACACTACTTGGGGAGATAAAATTCTCTTAACTCTATCTAAAAATAAATCTAAAGAAAAAAACTTTCCTTATACTATAATAAAATTACCATCTTTTCAATTATCTCAAGCTATAGATATAATCTCTTTTAAAAATCCAAAACACATAAAAATATGGAAAAGCGATGACAATTTTATTATAAACAAATATAATTATTCCTTAGAAATAAAATCGGATAAATTACTTAAAATAGAAAATAATATTTACGCAATATTTATATTAGAAAATAATATCCCAAATAATATTAACTTAGTACAATCATTTTTGGATAGTTTAAATCTAAAAACAATATTTTTAAAGAAAGAAAATAATAAAATATCAAAAATAAACACCAACAAATTTAATTCCAATTATCTTTACATACCTTCTGTTAACCCTCAAAACATTCTGTCAATTCTAAAAATAAAAGATTACAAATTACCTCCTAATCGTGCTCTTGACTATCTAAAGGAAAAGAATATCTTATCTAAAGAAAAAGTAAGTCTTACTATCTTTGAAAATAAAAATACTTATATAAAGTTATACGCAGATGTATTGAAGTCTTCTCAAAATATTTTTGTTCTAGAAGAAGATAATCCTTTTATAAGTACTTTTCTCTTATTAAATAATTACAAAGTATATAAATGGCTATAGATAAAACCTATAAAATATACGGATTTATAGAAGATAATTCTAAAAATTTAAAGCAAATAAAAGAAATTTTAGAACTCCTCTCTGTCGAAGAAATAGAGATAATTAACAATAGGTTAGATTTTTTCTACTGGGATAATATTTATATCGATTTACCAGAATTTCTTTCTGCTATCACTAAACACTTAAGTCCACAGGCTAAAGGACAGATTGATTATATTGATTATGAAGAATGGAAAATGTTGCGTACTGAAATAAAAAACGGACAAATGAAACAATATCCTATTTATATTGATAAGGCCTTAGAAAATTGTATTCTAGAACACTAAGATATTTTTTGTTGCTCCAGCCAAGACAAAGCTTCTTTTAAGTCAAGGTTTTTTTCATAGATTGCCCGGCCAGTAATTACTCCTTCCAGTCCTTCTTTGCTTAAAGGATAAAGTTTTTTTATATCCTCTAAATTGTGAATGCCTCCTGCCACCAGCACAGGTATAGAAGAAATTTGCAAAACTTTCTTTAAAGCCGAAATATTGGCTCCTGATTGCATCCCATCTCTTAAAATGTCAGTATAAACTAAAAAAGAGGCTCCTTGCTCTATGAGTTCAGGGATTACTTGTTCCACTTTAAGCCCTGTATCTTTAACCCATCCTCTACTCTTAAGAGTTCCCTTTTCTGCATCCAAAGAAACTCCAATTTTACCAGGGAATTTAGCGGTCAGTCGGGCAAACTCTTCGGGATTTTCTAAAGCTAAGGTGCCGATTATAAGCCTTGTAACTCCAGCCTCAAAATAATAAGAGGCAATTTCTATATTGCGTATTCCCCCACCCAATTGAAGAGGTATCTTTACCTTTTTAGCAATCTCTTGAACCAAAGAAAGATTTTTAGGCTCTCCAGCAAAAGCTCCATCCAGATCTACCAGATGTAAATATTGAGCGCCTTGACTTTCCCAAAAAGAAGCAACTTCTACAGGATTGTCAAAATAAACTGTTTCTTCCTTGGCCCTGCCCTGACGCAAGCGAACACAGCGGCCATCTTTAATATCAATAGCTGGAAAAATAATCATAATCCCATTTCCTCCAATCCCAATTCCATTCCTTCTCTTGCCAACTCCTCGGCCTTAATCCATTTACCTTTGCGGGTAATAAACTTTTTTAAATTAAGTAAATTTTCACTCAAAGAGAGCTGGCGCTCATCAAAATGATAGCGATAAGCAATCTTTTTTTCTTTAATATTAAGTAAAAAGAGGTCAAATTCTACAGAAGCAGGCTCTTCTACTCCATATTCTCCCCCCACTCTCTCTTTATATTTGTAAATATAAGGAACGAGCAAATAATCACAGGGAACGCACTTACCCACCTGTACCCAGAACTCAAACATGGACAAAGTCTTTTTGCTTTTAATAAGTTCTAAACAAGGTGATACCAGTTTAAAAGAAATAAAGTTAACTTTTTTTTGAACCAATAAGGATTCTAAATTACTATTAAGAGTATTTAATACCTTAGAATCAATATTTTTATCCACTGGGTAGTAGCCAGCAAGCATTTCCCAGGACCCACTGGGCAGATGAAAAGGAGCAATAGCTAAAGAAAAATTTTTCTCTTCAAATTTATAAACAGGTTTAGCAGAAGTACATCCTAATAAAAAAAGAAAAAAGATTATAAATATTTTTCTTATTCTCAATCTAAACTCCCTTTAGTACTGCTAATCTGATTTGACACTAAAGTTAAGGCTTCTCTCATAGCAAGTCCTAAAGATTTAAAAGCAGCCTCTAAAAGATGATGTCCATTGGAACCATAGTGAAAAATAAGGTGTAAATTAAACCTGGCGCTAAAACTAAGACTTTTAAAAAACTCTCTAAACACATCTTTTTCTTCCCCAAAAACCAGAGCAGGAACTTGGGAAAACCCCTTACAGACCAAAAAAGGTCTTCCAGAAATATCCACGATACTCTCTACCAAAGCTTCGTCCATGGGAACCTTGGCCTGACCTACCCTAAGTATCCCTTTTCTATCTTGCCAGGCCTTATCCAAACAACTTCCCAGAGATAAGCCAATATCTTCTATGGTGTGATGTGCATCCACTTCTAAATCACCCTGGGCTTCTACCTTTAAATCCCACGAAGCCCAAAAAGCCAGAAGTTCCAGCATGTGGTCCAAATAGCCAAGTCCGGTACTAACTCTTATCTCTCTTTGTCCATCAAGGTTTAAAAAAACCTTTACCCTGGTTTCCTTGGTATTACGCTCAAAACTTGCCTGACGCATTAGTTTTCTCCTGCTTTGCTAGGTAAGTCTTCTTTGGCTCGCTTTTCTTTTTTACCAAAGAAATAAGCAATCCATACTCCCAGTTCATATAAGATAATCAAAGGCCCTGCCATTAGTATTTGAGTCACTACATCAGGAGGAGTCAAAATAGCAGCAACTACAAAAGCAATTAAAATGGCATATTTCCTCTTCTTTCTAAGCCCACTACTGGTGACCATACCCAATCTAGCCAAAAAGAAAATAAATAGAGGTAGTTCAAAAATAAGGCCAAAGGCAAAAAGCAGTTTTACACAAAAACTAAAATACTCCCGCAAGGTAGGCATGGGACGAATGAGTTCAGTGGCAAAGCCCATAAAAAACTGAAATCCAAAAGGAAATACTATAAAATACCCAAAAAGAGCCCCTATGATAAAAAAGATACCAGAAAAAAAGGCTATAGGTAAAAGATATCTACGCTCATTTTCATAAAGTCCAGGAGCTATAAATTGCCATAGTTGATAAAAAATATAAGGAGAAACAGCAAAAATACCTGTGACCAGAGACACTTTAAGATAAGTAAAAAAGGCTTCTGGAAGAGAAGTAAAAATCAAAGTACTATTGGGCGGGAGAACTCTTACCAAGGGTTGCATTAAAAGATTAAAAACTTCTTTAGAAAAGGCATAACTACCTAAAAATCCCACCACAATGGCAATAATGCAACGAACTAACCTTTGCCTTAGTTCTTCTAAATGTTCAGTAAAGGTCATTTCTGTTCCTTCAGAAGAAGGAACCTCTTGTTCTGCCCGGGCGTCTTGTCCCTCGTTTTTTAATTCTTCACTCATTTAGGCTTTTGACTCCTCTTCATTTGAGCTGTTAGATTTAGAACTCTCTTTTTGCTCTGTATCTTGCTTTTGTTTGCTCTCCAACTCTTTTTTGGCCTCTTCAGCTGCCTTTTTTTCTTCTTCTTTTTCTATTTCCTGCTCAATTGTTCTTTTTACATCTGTAGAGACCTTTTTGAACTCAGCCATAGCCTTGCCCAAGGTCCTGGCAATTTCAGGCAATTTAGAAGGACCAATGACAATTAAAGCAACTACTAGAATGACTAAAAGCTCAGTTGAACCTATTCCAAACATTTAGGCCACCTTATTACTCCCATTCAATGGTGCTAGGAGGTTTAGAAGAAATATCAAAGACTACCCTATTTACGCCCTTAACTTCATTAATAATCCTATTGGAAATACGTGCCAATAATTCTGAAGGAAGTCTAGACCAATCTGCAGTCATGGCATCTATACTATCTACAACCCGTAAAGCCACTACATGCTCATAGGTCCTCTCATCACCCATGACACCCACGGTTTTTAAAGGTAGTAAAACAGCAAAACCCTGCCATACCTTTCTGTACCAATCAGCTTCTAAAAGTTCATTTTGTACGATTTTATCTGCCTGCCTTAAAATCTCTAAACGTTCTGGAGTAATCTCTCCCACAATCCTTATAGCCAAACCAGGACCAGGAAAAGGATGCCGCCAGATGATAAAATCAGGTAATCCCAGCTCTATACCCACCTTTCTCACTTCATCTTTAAATAATTCCCTTAAAGGCTCTATGAGCTTTAAGTCCATTTTCTCTGGCAGTCCACCCACATTGTGATGGCTTTTAATTACAGCAGAAGGACCTTTATAGGAGATACTTTCTATAACATCTGGATAAAGGGTGCCCTGAGCTAACCACTTTACACCTTCTATTTTTTTAGCTTCTTGCTCAAAAACTTCTATAAAAGTATGGCCAATAATTTTTCTTTTTTCCTCTGGATCAGTAACACCTTTTAAACGATTTAAAAACAAATCCTGTGCTTGAACATAATGTAAGTTTAAATCAAAGTGCTTTCTAAGATAAGATACAACTTCTTCACCTTCATTTAAACGTAAAAGTCCATTATCTACAAAAATACAATGCAATTTATGACCCAAAGCTTTGTTGAGCAAAACAGCTACTACAGTGGAATCAACTCCTCCACTTAAAGCACAAACTACTTTATCTTCTCCCACCTGGACTTTTACTTCTTCCAAAACATTATCAATAAAAGAACTCATTGACCAGGAAGGTTCAAGCCTGGCAATTTGAAACAGAAAATTGGCAATAATTTGTTTACCAAAATCCGTATGCACCACTTCTGGATGAAACTGTAAGGCATAAATATTTTTTTCTCGAGCCCCAATAACAGCAAACTCTATGCTCTCAGTTTTGGCCAGTACTTCAAAGCCTTGAGGAATTTCTAAAACCGTATCTCCATGGGACATCCAAACTGTAAATTCTTTATGTTCAGGCCAAATACCCTCCCATAAAGGAGAAGAAGTCAAAAGTTCTAAAGAACTCCTACCATATTCTCTTACCTTTGCAGGCTCTACCTTACCACCTAAAAGATAGCTTATTAACTGCATTCCATAGCAAATTCCCAGAATAGGCAACCCCAAGTCAAATATGGCAGGGTCTATTTTGGGACTATTTTCCTGAACAACACTGGCAGGCCCTCCAGACAAAATAATAGCCTGGGGATTTATGGCTTTTATCTCCTCCAAACTAATATTACATGGATGTATTTCTGAATACACCCCTTCTTCTCGTACCCTTCTAGCTATTAATTGAGTATATTGAGAGCCAAAATCTAAAATAAGGACTTTATCTCCTGTAAACATAAAAAACCTCTAATAATTTTCTATTCTATAATTGGGAGCTTCTTTGGTAATAATTACATCGTGCACATGGCTTTCTTTTAAGCCAGAATTTGTTATTTGTACCATTCTACTCTTAGTCTGCAATTCTTTAATATTTTTACATCCCAGATATCCCATACCAGAACGAAGACCACCAACCAGTTGATAAATTGTTTCACTTACAGGTCCTTTAAAAGGAACTCTACCTACAATTCCCTCTGGAACAAGCTTATGTGAACTATCCTGAAAATAACGATCTGAACTACCAGCTTTCATAGCATCTATAGAGCCCATACCTCTATAAATTTTATATGTCCTTCCCTGATATAGTACAGTTTCTCCAGGGCTTTCTTCTGTACCAGCAAGCATACTACCCATCATTACTGAATCGGCCCCTACTGCAATGGCTTTTACAATATCCCCTGAAAATTTAATTCCACCGTCAGCAATAAGACATTTATCCTTTTCTCTACAAGCTTTTACTGCTTCCATAATAGCTATAATCTGTGGAACTCCTACTCCGGTAACCACTCTAGTAGTACAAATAGAACCAGGCCCAATTCCCACTTTTACTGCATCAGCTCCAGCTTCAATTAAGGCTTTAGCACCTTCATAGGTGGCAATATTACCAGCTACAATCTGGCAATGAGGAAAAGCACTCCTAATGCTTCTTACTGTATCCAGTACATTTTTGGAATGCCCATGAGCTGAATCCACCACAATAAAGTCAACTCCTGCTCTAAGTAAAGCCTCTACCCTTTCTTCTCTATCTTTACCCACTCCTACGGCTGCTCCCACTCTAAGCCTACCAAAAACATCTTTACAGGCATTGGGATACTTTCTTACCTTTTCAATATCTTTTATAGTAATCAATCCCTTTAATTTATTATCTTTATCCACTACTAATAATTTTTCTACTTTTTTCTTCTGCAATATCTTTTTAGCATCTTCCAAAGTGGTTCCCACTGGAACAGTAATTAAATTTTCTTTGGTCATTACCTCTTTTACTTTGGTGCGCAAATCTTCTACAAAACGAACATCCCTATTGGTAACAATCCCCTTTAAGGTATCTCCTTCTACAACAGGAAGTCCAGAAATTCTGTATTCAGACATTAATTCCAGGACATAGGCCACACTATCTTCAGGACTAACAGTCACAGGGTCTAAAATCATCCCACTTTCTGACTTCTTTACTTTTTCAACTTCCAGCCTCTGACGCTCAATGGTCATGTTTTTATGAATAACTCCAACTCCTCCAGCTCTAGCCATGGAAATAGCCATTCTGGCCTCAGTTACTGTATCCATAGCTGCGCTTAAAAGAGGAATATTAAGCTCTATCTCAGGAGTAAGCCTAGTCTTTAACTCAACCTGATCTGGCAAAACCTCAGAATAAGCAGGCAAAAGTAAAACATCATCAAAAGTTAAGGCTGTGCCCACTATTTTCTCCATATTACCTCCTAAAAATTATAAGCCCAGATAAGCCTTCTTTACATCTTCATTGGTTAATAAATTGGCAGCACTATCTTCCATTACAATCCGCCCATTTTCCATCACATACCCTTTATGAGCAATTTTTAAAGCCTGGTGGGCATTTTGCTCTACCAGGAAAATGGTCGTTCCCTGTTTATTAATCTTTTCAATAATTTTAAATATTTGTTTAATCACCAGAGGAGCTAAACCCAAAGAAGGTTCATCCAAAAGAAGCACTTTTGGCCTTGCCATAAGTGCCCTGGAAATGGCCAGCATTTGCTGCTCTCCACCACTTAAAGTCCCACCCAATTGATTTTTTCTCTCTGCCAAAATGGGAAAAAGGTCAAAAATATAATCCAAATCTCTTTTTATCTCTGCTTTATCCTTACGCAAATAAGCTCCCATATCCAAGTTTTCCATTACTGTCATGCGTGGGAAAATAAGCCTTCCCTCTGGGACTTGGATAATACCTTTGGCCACAATCTGATCAGGAGACAGCTTGTGAATAGGCTCTCCTTGAAACCAGATTTCTCCCTTTTTAGCAGGAACAATACCACAAATAGACATAAGAGTAGTGGTTTTACCTGCTCCATTAGCTCCAATTAAGGTTACAATTTCTCCCTCTTGTACAGATAAAGACACCTCGTGTAAGGCCTGAATTTTTCCGTAAAAAGTGCAAACACCTTTAAGCTCAAGCATCATGATCCTCACCTAAATAAGCTTTTATCACTCTTTCATCTTCTTTAATCTCTTGAGGAGTTCCCTTTGCCAAAAGCCTACCGTACTCCATCACATAAACCACATCTGAGATATTCATTACCAGTTTCATATCATGTTCAATCAGCAAAATAGCTATCTTTTCTTGGTCACGAATCTGCTCAATCAATCCTTCTAGTTCTTTTGTCTCCTGAGGATTCATCCCTGCTGCAGGTTCATCTAAGAGTAACAAACTGGGTTCTGAGGCTAGCGCTCTGGCAATTTCCAATCTTCGTTGTGCACCATAAGGCAAGTTGGAAGCCAATTCATTAACAAACTTTTCCAAACGCATTTTTTTCAAAATCTCATAACTAACTTCTATAGTCTCTTTTTCTTCCTCTTTAGTTCGCCTGTCCCGAAAAAGTGCTCCAAAAATCCAGGATTTTGTCCTGGTGTGTCTTCCAATCATAACATTTTCTAAAACGGTCATATTGGGGAAAAGCCTTATATTTTGAAAAGTCCTGGCCAACCCCAGTTCTGTAACTTTATTGGGTTTATAACCATTAATCCTTCTTTTTTTACCCTTACGATCTAAAACGAAAATGTCCCCCTCTGTAGGTTCATAAATACCTGTAACACAATTAAAAAAAGTGGTCTTTCCCGCACCATTAGGACCAATCAAGGCTACAATTTGCTCAGGATAAATTTCCAAATCCACATGGTCCAAAGCTCTTAACCCGCCAAAATCCTTACATAATTCTCTTACTTCTAAGATTGCTTCAGCCATAACTTCCTTTCTACCTCTCCTTTAATTCATAAACATACTTGCGCCTAACACTGGGAATAAGTCCTTGAGGTCTAAATACCATCACCAAAACCATGGCCGCTCCAAAAAGAAGCATTCTATATTCAGAAAAGGCCCGTAAATACTCAGGCAATAAAATCATCAAAAAGGCAGCCAAAATAACTCCTACAATGGAGCCCATACCTCCTAAAACAACTATAGAAAGAATAATGGCAGACTCTAAAAAAGTAAAACTAGCAGGGTTAATAAAAGTGGTTTTGGCAGCAAAAATTACTCCTGCAAAACCAGCCCAGGTAGCTCCCAGAGCAAAGGCTGCCAGTTTGGTTTTCATTCTATCTATGCCCATGGCCTCACAGGCTACCTCATCTTCCCTTAAGGCTAGCCAGGCCCTACCCAAACGAGAATTTTGTAGCCTATTTACCACAAAAATGGTTATAATAGTCATCAAAATCATCAAATAGTAAATATAAATAGTGGCTTCTTCTACTCCCAATTTCATACCAAAAAAACCAGGCCTGGGAATATTGGCAATACCACTAGGCCCAAAGGAAAATTCATTCCAATTTTCCAGGATTAACCTGATAATCTCACCAAACCCCAAAGTAACAATAGCCAGGTAGTCTCCTCTAAGCCTTAACACTGGAATACCCAAAAGAATACCAAAAATAGCAGCTAAAAGCCCGCCTATAGGTAATACCGTCCAGAATCCTAAATGATAGTGATAATTTAAAAGGGCATAGGCATAAGCACCCACAGCATAAAAGGCTACATATCCCAAATCCAAAAGCCCAGCTATACCCACTACAATATTTAACCCCAAACCCAGCATTACGTAAATAAGAGCTGAAATCATAATATTAGTTTGATAAGTAGAAACTATCCAGGGAAAAGCTAACATAAAAAGGAAAATAAAGGAATAAATAGGTCTATTATATTTAGGAGTAGAAATAATCTTCTGGACAATAGTTATTGTTTGTTCTCCACTCTCTTCTTTTTTACTTCCCTCTTCTTTTTTCTTAATTAAAAATCTCCAGATAAAAGAAAGAAAAAAAGAGGCTAAACCAACATACAAAAGATTTAGCCATCTCCACTGTACAGTTTTTTCTATTGTATCAACTCTAATTACCATAATAGGAAAAGTTAAAAACATGAACCAAAAGGAAACCTGTAAAGACTTAATTATCTTTCTCATCGCTCATCTATCCTTAAACTTTCTGAGTATTGGTTCTGCCTAAAATACCTGCAGGCCTAAAAATAAGAATTATCACCAAAAGACAAAAGGCAAATACATCTTCATAATCACTGGAAACATAACCTGTAGCAAAACTTTCTGTCCAGCCCAAAACCAAACCACCCAACACAGCTCCCGGAATAGAACCAATTCCACCCAAAACAGCAGCAGTAAAAGCTTTAATACCGGCAATAAATCCTATATAAAAATTTATTTGTCCTATATGGGAAGCGATAAGTACACCACCTAAGGCAGCTAAAGCTGAACCAATAATAAAGGTAACTGAAATGACTCTATCCACATTAACGCCACACAATAGAGCCATTTTTCTATCTTGAGCAGTAGCTCGCATGGCTTTTCCAATCTTAGTAAACTTAATAAAAAGGCTTAGAATAACCATAGCAATAGCCGTTACTACAATGATTACCAATTCTGAGGACCCCATAATATGGGCCACAGGCTCCATAAATTCAAATTCTGGAATCAAACTGGGGAAAGGAACAAAGTCAGAAGTTTGGGCTAGCAAAACATAATTTTGTAAAAATATGGACATACCTATAGCACTAATCAAAGGAGAAAGCCTTGGGGCATTACGTAATGGCTTATAGGCAATCTTTTCCACTGTATAACCATACGCTGCAGAATAAAACATGGAGATGATAATAGCCAGAATTAAAATAGAAATTAGATTAAGCCCCAATAAAGAACATACTCCAGCTACAATAAGAGCTGTAAAAGCTCCTATCATATAAATTTCACCATGGGCAAAGTTAATGAGTTCGATAATTCCATAGACCATGGTATAACCAAGCGCAATCAAAGCATAAATACTTCCTCGAGTTAAGCCGCCAAAAAATAACTCCAAAAAATAATCCATGGTAATCTGCCTCTTTACAAAAGGATTTTCTGAAAATCCAAAGGGTAGGCGTTAATTCACACCTACCCTTTAGATTAAAGAATTAAATAACACTTTAACTTATTTGGATAATTCTACAAACTTGCCATTTTGAACTTGATAAACAGAAAAACCTACGCCTTCAGCATCACCTTTTTCATCAAATCTAATTTTACCCAAAGGAGTTTCTACATATTCAGTTCTCAAAACCTTTACAATATCTTCATATTTGGTGGAGCCAGCTTTTTCAATGGCGTTTAACATACATTGAGCTGCAGCATAAGCATTAAAGAAAAAGACTCCAGGAGCAGTGCCATAAGCCTTTCTATGCTCTTCTTCAGCCTGTTTGTACAAAGGATTAGCAGAAACATCTTTAGGACCAGTAGCATATACACCCTCAGCGTACTTACCAGCTACTTTAATAAAGGTATCATCCTTTACTCCATCATCAGAGACAAAAGGAATTTTCATTCTTTTCTTACGCATGGTAGTTACAATTTTAGAAGCTTCGGGATGATAACCACCAAAAACAACCACCTCTGCACCAGATTGTTTAACCTTTTGCACTACCGCAGAATAGTCCACAGCACCAGGGGTAACTCCTTCAAAGAGAACCACTTTAGCGCCACCCATCTCTTCAATAAATTGTTTTACATAAGTGGCATAGCCCTTTCCATAATCACCTTTGTCATGGATAATAGCCACTTTTTTTAATTTAAGGTTCTCAATAATAAACTCAGCAGCTAATTTCCCCTGAGCATCATCAGAGGCAATGGTTCTAAAAAAGTTGGGATAATCACCACTTTGAGTTAAAGGAGGATTAGTAGCAGAGGGTGACATGACAACTATCTTGGCTTCCTTATAAATAGGCAAAGCCGCTTTTGTAGCGCCACTACAAATATGTCCTAAAACCACTACTGCTCCATCAGAAACCATTTTAGTGGCAACATTAGTGGCCAACTCAGGCTTACACTGGTCATCCCCCTTAATTACTTCAATTTGCTTACCCAAAAGTCCACCCTTAGCATTATACTTTTGCACTACCAGTTCAGCTGCATTTACTGAAGGAAGACCATAGGAAGCCAGATCGCCAGAATGAGCTCCAGCTACTCCAAATTTTAAGGTCTCTGCAGCCCAAAGCATGGATACACTTAAAAATACGCTTACACATACTAAAGACAATACTTTCCACAATTTACCCATAACACCCCTCCTTCATGGTTTACCCAGTTTAGATTTTTAAGACGATAGCTAAGCTTCTTAACCTTAAAGCTTTTTCCCTGTCAATTAGAAATGCCATCCAAAAGCTTAGCTGCCTCTTTTTTTACTTCTTCCTCAGCCTCTTTGCTACTCAAAACCCTTTCCAAGTAAATCTTGGCCTTCCTGGGGTCATTAAGGAAATTCCTGTAAATCACACCTAAATTATAATTAACAATATAATTTGTAGGCTCCAAATTAGTTACCTGCTCATAATAATTGACTGCTTTCGTATAATCTTTCTTTTGGAAATAACAAAATCCCATTTGACTTAAAGCCATTTTATCCTCTGGAGCTATCTCTAAAACCTTAGTCCAAAAAGTTATAGCTCTATCCCAGCTTTTAAGTTCCATAAATACAAGGGCTAGTTTTCTTAAGGATTCTATATCCTTAGGATTTTTACTGACCTTTTGCATCAGAGCAACAACCATACCCATAGGACTGTTTTGCATACTTTCATCTACAGTCTTTACGGTCAAGCTAGGATTAGCTATTCTATAAGCTAAAGAAGCTCCAAAAATAACAATAAAACTTGCTAAAATAATTATTAAAGTTTGCTTTTTTATAAACATTATTCTTCCTCTTTAATCATTTTTAATTCAAACAGTCTATTTTCTATATTCTTATGTTTTCTAAAAAGAAATAGTAAATACCCACTTATACCTATCCAAACCACAATATTAGCTAAAAAAATATATTTCATCTTTTACTCCTTTATAAGTTCTAAAAAGAGACCATCTAGTTTATTTTTTAACTTTAACTGCTTATAACGAAAAGAAAACAAAAAAATCCAAAGAAAGAAAAAAGTAAACAGACTAAAGAGCAAAGTAAAAAACATTTCCTCAGGAAGACCACCTTCCCTAGAAGCAAACACAGCAGGGTGAATACTTCTAAAGATTCTAGCAGAAAAAAAGACCAGAGGTACATCTAAAAAAGCAACTACACCTAACACAGCAGATAGTTTTCTTTTTCTAACCAGAGGTAAATCTAAAGTTTGGAGTAACAAATAAGCTGAATAGAGAAACCACATTACTAAAGTAGTGGTAAGCCTGGGGTCCCAGGTCCACCAAACACCCCAACTAGCCTTGGCCCAAATAGAGCCACTTACCAGAGCCAGTCCGGAAAAAAGCACTCCAATTTCTGCACTGGCCACACTAAGCAAACTATATTTTTCTTTTGCTTTAAACAAAAACAGTAAAGAAAAGCAAAAAACTAGAAAAAAACTAAACATTCCCCACCAGGCAAAGGGTAAGTGCAAGTAAAATATTTTTTGTACTATACCTAGAGTTGCTTCCACTGGAGCATAAAACCAAATCATCCACTGATTTATTATTAAAGAAAATAGGAATATAACAACTAATAACCACATATTTATTCTCCACTAAATACAAAGGGAAATAAAATATATCCACTTCCCAGGTAAATTAAATCAAAAGAAAACACTATTTTCATCCAGGAGGACAAACTAATATTTACTTCTCCCAGAAACCAGCTACCTGTCTTTACACCAGCAAGCACTAAGGGAACCAATAAAGGAAAAATAATTATGGATAAAAAGGACTCTCTTAATTCATGTCCTTGAGACAAAGCTCCCAGTAAAGAACCTACCAGCACTAAACCTAAATCAATAGATAAAAAAATAGCCAGGGCTAAAAAAGAAAACTGAACAACACTTTGCTCTAAAAACACAAAAATGGCTATTGAAAAAATAAGTTGAATAACCAGAGTAACCGTTAAACCACTTAAGGATTTGGCCAACCAGATATTTTGGCTAGCTAAAGGTGAAAGCAATAAGGCATCTTGCATTTTACTTTCTTCTTCTAAAAAATAAATAAAATTAAAAATCAAAATCAAAGCAAAAACAGTAGATATCCAGAAGATGGAAGCTGCTTGATTAGGAGTTATTCTCTCACCTATTGGTTTGGCTAGGCTAAAAATAAATATCAATAATAATCCCAATAAAATAGCCTGGACAAAAACACTGCTCCTTCCAAAGATAAGCTGGCAATCTTTTTTAACCAGAGCCCAAAAAGACAAATCAATGCTCCTTTATTTTGAGTTCTTTGTTTTCAATAGAGAGCTCAAAATCATAAGCAGAAAAGTTCTCTAAATGAGAAATCCAAATCACCAATTTTCCCTCTTTTTTAAAAAAGGTAATTTTTTCTCTCAATTTTGCTTGAAATTCTTTATCTAGACCTGTTTCTGGTTCATCCAACAAAATAACCTCTGGTTTACATAGAAACAATCTGGCTAAATTTAAACGTTGCTTCATACCCCGGGAAAAATTCTTTACCTTTTCTCGCGCAAAAAACTTAAGTCCAACTTCCTCCAGATAAGTCAATAAAGCTTGTTTACTAAGTTTTAGACCATAAATTGTAGCGAAAAAATCCAGATTTTCTTCTGCTGTCAAATAGGAATATAAAAAAGGCTGATGGGCCAAATAACCTACTTTATATTTGGGAGTAGAAGATATTACCTTCCCTTCTGTAGGCTTTAAAATACCTGCTATAATTTTAAGCAAAGTAGACTTTCCACTGCCATTAGCACCTCTTAGCATATAAATCTTACCTGGAAACAACTCTAGAGAAACATTCTTGAAAATTAAACGCTCTCCAAAAAAATGCGTAATATTGTTAAGCTCTAGCAACATAATTTATATTTTTTGCTTCCTAAATACAGCCAAAAGCCCAAATAAAGATAAAATACTTCCTCCAATCCATACCCAGTTAATAGCTGGATTTAGACTTACCTTAATACTTACATTTTTATCTTCATCAAAACCCAGTAAACTAATATACACTTCCTGACCTAAAGAAGGATAAGTATCCACTTCTACAAAAGGCTGTTCAAAATGAGCATATAGTCTTTTTTGAGGCAGCAATTCTCCTAAATATTTCTTCTGTTTATAAAGTTTAAATTTGGCCTCAAAAATCTTTATCCCTGGCTCTTCTTTTTGCACTAAATCCTCATAATGCAGTTCATAATTACTAAATGCCACCTTTTTTTGGGGAGATAAAATTAATTCTTTCTCCTGTTTAAAAGGTCCAGATAAAGCTACACCTATTACTAAAATAGCCAGTCCTAAATGCAAACCATAAACTCCCAAAAAAGAAATATTTTTATAAAGCTTTTCTTTAAATAAGCTAAACAAAACTGTACCTATTAAGCCAATAGAAACTCCTATAGCCAATAAAGAAAGAAGATTAGCATAACCTAAAAAGTAAAATAAACCAATAGAGCCCAAGGCTAAAAGCATAGCAACAAAAGATAAAGTTTTACTTTTTAAACTTCCTTGCCAGTTAATTAAAAAGCAAAAGAAAAGGACGATACTAATTAAGACAAATAAAGGCAAACAAACCTTATTATAAAATTTTGCATCCAATCCAATGGGGCTACTGGACCAAAGTTTAGAAATAACAGGCCACATAGTTCCCATAATAATAATTATTCCTATAAATATAAGTATCCAGGAAGTAATAAATAAAAGTCCAGACTTGGACCACACTTCATCTAGAGATTTAGAAGAAACTTTAACAAACAGATTTAAAATAACTATTCCTAAGTAAACCATCATAAAAACCACTAAAGGAGTGCCCACTCCTGTACTGCCAAAGGCATGCAAAGATTCCACTACATTACTTCTAACCAAAAAAGTGACAAAAATACAGCTAAGAAAACTTAAATGTATCAGGGCATAACTGGTTTTATATAAGGTCTTCTTCCTTCTACTAATAAGAGATAAGTGTAGATAGGCAGTGGCAAAAAGCCAGGGAATAAGAGAAGCATTCTCAACAGGGTCCCAGGCCCAATACCCTCCCCAGCCCAACTCCATATAAGACCACCAACCACCCAGCAAAATACCAATGGTCAAAAAGACCCAGGCTAAAACAGTTAAATTACGAATAGGCCTGAACCAGTCTTTATACCTCCCCTCCAACCAAAAGACCAAGGCCAGACAGGCAGGTAAAGTAAACCCTGCATAACCTAAAAAAAGCAAAGGAGGATGAAAAATCATTCCCACATTTTGCAAGAGTGGATTTAGACCTCTTCCTTCTACAGGAGCAGGATCCAATTTTAAAAAAGGATTACTAGGACCAGTTAACATCAAAAGAAAAAAAGCTTCAATCAAAAAGTAAAATACCCAGAATAAAATCTTTTCTCGATCCCTTAAATTTTCTCTATAGGTGGGAGTAAAAATAAAGAAAACTCCCAGTAAAGCAATACACAATAACCAAAACAAAAAAGAGCCATCTTGCCCAGCCCAAAAAGCACTGAGTCTATAAAAAAGCGGTAAAAAGCTATCCGTATAATCATGGACATAAGAAAAAGAAAAGTCTTTTACTGCCAAGGCATAAAATAAAATAAATGAGGATAATAATACAGTAGCTGTAATTAGTTTTTGACATAATTCTAGATAACTTAACTTTATTTCTTCACCTTGATTAACAAGCAAAAAATATATACTTATACCTCCTCCAAGTATTCCTATCAATAAAGATAGAAGTAAAGAAAAAAAAGCTACATAATGCATAAAATATCTCCTTACTTAATTAAACAAGTGAAATAGTCAAAAACAGACTTATAAGCTTAATTATTCTTCTTTTTATATTTAGAAGGACACTTGGTCATAATCAAAGTGGCATCAAAAATATTACTTTGATGATTCATTTTTCCTTCTACTATCACTTCCACTCCTGGCTTAAAGGTATCAGGTAAGGCCCCTTGATAATAAACAGGAATAACTTTTTCCTTATTTTCCTTATCTGCCAGTAAAAAGTTTACTTCCAACTTACTCTTAGACTGCTTAAAATCCTTTGCCTCTACCAGGCCAAAGAGCCTGGCCTGGTCAATCTTATCCAATCCCATGGCCACGGCTTCAGACACTTTTAAAAAATAGACCTTATCTTCTTTTAAAGCACTTACTCCCAGATAAATAATTGCACCTAAAATCAGCAAAAAAGCCAAAATATAATTCTTTTTCATTCTTATTCCCTTGTTCCAATAATTTTTTTTCTTCTCTCTCTAGCTAGCTCTCGCATATCTATCACTTCATCTGTTTCGTCAATGATTTCTTTACCCAAAATCTCTTCCAGCACATCTTCCAGGGTAACTAAGCCGGCCACTCCGCCATACTCATCCAAAACAATAAAAAGATGAGTCCTGGTTTCCAAAAGTTTCACCAGCAGCCTATCCAAAGTTACACTTTCAGGTATGAACTGCACAGGTTTCATAATTTTATCCAGGGTCAAATTATGTTTATCACTAGCCAAAGAAGAAAGAAGATCCCTTCTTAAAACAATACCAACAATATCTTCAGGATCCTTATCATACACAGGTATTCTACTATGTGGAATAATTTTTTTCTTTTCAAAAGCTTCCTGCACAGTTATATTTACGGGTAAAGTAAACATAACTGTACGCGGAGTCATAATATCACTCACTCTTTTTTTATCTAAGTTTAAAATATTTTGAATAGAAGTTTCTTCATAAGGTTTTATAATTCCAGACCTTCTACCTAAGTTTAAAATTGCGATTAAATCATCCTCTGTAGCTTTATATTTATCTTTATTCTTTTCAATAAAATATACAAAAATATTGAACAATTTAATGATAGGTTTAAACACAACAATAAGACCATAAAGAGGATATACTATATAAGGAATAATCTTATCATTATATACTACACCTACTGTTTTGGGAATAATTTCAGAGAAGACTAAAATTACAAAGGTAAAAACCAGGGAAAATAAAAAAATACTCCCTTCTCCAAATACTTCTACAGCAGCAGCACCTGCAATAGCAGCACCCGCAGTATGGGCAATGGTATTTAGAGTCAAAATGGCACTAATAGGCTCTTCTATATTAGCTCGAAGGTCTTCTAAAATCCTGCCTGCTCTCTTGCTTCTATCCTTTAATTTCTCCACAGCTCCCCAAGAAATGGAATAAAGGGCAGCTTCAGCCACAGAGCAGAGAGCAGAAACAAAGACAGCCAAAAAGAAAGCTAAAATTAAGTGTAGCATGGGAGAAAGAAATTAGCTTAAAACCATTAGAAGAGCAAGTTTCTCCTCTGGACCCAATTTACCTTTTAACCTTATTTTATTCTAACTTCCTGGTTTGAAAATATTTAGCCAACCTACTGGCTTCCTTTTCCTGGGCTTCCCAATTACCAAAGCCCAAACCTTTGGCAATAAGACTGGTCATCTCCCTTCTCATCTGAGCACTTACTTTGCCTGCGGGTTTGCGGGCCCAGGGTGTGCCTGGCAAAGGAATAAAGGTATGGGCATGCACCTTACCTCCCAGTTCCACAATTTGACGCATCAACAAAATGCTTTTTTGTTCATCTTCCCAGGATTCTTGAGGTAGGCCAAAAATAAAATCCACCACTGGTAAAAAGTTAAATTTTCTAGCCAGCTTAACTGCCTCTAACACATCTCCAGCCGTGTGCTTTCTACCACTTAATTCCAGGATTTTATCACTTCCAGATTGAGCCCCAATCACCAGATTTTGATTGTCCACCCATCTGGAAAGCACCTTTAAACTCTTGACACTAACCTGCTCAGGCCTGACTTCAGAAGGAAAAGAACCAAAAAAAATTCTACCCTGAGGAGCTATTTCTTTTACTTTAGCCAGTAATTCTTCAATTGCTTCCAGATTAACTTCCTTTCCGTCCTTAGAGCCATAAGCTAAAGCATTGGGAGTAATAAATCTAAAATCCAATAATTTTTTTTGCTTAAAAAATCTTACCCACTCTAAAAGGACTTCTAAAGACCTGTGTCTTACCTTTGGACCAAAAATATAAGAAGTCTGACAATACTTACAGGCAAAAGGACAACCCCTGGTAATTTCCAGAGGACCAAAGCGTTTTAATTGTTTACTAAAGGGTAAATAAGAATTAAAATCTATCAGTTCCTTTTTGTTTTTTACCAATCTTCCTTTTTGTTTAAAGGCTATACCAGGAATATCTTTTAGCTCTTTATCTTCTATAAAATTTTTAATAAAAAGAGGAAAACTTTTTTCTCCCTCACCCAAAAAAACATAATCAAATCCTAAATCTAAAGTACCTTTATAATCTCCTGTGGGATGAGGTCCACCAGCAAGAAAAAGTGCAGAGGGAAACTTTTTCTTTAAATAATCTATTATACTTTTTACGGTTAAAAGATTAAAAGAGGAAAAAGAGAAACAAAAAATTATTTTTTCTTTTTCTAAAGATAACTCTATCTCTTCTATATTTTTAAAAAAATAAACCTTACACCAGGAAAGTAGCTGAAAAGTTTCCAGTGCTCCTAAAAGAGCATTTACACTATAACGATTTAAATTATTGGACCAGAAAAAAAGAGAAACTTCAGACATAGAAAAGAAAGCCAGGAAGAAAATCTTCCTGGCTTAAAGGACAACTGTATTCTCAAAAGCTTTTTGCAAAGCAGCAAAATTTTTAGGTCCCAACTTAGCCCCAAACCTTTCCATTAAAACTTCTTCCATATCTGCAGGAGAAAGTAAGTTGGTAGCCTTAAGCAAAGCTCCCAACATGGTAGTATTAGTAATGGGTACCCCCAAAGTATCTAAGGCAATTTTAAGAGCATCCACTTGGGCTAAACGGGGATAGTTATATTTTTTCTTCACGCTTTCAGCTTGTTCTGGAGTATTAACTACCACCAACCCCTTTTCCTTAAGCCCGGCATCTACTTTAACCACATCCAATAAAGTAGGATCCAGCACCAAAACCACATCTGGTTCGTAAATCTTCTCTCTAATCTTTATGGGCTCATCTGAAACCCTGACAAAAGCTTCTACAGGAGCACCTCTTCTTTCTGGGCCAAAACTGGGAAATGCTTGAGCATATTTGCCTTTATCAATGGCAGCCTTGGCCAAAAGCTCAGCTGAAGTTACTCCTCCTTGCCCACCTCGTCCATGAATTCTAATCTCCAACATCATTTCTACTCCTAAATTTTCTGCCTAAAATTTAAAGATTGTTTCAAGGTTTCTTGATCCATATACTTGACTTCCGCTCCCAGGGGAATACCCTGGGCTAACCTGCTTAAAATTAAATGAGAAAAGTCTCTGCTGACCATATTTTTTATGTAAGAGGCTGTATTTTCAGCTTCAACGGTGGCTCCCAAAGCCAGAATCAATTCTTTTAACTCAGGATCAGCCAGTCGTTTGCGTAAGCCTTCTAGATTTATGCCCTTTAACTCCTTATCTTCTAAAGGATTATAAAGACCACCCAAAATAAAATACTTTCCCCTATAAAAACCAGCCTCTTCTAAAACTAAATAGGAATCTAAATCTGCTACTACACAAAGTAAACTAGCATCCCTACTGGGATCTCTACAAATAGAGCACTCCTCTTCCTCGCTTAACAATCCACAATGAACACAAGGTTTTAGTTTTTCTCTAAAAGTAAGAATAATTTTGCCAATATTTTGCACCTTTTCTTCTGGCCAGGTTAAGATTTCCATAACCATCCGTAAGGCGCTCTTAGGGCCAATCCCGGGAAAACCAGTAAAGACCTTCCAAAGCTCTTGTAAAGGAGCAGGTAAATGTTTAAGCATTGCTAAAACAATCCCGGGATATTCAGTCCCCCAGTAAGCTGGGACATTTCACTCTGAACCATTTCCTTGGCCTTTTTCAAACCATCATTAACCGCTGCCAGGACTAAATCTTCCAGCATCTGTACATCATTGGGATCTACTACTGTGGGATCAATTTTAATTTCTAAAACTTCCTGCCCCCCACTTACCTTTACCTGGACCATACCTCCGCCAGCTGAGGCCTCTACCACCTTATTCTTTAATTCTTCCTGCATTTGAAGCATTTTTTTCTGTAACATCTGAGCTTGACGTATTAAATCGTTCATTTACTTCCTCCATTTAATTTTCTTATTTCCACTATTCTAGCATCAAATTCTTCTAAAATTTTGTGGACCAAGGGATGAGACTTTACCTTTTCTCGAAAATTTTTTTCTGTATTATTTTCTCTACTCTCTATTTGTCTATCTATAGTTCTATTATTTATTTCATTTTTTTTTTCTGCTTCAACTTCTAAGGATAAGTTTTCTTCCCTAACAGGTACAAGTTTGGGCAAATACGCCAAATTAAAAAATACCAGCTCTAAAGAAAGAATGGGATCTGTCCCTTTTAAAATATTTTTTGCCTCCTCTAAAACCATCTGCCAGCTTAAATGTATCCTGCTTTCTCCAAAAGCTTGAGCTACTTTTAACCAGAACTCCAGAGATTCTCCCTTCCATGAAACAAGAGAACTAGCTTTTTTACCTAACTGAGAAAGAAGAAATAAATTACGCCAGTAATTAATAAACTCTTTTAAAAAAAAGGAAAGGTCCAGGCCACTTTCTCTAATTTCTTCACTTATATTATGCAACCTTTCTAAATCACTGTTAAAAATACTTTTAAATATCTGTTCAAAAAGTTCTTCTCCAGCCAGGCCTAAGAGCATTCTTACATCCTTGGCTTGAAGAATATTTTCAGAAAAAACCAACACCTGGCCCAAAAGAGACATGGCATCACGAATAGAGCCATTTCCCTTTTTAGCAATAAGTTCTACAGCTTCTGGCTCAAACTCTATCTGTTCTTTTTTTAAAACATTTTTTAAATGCTCTTCAATTTCTTTTTGAGAAATAGATTTGAAAATATAATGCTGGCATCTGCTAACAATAGTGATGGGAAATTTTTCCACTTCTGTAGTAGCAAAAATAAAAATACAGTGTTTAGGTGGTTCTTCTAGAGTTTTTAAAAGAGCATTAAAGGCAGCTTTTGACAACATGTGAGCTTCATCAATAATAATTACTTTATAGCGAGAGTTTAAGGGAGGTAAAAAAACATCTTCCCTTAACTTGCGCACATGGTCTACTCCAGTATGAGAAGCTCCATCTATCTCCAAAACATCAGGAGAAGTGCCTTTGGTGATGGCCATACAACTCGGACACTTATTACAGGGTTCAGGTGTAGGTGCCTTGGTGCAATTAACCACCTTGGCTAAAATTCTAGCCAAGGTGGTTTTACCCACCCCCCTGGTACCGCTAAAAAGATAAGCTGGAGCTACTCTGTCTTCTTGAGCAGCCCTAGAAAGGGCTTTTTTTATAGGGTCTTGTCCAACAACCGCAGCAAAACACTGGGGACGATATTTAGCAGTTAGTTGTTCAGCCATTAGACTTCAAATTTGGTCAGCCAACCAGCGTATTTTAAATTGTCACCCTGCACAATCTTAAAATATTCAGCTTGCAATAACAAGGAAATAGGTCCAGCTTGCCCCTGTCCAATCTGCCTCCTATCCACTTCCCGAATAGGAGTCACTTCTGCCGCAGTTCCACAGAAAAAGGCTTCATCAGCAGCATACAGCTCATCTCTGGTAAAACGCTGCTCTACCACTTCATACCCCATGTCTTTGGCCAGAGTAATTAAAGAATCTCTGGTAATACCAGGTAAAATAGAATCCAAAGGAGGAGTTTTTATCCTACTGTGTTTTACAATAAAAATATTTTCTCCAGTAGCTTCAGCCACATACCCTTCAGGATCCAGCATTAAAGCCTCATCATAACCATCAGCTATGGCTTCTTGTTTGGCCAACACAGAATTGACATAATTACCACACACTTTGGCCTTGGTCATCATAATATTTACATGATGCCTGGTAAAAGAAGAAGTTTTAACTCTAATTCCCTTTTGTAAGGCCTCTTCTCCCAGGTAAGCTCCCCAGGGCCACACAGCGATAATTAAATGGACAGGATTTTTTCCAGGAAACACTCCCATACCACCCTGACCAATAAAGGCCAAAGGACGAATATAACCTTCCTCCAGTTTATTGGCTTTTAGGGTTTCAATAATAGCCTCTTCTACCTCCTTAGGAGAAAAGGGTATTTTCATCTCCACAGCTTTAGCAGAATTAAACAGTCTTTCCACATGTTCTTCCAACCTAAATACAGCTGAACTTCCATCCACGCACTTATAACACCTGATCCCTTCAAATACCCCAACTCCATAGTGCAAGGTATGGGTTAAAACATGCACCTTGGCATCAGCAAAGGGAATTAACTTCCCATCAAACCAGATCTTTTCTGCGCTTATCATAAAGCCTCCATTTATTTAAATTAACTCCTAGCCCTAAAATAAATCTTTAAAGGCACCATTTCCAAATTAAATAATTTTCTCAATCTATTTTCCAGAAACCTTTTATAACTGGGTTTTATTTCCTTAGGTTCATTCACAAAAAAGACAAACTCTGGAGGATTAGTCCCAGTCTGGGTTACATAATAAAATTTAAGCCTTCTTCCTTTTCCCAGAGG
>LGER01000081.1 GCA_001507915.1 Desulfonauticus sp. 38_4375 | reverse complement strand
TAGATGCCTTTTCCAAACTGAAGTCCACATAAGGCAACAAATCTACCTTATTTAAAATCATTACCTTGGACTCAGCAAAAATAAGGGGATATTTTTCTGGCTTATCATCTCCTTCTGCCACACTCAAAATGGTTACCTTATAATCCTCACCCACAGAAAATTCAGCTGGACAAACCAAATTACCCACATTTTCCACAAACAAAATATCCACATCCTTTAAATCCAGCTTATTTACAGCTTCTAAAACCATGCTACTATCCAGATGACAACCACCATCAGTATTGATTTGAATGGCTTGAGCACCAGTGGCAGCCACTCTTCTAGCATCATTGTTGGTCTGTAAGTCTCCTTCAATTACAGCCATTTTAAATTCATCTTTTAGCTCTCTTAGAGTTCTCTCCAGTAAAGTTGTCTTGCCTGCTCCAGGAGAACTCATTAGGTTTAAAACCAAAATTTTTTGCTGCAAAAACATTTTTTTTAGTTCTTGAGCTATTCTTTCATTGGCTTCTAAAATATTTCTTACGACTTGAATCTGCATTTTTCTCTCCTTAAAATTATTCTGCCTCTATTTCTTCAATAATTAACTCTTTTCCAGAAATTATTTCATGGCCAAACTCTGCCTCACAATAGGGACAATAGACAATAAGCACTTCATCTGGATCAGGAGAAAACTCCTTTTTGCATTTCCTGCATCTAGCTCTTAAGGGCACCTCTTCAGTGATAATTTTAGCTTCAGCCAAAGGAGTATCCACAGTAAGCACCTTAAAAGCAGTATCCAAAGCTTCAGGAACAATATTGGTAATCCTTCCGTATTTAATTTTTACTTTTAATAACTTGCTTACATTATGTTTGGCCATTTCCTCTTTAATAATTTCCAGAAGAGACTGGGCAATAGAAAGTTCATGCATTTTATTTTCCTTAAATTAAAAGCTTAAATTATAGGTAGCAACAAATTGACTTAGTCTTTCTCTGGACTTTTCTAATTTTAATTTTAACTCTTGCTTATACTTATCCAGGTCAATCTCTTTTCTGGCTACTTTGGTTTGCAGAGCTGCTTCTGCTACTGCTGGAGCTTCCCACTCTAAAATACGCAAATCCAAGGGCTTGGGGATAATATAATCTGGACCAAAATCCAAGTGCTCAAGCCCATAGGCCTTTAGAACTTCTGCTGGTACTGGTTCTTTGGCCAGGGCAGCTAAAGATTTGGCTGCTGCCAGCTTCATCTCTTCATTTATTTTTCGAGCATATACATCCAGAGCTCCCCTAAAGATAAAAGGAAAACCAGAAACATTATTGATTTGATTGGGATAATCAGAGCGTCCTGTGGCCATAATACAATCAGGCCTTACCTCTTTAGCCACTTCAAATTCTATCTCTGGGTCCGGGTTGGCCATGGCAAAAATAATGGGGCTACTGGCCATGGACTTGACCATTTCTGGGGTTAAAATACCTTTTACCGAAAGGCCTACAAAGACATCTGCTCCCTTCATTACCTGAGCTAAAGAGCCATAGTCTTTGTCCTGGGCAAATTCCAGTTTTTGCTCGTTTAAGTTTTCTCGCCCCTTGTGAATAAGGCCTCTGGAGTCAAACATAAAGATATTTTCCTTTTTCACTCCCAAACTCACATAAAAACGACAACAGGCAATAGCAGCCGCTCCAGCCCCAGAAACAACCATTTTGACCTTGTCTATATCTTTTCCCACGATCTCCAGGGCATTTAACAGACCTGCTCCAGAAATAATGGCTGTACCGTGCTGGTCATCATGAAAAACAGGAATATCCATTTCCTCAATCAGTCTTTTTTCTATATAAAAACATTCAGGAGCTTTAATATCTTCTAAATTTATCCCTCCAAAAGTGGGCTCCATAGCTTTGACAATCTCAATTAATTGATCAGGATCAGAAACTCGCAAATTAAGGTCATAAACATCAATATCCGCAAAAATTTTAAATAAGACTCCTTTACCCTCCATTACAGGCTTGCCTGCCTCCGGGCCAATATTACCCAGCCCCAGGACAGCTGTACCATTGGAAACCACTGCCACTAGATTTCCCTTATTGGTATATTCATAAACTTTGTGCTTATCTTTTTCTATTTCTTTACAGGCCAGGGCAACACCTGGAGTGTAAGCCATGGACAGGTGTTTTTGAGTAAGACAGGGCTTGGTAGGTACCACTTCCAGTTTACCCTTCCTCCCCTGTTGATGATAAGTCAGGGCTTCTTCTGGAGTAAACAAAGCAGACATATTTCCTCCTAAAATTTAATTTGACCATTACCTTTAAGCTAGTTTAGACTGGGTTTCAAGGAATTTAACCTGAGAAAAATTTTCTCTAATTAAAAAATGAAAAAATATCTTATCCTATCCCTGGCAACTCTTCTTTTGCTTCTAACCTTTTTAGGCTATAAATTCTTTTTAGCAGAACCAGAGGTTATAAAAATAGGTCTTTTGGTCCAGCTATCTGGCCCAGGCTCAGAATTGGGAGTAAATGTAAGAAATGGAGTGAGAATAGCCATAAAAGAAATAAACCAGCAAGGAGGGATTAAGGGGAAAAAAATAGTACTCCTGGTAGAAGACAATAAACAGGATCCTGCTTTAGCCCAAAAGCTAATGCTCAAGTTAATCCAACAAAAAGTAAAAGCCATTATTGGCCCCATTACCAGCAATATTGCTCTAAAGATTGTACCCCTGGCCAATAAACATCAAGTAATCCTTTTAAGCCCCACTGTTTCCACTCCTCTTTTAGCAGAAAAAGATGACTATTTTTTTCGCCTGGAAAGTCCTTCCACTGAAGAAGCGAGACAACTGGCTCAATTTGCCAGAAACTTCCTTAAGCTAAATAAAGTGGGTATCCTCTGGGACGCCCAAAACCAGGCCTATACTTATCCCTATCAAAAAACCTTTGTTCAAGAGTTTACCCAATTGGGTGGAAAAATCGCCTTTAACTTAAGTTATAAAGACAACTATCAACATATAAGTAGTACCTCTCTTTCCCACTTTTCCAGTCTAACCCCTAAAGACGGCCTGCTTTTTATTTCCAATGACCAGGATTTACTAAAAGGCGCAGAATTTCTTATTTCTCCTGCCCAGATTATTCTTTCTGCAGGTTGGGCCATGACCCAAACTATCAAAATCAATTACCCTATTCTTTTTAGAAAAAAAATCTTTTTTGCTTCCACCAGTTATCTAAAAAAAACAGTAAAGGAAAAACAGTTTGACCAAATATATCTAAATAACTATGGCAGATTACCCAATTTTGCTGCCTATCGGGGCTATGACAGCCTTAAAGTCCTGGCTAAGGCCTTAAGCTTAGGAGATGACTTAAAAAAGGAACTGTTAAAAATAAAAAATTTTCCAGGCCTTCAATATAAAATTACCTTTAATCGCTTTGGAGACTTAAATTTACCTGTTCACATCTATACCCTAAAAAATGAAGACTTTAGCCGAGTAGAATATGGACGCTAAAAGTATTCTGGAAATAGGCAATAAATTTACAGTAAAAAAGATTACTGTCCCTTCTATTTTAATAGTCATAGTACTTATTTTTTCAGCCATATACTTTCAATTTTTTATCTGGCTAAAAACAAGTAAAGAACATAGTAAATTTATCTCTCAACACATTAAAATATTTCTGGATATAAATGAAAAACAGTTAAAAAAAATAGAAACTTATTTAGATTACAACTTATATAGCTATACTCTAAACGAACTTTCTCTACCTTTTTTTGCCAGAAATATATTTGTCTTAAATAAAGAAAAGGAACTTGTCTTATCCTATCCCAAAAATCACAAACTGCCTCGTCTAGAACATATATTCGATAGGATAAAACAGGATATTAACTATTCTGTACCTTACTATTCAATAAATTTAAACCAACTAAGCATATCTCTTTTGGATACATCTCCGGCTAATTTTTCCTATCTTGTAGAATTGGATTTAGCAATTTTAGACAATACCTTAAAAAAATTAGTAGACTTTTCTGTCGATGATTCTATTCTAGTTACTGATAGATTTGGAAATGTATTTGCTTCCAATCAAGAGGAATTTATACGTACCCAGGAAAATATAAATCATTTTAATTTTTTCAGTCAACTAAAGACTAAAAATTCCTTTATTGGAATAGAAAAAATACTTGGTTCCTATTATGTAATTTTTGCTAAAAAGGAAAATAACTTTGTTATTGCCCAATTAACTAAAATTAAAAAAATTATAATTCCTGCTATTGGATTTATAATATTTGTCATAATTGTTTTAAGCATATTAAATACTTATTTAATATTTTCTATCAACACTTTTGTAAAAAAGAATATAGCTTCTCGCTTAAAAGAATTAAGTAACATCCTTTCTAGACCTGAAGATGAACAAATTATTATTAGCAACCTATCGATCATAAAAAATAAAAATTATTTTCAAGAATTAAATGTTGTAATTAACAAACTTATTTATTACTTAAAAGAAATAGACAAAAAAAATAAATTTTTAAGTCAAAAAAATACAGAGCTAAGTTTTCTGATTAACAATCTACCCCTCTGGTTATGGTATTTAAAATCTCCCACCACCTTTGGTCTGGTCAATAAAAATATGGCCCATTTTTTCGGTTACGAACCAGAAGACCTGTCTTATCAAGATATTGAATCTAAATTATTAACCTCAAAAGAAGTGGTTCAGGAAAATATAGAAGAAAATAAGAAAATTTTTGCCCAGGGAATTATAGGGCAAAAACAAAGTTGGTATGAAAACAAAGCAGGAGAAAAACGACTTATAGCCATTACCAAAATCCCTATTTTTAAAGAAAATACCAATAAAGTAGAAAGTGTTATTTGTGTGGGAATGGATCAAACAGAGGTGTTTTTAGAGTCTCAAAAAAGAAAAGAACTGGAAAAAAGGCTTTTAAAGGTACAAAAACTGGAGACAATTGGCACCCTGGCTAGTGGGATTGCTCATCATTTCAACAATCTTTTGCAATCCATTCTTTTCTACATTCAAAAAGTCAAAAACAAAGAAGAAAACAAAGAAATTATTCAAAAAATAGAAACACAGGTAAAAAAGGGCAAAGGATTTGTGCAAAGCTTACTTAATATAAGTCACAAAACTCCAGAAGAAATGGAAGTTTTTGAATTTAAAAATTTCATAGGCAATATAGTAGAGGTTATAAAAAACTCTTATCCCAAGAATATCAAGATAGAAGCCATTCTTCCTCCTTCAGAAATCAAAATTAAAGGCAATCCAGGGTTGCTGGAACAAGCAATTTTAAATATCACCAATAATGCTAAAGATGCCTTGAAAAATGAACCTGCAGGAAAAATAACTCTCAAAGTAGAGAGTGTTCAAGAAGAAACAGGTCAAAACTGGTTAGAAATCACCATCTCAGATAACGGACCTGGCATAGCTCCAGAAATAAGAGATAAGTTGTTTGAACCCTTTTTTACCACCAAAGGCATAGGCGAAGGTACAGGCCTGGGGCTTTACCTGGTATATCAAATAGTAAAAATGCATAAGGGAGAAATATCCCTGGAAGAAACTACTAAAGGTACCGCTTTCAAAGTCCTGTTGCCTATAACAGAAGAAAGGGAAGAAAAAGGATCAAAGCAGCAAAAACAAGTAAGCTCACTTCCCCAACTAAACACCATACTTTTAGTAGATGATGAAGAAATGATTGTAGAGGGCCTGGAAGAATTTTTAACCTCTGCTTTTAAAGTAAACATTCTAAAGGCCTTAAACGGCCAGGAAGCTTTAGAAGTTTTTCAAAAATACAGCCAGGAAATTTCCCTGGTTATTCTTGACTTAGGACTACCAGGAATAAGTGGAGAAGAAGTACTAAAAAAGATAAAAACCTTACATCCAAAAACCAGAGTTATAGTTTGTTCTGGATACCATCATCATCCCATTGCCAAAAACCCCAAACAATTTGGAGCAGAGCTTTTCTTAAGTAAACCCTATGATTTTGAACAACTGATAGAATCGATAAAGGGAATCTTTTATGCAGACTAATTATGACTCCATTGTGGTTAACTTTGTCCAGAAGAAAAAAGGGCACTTTATCCTGGTAAGTGATGATGTACTTTTTGAAAAGACCTTTTTAGCCATGCTCAAAACTCTGGCTTTAACTGAGGATAGTCTCACTTTAGCCACCTTAGATACCCTTATATTAAAAGTAAAAGAAAATATAGAATATGGCAACTTTCCCCTAGTTATTTTAGAATTATTTTTAAAAGGCAATTACAATATAGAAAAAATAAAAGAATTAAAAAATATTTTTAAAAATATCAAAATTATTTGCCTGACAAATGAGATAGATCGAGATAAGATAGCTCATATACTTGAATATGGAGCTGATAATGTTATTGTAAAGCCAGTATCCATAAATTCTCTTATCCAAAAAATAGCCTTTACTGTAAAATCAAGTGGACTAAGTAAACTTGTTGATAAATGTAAAGAATTTATAGAAAATAATAACCTTGAAGAAGCAGAAAGCATAGTAAATAAGATTTTAAAGATAAAGCCAGATAGTTCTATAGCTTATATTTTAAAAGGAGATATATTTAAGAAGAGAAATAAAATAAAAGAAGCAGAAGAATGTTATTTAGAGGCATCTAAAAGGAGCAAGCTATATCTTGAACCATTAAAAAAACTGGTAGAACTGCATGAAGCAATAGGAGACCTGGAGAAAAAATTAGCTTATTTAAAACGCCTGGATAAACTTTCTCCCCTTAATTATAACAGGAAAATAGAAATTGGGAAAACTTACATAGATTTAGATAAGGTTGATGAGGGTAAAGAATATTTAGATGAAGCGGTCAAGCAAATAAAAAAATATTCTCAAGAAATTTTAGCCAGCACTCTTATGGACATTGCTCTTAAAATCAAAGATAAGGTCCCTCATCTAAGCTCTAAGTATATAGAAGAAGCCATCAATTTTAAGGCAG
>LGER01000080.1 GCA_001507915.1 Desulfonauticus sp. 38_4375 | reverse complement strand
TTCCTTAATTAAGGCCAAAATGAAAGAAGAGCGCGCCCTTTTAGCTGGAGAAATGAGCGGGCATATGTTTTTTGCTGATCGTTATTTTGGTTTTGATGATGCCATTTATGCAGCCTACAGGCTGGTCAAAATAGTTAGCCAGAATCCAGAAAAAAAACTAAGCTCCTATCTGGGAGATTGGCCTAAAACCATTACCACTCCTGAAATTCGCCTGGATTGCCCAGAAGAAAAAAAGTTTAAGGTCGTACAAAAGGCCCTTACCTATTTTAAAGACCAGTATGAAGTTATTGATGTAGATGGAGTGCGAATTGTTTTTCCAGACGGCTGGGGATTGCTTAGGGCTTCCAATACCCAGCCTGTATTGGTCTTGCGCTTTGAAGCAGAATCAGAAAAACGCCTGGAAGAAATTCGTAGCCTCATTGAAAATCCTTTAAAACAATGGATAGAAGAAGCCTAACTAAATGAAAAAAATAATTTTATTTTTTATCTCTGTTGTTCTGATTTTAGGGGTCAGTTATATTTTCTGGCCCCAATCTTCCAATAAAATCCAGGTCTTATCCACTACTCAGGTGGAAAGGGGCAGCGTAAAACAAATCCTGCAAGTAACTGGCATAATTAAGTCGCAGGTAGGTGGAATCGTCAAAATAGGCGCCCAGGCCACAGGCCTTATTACTGAAATGAAGGTCCAGGTAGGAGATCTGGTCAAAAAGGGAGACATCATTGCCCTTATAGACCAAAGAAAAATCAAGGCCCAAATTCAAAATAGTAAGGCCCAAATCAAAGCCCTGGAGTTAGAGTTGGCCAATCTCAAGCACACCTATCCCTTAAAAATAGCCCAAAAGGAAAAAGATATTGCCAGGCTCCAGGCAGAAGTGGATTTTTGGGCAAAACAAGTTCAAAGGTACCAGAGTCTTTTTAAACAACACCTGGTAGCCCAGGTTGAGCTAGAAGAATATGTAAAAAACCTTAAAAGCAAAAAAGAGGAATTGGAAGCTAACCGTTTGGCCAAGGAAGAACTGGAAAAAGAATTTTTTTACACCCAGAAAAAATTAAAAGAAAACCTAAAAGCAGAGCAGGCCAATTTAAAAGAACTCTTAGTGGAAAAGAGTTTTAGGGAAATTAAAAGCCCTCTTACTGGTTATGTAAGCCAGGTCACTGCTCAAAAGGGAGAAACCATAGTCGCAGGATTACAGGTAGCCAATCTTATTACCATCTTAGACCCCAGCAAACTGGAAATGCGCATCTACATAGATGAAACAGATGTGGGGCAGGTAAAACCAGGTCAAAAGGTACGCTTTTGGGTGGATGCCTTTCCCCAACAAACCTTTGAGGGCAAGATTAAAACCATTTACCCAGAACCTGAAATCAGGGACAACATTGTTTACTATCTTGCTCTCGTGCCCCTCACCTTAGCCCAGACTAAATATCTAAGACCAGAAATGACCACTCACTGCCAAATAGAAATTGCTGAAAAACAAGATGTCCTCAGGATTCCCAACCAGGCTCTCAAGTGGGTTAAAGGAAAAGAAGTGGTCTTTAAAAAAATTGGCAAAGAGTTTAAACCCCTTTCCCCCACCCTGGGTTTAAGAGGCTTTAATTATACTGAAGTAATTACAGGCTTAGAAAAAGGTGACCTGGTGGCCACTGAGGTGGTCCTGGGCCAGAATAAGTCTGCTCAGTAAGTTTTCCCTATGAACTTAATAGAAACCCAAAACCTAAGAAAGGTCTTTAAACAAGGAGAAGTGGAAATAGAAGTTCTAAAGGGAATTGATTTAACCGTAAAAAAAGGGGATTTTATTTCTCTGCAAGGAACTTCTGGCTCTGGCAAATCCACCCTTCTTTCCATCCTGGGGCTTTTAGATAGCCCCACTTCTGGCAGTTATTTCTTTAAAGGAGAAGAGGTGACTAAACTCAGTGAAGAAAGGATTAGCCAAATTCGCAACCAGCAACTGGGCTTTGTTTTTCAACACTTTTTTCTCATTCCCTATCTAACTGCCCTGGAAAATGTACTTATCCCCACCCTGTACAACAAAAACAGCAAACAAAGCCAAAAAAAAGCCAGGGACTTACTGGCCCTTTTAAACCTTCAGGATAGATTACACTTTAAACCTGCTCAATTATCTGGCGGGCAACAACAACGCGTAGCCATTGCCCGGGCCCTGATTAACGAACCAGAGATAATTCTGGCTGACGAACCCACTGGACAATTAGACTCTCGCACTGGCGAAGAGATTTTAAACATTTTTCAAAAGATAAACGACCAGGGTAAAACCATAATTTTAGTGACCCATGATCCCAAAGTAGCTGGCTTTGCCAGGCAAAGTATTATTTTAGAAGACGGGCAAATTGTCAGTCAAAAGTTAACCAAATAGATAACAAGAAAATCTATCCTTTTAATATGCTTAACCTGTGGTTAAAAAAAATTTCCTTTCTCTTCTGGCTGGGCCAAAAATCCCTTTTAGCCTATAAGTTGCGTACTTTTTTTGTGCTTATGGCCATTGCCTTTGGTATCTCTTCCATCAGCATAGTTATCTCTTCCATTGATGGAGCCCAGAAAAAGGCCGTACAGATTGTAAACTGGTTTGGGCCAGATGCAGTATTTGTCTTGGGAGGTGATATTTACTCCAGGGCCCTGGGACAACGCCGCTATACTTTAAGTTTACAGGACCTAAAGGCCATAAAAGAACATTTGCCAGGAGTCTATCTGGCAGTGCCCATGCGGGCTATTCATAACATCCAGGTGCGTTACAAGGATAAAAACATGCAAGTAAACTCAGTAATAGGCTCCACCGCCCATTATGCTGATTCCTGGAACTGGCCTTTAAGTGAGGGACGAGACCTCAACGAAGACGACTATAAAAGGGCCAAGAGAGTTGCCCTAATCGGGGCCAATTTAGCTCGTTTTTTCTTTCCAGATTCCAATCCCTTAGGCAAAACCCTTTTTGTGCAAAATCTTCCCCTGCAAGTAGTTGGAGTTTTAAGTGAAAGAGATTTTTCTGGAGGCAGTGGAGACATAAACAAACGCCTCATCATGCCCCTTACCACCCTTACCAAGCGGTTTAACTTAAACAGAACCTATTACCGCGCTCTAAGACTTAAATTCCTTTTTCCTGAAAACATGCAATTTTATGCGCAAAACCTGGAAAGCTTACTGCGTTATACCCACAAGCTTCGTCCTGAGGAGCCCAATGATTTTACCATCTTAACAGCCCAGGATATTTTAAAATTTCTCTCCATGCTCAAAGGTGGACTGGTCCTTTTTTTAGGCCTTACAGCCTGTATTACCAGCATTATAGGCGGCTTTGTCCTGGCCAATCTTTTTTACCTCAACATAGAAGAAAGGAAAAAGGAAATAGGCCTCAAACTAGCTCTAGGTTATCCCAAAGAGCTTATTCTAGCCCAGGTGCTTTTAGAATCCCTTTTGCTTTGCCTCTGGGGTGGGCTGTTAGGCCTGGGATTGGGCTATGGGTTGGGTTTGCTTTTAAACAAACTCAATCTCATACCATTGCAATTTTCTTTAAAAACTTTTAGCTTATCTTTGGTTAGTGCCCTGGCAATTGGGATTGGCTTTTCCTTTAAGCCAGCCAAGACAGCTGTAAACATAAGCCCCTTGGAAGTATTAAAGAGTTAATAAAGAGTTAATTATGTCTCATAAAAACACCTTTAGGCCCATAGTCAAAGGAGTATTGCTGGCCTTTATTTTTGGAGGAGCAGCTTTTTTATTCTGGAAAAACTATGAATATTCTCTGTCCAAAATAAAAAACAAACAATCCCTCTGGGACCAGACCAAAACTCTCAGTACTGAAGAAAAAAAAGTTATTTATAACTTTGCCCATTACCTGGAAAAAAACTATGGACTTAAATTACGGCTAAAAATTACCTACGAACACATCTACATTCCCAAACTGGATAAACGAACCTTATTTATTGGCCTTGCCCCCAGCAAAAAAGAAGTTATCGTGCGTTTTCCTCCTCTTCTGGAAAAAGCAGTGGGACTGGACTTTATCCGTTATCTACAAGAAAAACACTTTCAGCCCTATTTTGAAAACAACAACTGGCCTGAAGGACTTATCTCTGCCCTGGTTTTAATTCAAAAAAAGGTAGAGCACCTTGGCTAAACTTCCCAAAGTCTATCTGTACACAGATGGTTGCTCTCTGGGCAACCCTGGCCCTGGCGGCATAGGAATTATTTTGCGTTATAAGGATAAAGAAAAGGAAATTTCCCGGGCTCATCCTCACACGACCAACAATAGAATGGAACTAGAGGCAGTAATCACAGGCCTGGAGGCCCTGAAAACCACCTGTGAAGTGGAAGTGTTCACAGATTCTCAATATGTGGCCAAAGCTTTAAATGAGGGCTGGCTGGAAAAGTGGCAAAAAAACAACTGGAAAAATTCCGCCAAAAAGCCTGTAAAAAACCAGGACCTGTGGCAGAGACTTTTGCCTTTATTAGAAAAGCACCAAATTACCTTCCACTGGATTAAGGGACACAACCAACACCCAGAAAATGAACGCTGCGATTTTCTAGCCAAACAAGCAGCAGAAAAAATAAAAAAGGAGAAAAAGAACTAGGTTCTTTTTCTCCTTTACTTTGCCCAAAACTTTTACTTCTTTTATAGACCAAGTTGCTTTTTAATGTAATCAAAATCCAGTAAAGAGCTTACCAATTTGGTCCCATGTTGTACCTTAATAACATCTCTTAGCTTTACCCTGGACAAAATAGCATCCATTTTTTGAGCCACTGCATAAGTATCGTCTCGAACCAAAATAATAGGCACTCCCAGAACTTCTGCCCTGGTCATAATAATGTCGTTGGGATATAGATTTCCAGTAAGAACCAAACACTGACAATTTCCTTCCAGAGCTACCAACTGTACATCTGAACGGTCACCACCCACGATTACTGCTGCCCTGGGATTTTTCTTAAAGTGGGTCATAAAGTTTTCCACCTGCATGGTGCCAATTAAAAAGTTTTCTACGACCTTGTCTGCCTTTTCATTGGCAACAATAATCCGACCACCCAGTCTCTTGGCCAGGTCACTTATCTTAATAGCTCCCATCAAGGGATCCCTGGGAATAATACCCAAAACCTTTACCCCTTTACTCTCCAGAAAGGGAACTATCATTTTATTTAGCTCTTCATTAAAAGAAGGTGGAATATCATTTAACACACACCCAATAAGCCTGTCCTTTAATTCATCTTTTAATACTGCCAGATAGTCGTAATTGAGTTCTTTGTCATAGCGATCAATTACAATGGATTTGCAATCCAGCTCTTTCACCAGGTTTACGCCATCTACATTACAATACCTTCCAGAATACATACTTCCAGAGCCAGATACCAGCATAATATCCTTGTCTTTGCTAAGCAAAGCATAAGCTTCCTTTATTTTTTGCAACAGATTTTCACATTTACCGCTAAAAGCCTGGATTTTGAAGTCATGGTCTACCACCACTGGAGTAAGTTTCTCTGGATCTTCTGAAAGCCCCAGAATTTCTTGCATAAATAGAGCGTCTTCGTCTCCCAGCTTGTCGCCAACTTTCTTGGGCATAGCTCCCACTGGTTTCATATATCCCACTTTATAGCCTTCTTTCTGAAAATAAAGAGCTAAACTCATGGTAATTAAGTTTTTACCAGAATACCCAGAAGTAGAGCCAATATAGAGACTTACCATGTTTGTGCCTCCTTCACGTGTTTACTTTAGTTTCCTAATAAAAAGAACTTATCCATCCTCCAAGCACCAACCTGGTGAGAGGATAAAATTTAAAGGTAAAAGGAATATTGAATTTTACTTCAAATAACAATATGAAAAATCTATCTCTATCTAATAAGGAGTGCTTAAACTAAAAAATGAAAAAACACAAATCCAATTTAAGCGAACTGGAAGAATACCTAAACTATCCTTTTCGTAATTCTCAGTTATTAGAGCAGGCCTTAACCCACACTTCTTATGCCAATGAAAGCAAAACTGAAGATAATGAACGCCTGGAATTTTTAGGAGATGCAGTATTGGAATTGGCTGTATCTCATCTGCTCTACCTTTCTTTTCCTCAAGCAGAAGAAGGTAAGCTTACTAAAACTAGAGCTTTTTTGGTTAATGAAAAAAGTCTAGCCAGAGTTGCTCATAAAATTAAATTGGGACAATTTATAAGGTTGGGTAAAGGAGAAGAACAACAAGGCGGAAGAAAACGGGAAAGCATCCTGGCAGACACTTTAGAAGCCATTCTTGGCGCAATCTATCTAGATAGCCAGGACTTTTTTCTGACCCAAAAAATAGTTGCCCACTTGCTAAAACCTTTCTGGCCTAAAAAAGTTGAAGAGCTAGAGGAAAAAAAGGACTACAAAACCCTTTTACAGGAATTAACTCAAGATAGATTTGGAGATAGACCTATCTATACTTTAGTGGATAGTTTCGGGCCTGATCATGCCAAAACCTTTAAAGTAAAACTCACCCTTCCCTCCAAAAAATTTCCAGAATTCTTTGCCCAGGCTCCCAGCATAAAAAAGGCAGAACAACAAGCAGCCAAGAAAGCCCTTTTCTTCTTGCAAAAAGAGCTAAATATCAAAAATAACTCTTAATACTTACAGGTGATTCCTGACCAAAGTTTTTCAGGGAGCTTAAAATTCATTTAAGCTCCCTTTGCTACAAGCCTTTGGTCATTTTTTTGACTAATTTTTAAAACTAAGCTCCACCACCTATAAGTTGCATGGCCATTCTGGGCAAACTATTGGCTTGAGCCAGCATGGCTACTGCAGATTGAGTGAGAATTTGATTGCGGACAAACTCAGTCATTTCTGTAGCTACATCTACATCAGAGATACGAGATTCTGCAGCCTGCAGGTTCTCCGCCTGAATCTGTAAGTTGGTAATGGTGTTCTCCAGACGATTTTGCAGTGCTCCCAGAGCAGCCCTAATCTTATCCTTGGAAACAATGGCTTCATTAATCTGATTTAACGCAGCTTGAGCAGCACTTTGGGTGGAAATGGTATAACCAGCAGCACCACTAGCAGCAGCATTACCCAGGCCAAAGGCAGAGGCTGTGGCGGTTTGAATGGCAATGTAGTAATAGTCTTCTGCAGAATCATTACCTGTACCAAAGTGAA
>LGER01000011.1 GCA_001507915.1 Desulfonauticus sp. 38_4375 | reverse complement strand
AGTTTTAGGCTCTATTATTGGTTCTTTTGGCATAGGAACTAAAGGGGTGGATGTTTTGTCTGGAGACAAAGGGGGGAAGGTAGGTGAGCCTGGCCCCATGGAAGATGTGGTGGATTTGGCAGCTCTTAAACCTTTGCTCTGGGATGAAAAGGATAAGGATTTAAACTTTATAGCCAATCGTTTTATTCAGATTGTGGAGATAAATTCAGCAGTACTTTTTGAACCAGGCAAGACCCAGTTGACCGCTCAAGGAAAGGAGTTATTAAATAAATTAATACCTATTTTAAAAAAGGTGGACTATCCTTTGGCCTTGCGTAGCCATACCTCTACCTTGCGGGATGAGTTTGGTCCGGAATTTTTGAAATTGCAGGAAAATAGTGAATTGGACCTTTCCTGGAAACTATCTTTGGGAAGGTTACTTAGCGTATATCGTTATTTGCTAGAGCAGGGGCTAAATCCAGAAAACATCAGGGTAGAGGCCTTTGGGCGTTTTCGTCCTCGTTATCCTGAGACCAGGGCTCAGGGGAGGGAAAAAAATAGAAGGGTTGAAATTGTGTTAGATAAACGGGTTTCTTCCTGGGCAGTAGAAGAAATAGCCCAGTTTAAAGTAAGAAAGCCAGTAGAAAAAGATAAATTCATTTATAAAGATTTTATTTTTGACTTAAATAATACGAGATAATATGGCCAGACGCAAAAAAAGAGGTGGTGGAGAGGTCCAGGCTAACTGGCTGGTAACCTTTTCTGATTTGGTCACCTTATTACTTACTTTTTTTGTTTTACTTTTATCCATGTCCAGCATGGATAAAAGTATTGTAAGGCAGGTGGTTTCTGTTTTTACTGAAGATGTTGGTTTTTTAGAGGTTCGCTCTACAGGGAAGATTGAAGATAGGTTTAAAGTCCTGGAAAAGATTTTGCAAAAGCCATGGGAGATTTTAGAAAAAAGAAAAAGGATTTTGGATTTACTCTTTCCCGATATGGTACTTCCTAAAGAAATTAATAGAAGTACTTTAGAAAAAAATTTGGAAATTTTACAAAGGCCAGAAGGAGTGGCCCTGGTTTTGCATGATGGTATTTTGTTCGCTCCAGGTAGTGCTATTTTAAAACCAGAGGCTAAAAGGATTTTGGAGCAAATTGTAGAGTTAGCCATGATTTGGCCTGCACCTGTAAACATAGCTGGATACACAGATTCCAGTGGTGGCATAAGGGTGGACAATTATGAACTTGCCGCAGAAAGGGCCTTGAGTGTGCTGGCCTTTTTTAGAGAGAAAAAAATCAGGGAAGATAGATTATCTGTATCTGCTTATGGCCCCAATTTCCCTCTGGCTGACAACAAGACAAGAGAGGGAAGAGCCAGGAATAGAAGGGTAGAAATACTTTTTAAACTCAATAATTATACCTACTTGTAGAGGTTAGAAATGGCTAAAAAGAAAGATAAAAAAGAAGAGAAATCTCAGGAAGAACCTAAAAAAGGTGGAAAGTTAAAGTTAATTATAATTATTGTCTTAGCCTTAGGTTTATTGGGAGGTGGTGGTTTTTTTGCCTACAAATACTTTTTAGCGCCTAAGCCAGCTACAGAAGAAGCAAAACCAGAAGCAAGTAAAGAAGGAGAAAAAAAGGATACAAAAGAGGAAGTGCAAGAGGAAGGTGGTCCAACGGAAATCTATTCTTTACCTGCGTTTATTGTCAATTTAGCAGATCCTTTGGGAAGAAGGTATTTAAAGCTGAGTTTGGATGTGGAAGTGAAAAATCAAAAGGTGGTAGAAGAGGTGGATAAAAAACTTCCGCAAATAAAAGACGCTATTATCTTGCTTTTATCCAGCAAAAGTTTTAATGATATTGATAGCATAGAAGAAAAATTGGCTTTAAAAAATGAAATAATGTCCAGGCTTACCCAGATTTTGGGTCAGGACAAGGTAATAAGGGTTTATTTTACAGAAATGGTGGTTCAATAAGATGAATAAAGTCTTAAGCCAGGATGAAGTTGATGCCTTATTGCGTGGGCTTACAGGCGGGGAAATAGAAGCAGAGACAGATATTGCTGATGACGATTCTGGAGTAGTTCCCTTTGACCTGTCTAATCAAGATAGGATTATTAGGGGACGAATGCCTGTTTTGGAGATTATTAACGATCGTTTTGCGCGGTTGTCCAGCAATGCTTTAGCCAATGCTATGCGGAAAAGAGTTGATGTGAATCCTGTTTCTATTGATATGAGTAAATTTGGGGATTTTATGCGCTCTTTACCTGTGCCTACGAGTATAAATATTTTTAAAATAGATCCTTTAAGGGGAAATGCTATTTTAGTTGTGGATACAAGGTTGGTTTTTGCTTTGGTAGAAAGTTTTTTTGGCGGAACAGGTTCTCAGCCTAAAGTGGAAGGTCGAGACTTCACTCCTATTGAACAGAGTATTATTAAAAAAGTGGCTAAAATTTTGCTTCAAAATATGGAAACATCCTGGCAGCCTGTACACGAAGTAAAAATTGAATATGTGCGTTCGGAGATAAATCCTCAGTTTGCGGCCATTGTCCCCCCCAGTGATGTGGTGGTGGTAATAAGTTTTGAGGTAGAGCTGGAAAACGCTATTGGTTCTTTGATTGTCTGTTTACCTTATGCTACCATTGAACCAATTCGTTCCAAACTCTATGCAGCCTATCAATCTGAGCGTTTGGAAGTAGACCATGCCTGGATTTCCAGGTTTAAAGAAAGGTTGCTGGAAGTCCCTGTGGAATTAAAAGTGGAATTGGGAAAAACAACTATTACGGCCAGACAACTTTTGGATTTAGAAGTAGGAGATATTTTGCTTTTAAATACAGATGAAGAGGATTTGTTACCTGCTTTTGTACAGGGTGTGCTTAAATTTCATGGATTACCTGGTTTTGTTAAAGGCAGTAAGGCCTTTAAAGTTATAAAAGAAGAAGAACCCCACTTTTAACAAAGAGGTGAAAATATGACTGAAGATCAAGAAAAACTAGCAGAAGAGTGGGCCAAGGCTCTAGAAGAAGGGGCAGATGATATTTTAGAGGACTCTTCTGACCAATCTGCTACAGCGTCCTCAGAACAAAGCACAGGAACTACAGATGAAGAAGCTTTAGCAGAAGAGTGGGCTCGGGCTTTAGCTAATGAAGAGGGCGAGAAGCTGGAGAAAGAAAAGGAGCAAAAAACTTTAGCAGCCCAAAGTAAAAAGGCAGAATTCAAAGATTTGACAGAAGAGGCCAAGCAGGCCCCTAGTGGTGGTAAACGGGATTTAGAATTTATTTTAGATATTCCTCTTACTGTGACTGCTCAGCTGGGAAGTACGCAGCTTTTGATTAATGAACTGCTTCAGTTGGGTCAGGGGTCGGTCATTGAACTCAATAAACTGGCAGGAGAGCCTTTAGAAATACTGGTCAATGGCAAGTTGGTGGCTAGAGGTGAAGCTGTGGTTATTAATGAAAAATTTGGGGTACGTTTGACTGATATTATCAGCCCCATTGAAAGGATAAAACAACTTGGCTAATGCAACCTTAGCTGCCCCTTCCATGAGTCTGGGTTTAATAGGCTTTAAAATGGCAGGGGCTTTATTTTTTCTTTTAGCACTTATTTTTTTAGGATTTTATTTACTTAAGAAGTTTGGCTATAAGGGATTATCTCGCCGCAATACTAAAGAATTGGAAATAATTTCTCAAATGGGATTGGGTCCGAAAAAATCCCTTTTGGTGGTCCGCTTTTTGAATAAGAAGCTTTTACTAGGAGTGACCGAGACTCAAGTAAATTTATTAAGTGAGGTAGAAGCGGACCGTGAACAAAATTTTCAACAACTTCTGGAAGAAGAAAAAAAGCATCATTCTTCTACTAGTTAGTCTAATTTTAACCAGTAGCTCCATAGCTTTTGCCCAAGACCCTATTTTACCTTCTCTTTCTTTACAACTCTCTGGAGGAGAAGCCAGCCCAGAGAAGGTCTCAGTTCTCCTGGAGATATTATTTTTATTAACGGTTCTTTCTTTGGCTCCTGCCATTGTTTTGACAGTAACTTCTTTTACCCGAATTATTGTAGTCTTTTCCTTTTTACGTCACGCCCTGGGCACTCAACAGATGCCTCCCAACCAGGTCCTAATTGCCCTGGCTATTTTTATGACTGCAGCCATTATGGCTCCAGTGGGCAAGCAAATAAACGATCAAGCCTTACAACCTTACCTGCGTGAGGAAATTGGTTATAAAGAAGCCTTGAGCAGGGCTGAACAGCCTTTGCGCAAGTTTTTATTCAAACACACTAGAGAAAAGGATTTATCTGTATTCTTTGCCATAAGTGGCCTGGAAAGACCTAAAAGCAAAGAAGATGTACCCACTTTGCTTTTATTACCTGCTTACTTAATAAGTGAGTTAAAAACTGGTTTTCAGATAGGCTTTTTGATTTATATTCCCTTTTTAATCCTGGATATGGTTGTGGCCAGTATTTTGCTTTCCATGGGGATGATGATGCTTCCTCCCATTATGATTTCTTTACCCTTTAAGATTTTGCTTTTTGTGATGGTGGATGGGTGGAACTTATTGGTGGGTTCTTTGGTTAATAGTTTTTATTAGCTAAATAAGGATAAGAACAATGACTCCAGAATTTGTGATTGGCTTTGCCAGACAGGCTATAGAGCTTACTTTGCTCATTTCCTTGCCCATGCTGGGAGTAGGTCTTGTAGTGGGCGTATTTATTTCCATTATCCAGGCAGCTACCCAGCTTCAGGAAATGACTCTTTCCATTATTCCCAAGATAATTTCTATTTTTTTAGTGCTGTTAATCAGCTTTCCCTGGATAATGGACAAAATGATAACTTTTACCCGTGAACTTCTGTTAAACTTACCCAATTATATTCGCTAGGGTTACCAGTCGCTACCCCCACCTCCTCCAAAGCCACCGCCTACACTGGAGCCACCACCGCTAAAGCTGCTTCCACTGGAGGTCTGGGGAGCAGAAGTAAGGTCTCGGGAGATGGTTTTAAAAGAATCATCTATTTTTTCGGCTAAAAGTATGGGGGTATAGTATCCAGTATAATGACCTCTAAACCATTCAGGTGGCCTGGTAACTAAGTCTTTAAACTTTTCAGCCACCTTTTTAGTTATGCCCAGAGCTAAAGCATAGGGAAGAATTTTGTCAAAGTAATTGGGATCTTCCTTTAAAAGCAATTCCAGCTTGGGTTTTTCTGCCCTTTCTATAAATTCTTTAAAGCCCACAATTTGTTCGTATTGTTTGGTCCCTGAAGCAGTTTTTTTAGGCAGATATTTACCAAAAAAGAAAGTTATAATTGCAGAAAAGAAAAGGGAGATGAAAATGACTATGTCTTCCTGAGTAAAGGCTAGAATTATTCCTGCAAATAAGAGAATAAAGGCACTGATTTTAGCCAAAGAAGAAAGTAAAATAGATTTCCTTTCATAGGCATCATTTTGGATAAGTTTTGACGTCAATTCCTTGGAAGCTTTGAGTATGGTCTTATAGAAATTGTTTTTGAGAGAGCTTGTTTTAACCACATTGCTGGAACCTGGAAAAAGGTCGTAAAAAATAGTTTTTTCAAAGTCTTTAGCAGTTTCTGGTAAATCTTTATTTTTATACAATATATAGTCTCTTTTGGGGTCCAGTAAGGTTTTTCCTTCCACTTCTTCTATGTCAATAAGTCCCTGGCTTGCCCAGTAAAAGATTAGAGAAATTAAATCCCTGTTATCTCCTTTATCATCAATGAGATATCCCACTTCAGCAGGAGTAAGTCCAGCAGGTGGTTTAAAGTGAACCATTTTAACTATTTTTTTGTCCTTGCCGAATTTTAGCCACAGAAGATACCAGAAAGCAAAGACCAGAAAGGGAATAAAGTAGGAGTAGTTGTTTAAGAAAAATAATTTTAAGTTTAGTCCCAGAGAACCCTGACTTAAAAAGTCTTTGGGAAACCAGATAGCTACAGTTATGCCTTCAAAGGGATTAAGAGGCTTGCTGGTTTCTCCATATAAAATTCCGGCATCAGCCCTTACCATAGGCAATTTTTCTGTACTGCCAAATTTTCCTCTGACCACATAGTATTTGTCCTGAGCAGGTAGATAGTTCTGAGGAAGATGTATGCTAAAAGTAGCTTTATCTATTTTAGTGTCCCATTTAGTGCCGATTACATTATAATAAAATTCAGCATAGTCTTGAAAAAAGGCAATGGTTCCATAAACCTTATATTTTATGGTGTAATTTACATCTCCATTTACATATTTATCTGGGTCTCCCATTCTGATATTTAGGTAAGCTCCTTTTTTATAGATTTTATTTTTTACCCCTGGAGTCTCTATATCAAATATATACGCCTTATATTTATTACCATAAATAAAGAGGTTTTTCATATTTTCTGTTTTTGTTTCTACCCGGTACTTATATGGTATGAACCTATTTATTCCGTGCCTTGGTTGGTAAAAATGAACAAGTAAGTTTTCTTTTATCTCTAACACAGAATTTGGGTTGACTTTTATATCAACGTCATAATTTTTTATGTAAAAATTAGCAGCAAGTAAATTGTTAGAATAGATGATTAGAAATAAAAAGAAAATTATCTTCTTCATTTTTATCTCCAGTTTTTTATAGTTTAAAAACTTATTTTTACATTTTCTTTTTCTGCTTCTTCTATTTCAAAGAAAGCTCTCTTTTTAAACCCAAAAATATTGGCAATAAGTACAGAAGGAAAGGATTCACAAAGGACATTGTAATCTCTGGTTACAGCATTATAATAGCGCCTGGCCAGTTGAATATTGTCTTCAATTTCACTTAGAGTTTGTTGGAGGTCTAAGAAGTTGGTATTAGCCTTTAGGTTGGGATAACTTTCGCTTAAGGCAAAGATGGTTTTTAAGGCTCCAGTAAGCATGTTTTCTGCCTGAGCTTTATCTTCTACACCTTGAGCGTTGATGGCCATATTCCTGGCCTGAATTACCTTTTCCAGGGTCTCTTTTTCGTGTTTGGCATAGCCTTTTACAATTTCTACTAAATTGGGAATAAGGTCATGCCTTCTTTTCAGTTGCACATCTATTCCGCTAAAACTTTCTTCTGCTTGATTTTTCAAGCGGATAAACTTGTTGTAATAGAAAATAAAACCAATAATGATGAGAACAATTATGGCTAATATAATGTAAAGCACCATATTTCCCCTCCCCTTTTATTTTTTTACAGTTTTTAGTAGCTCTAAAAAGGGAAGAGGGCAAGATAATTTTTTATTTTCTAGAGCTTGGAAGAGGAATTTAAGGTTAGATAGAAAGGATATTTTGTATTATTTTTAACCAGGATTCAAAATGTTCTTGGGCTCTTTTGGCATAGGCTTGTTTACGCTCTTTTTTTCTTATCTTTTGTTTTAAAGCCGGAAAGAGTCCAAAGTGGATATTGGAAGGCTGGAAGTTTTTTTCTTTTTTTTGGGTGTGTCTCCATAAAGCACCCAGAGCAGTTTCTTGGGGAGGATAGATAAAGTCTTGCTCCAATACTTGGCTGCCTACAATAAGTCCTACCAGCAAACCACAGGCAGCAGATTCCACATATCCTTCTACTCCAGTAATCTGGCCGGCTAAAAAGATGTGCGCAAGTTTTTTCAGGGATAGGTCTGGATTTAAGACTTCAGGGCTGTTGACAAAGGTGTTGCGGTGAATGCTTCCCAAACGCAGGAATTCTGCCTTTTCCAGTCCAGGAAGGAGGCGAAAAACCCTTTTTTGTTCTGGATAGGTGAGTTTGGTTTGAAAACCTACCAGGTTAAAGGCAGTTTTTTCTTTATTTTCTGCGCGCAGCTGAATTACTGCAAAGGGTTGTTTGCCAGTGCGAGGGTCAATGAGCCCCACTGGTTTTAGCGGTCCAAAGGCCAAGGTCATATCCCCTCTTTGGGCCATTTCTTCTATGGGCAAACAGCCTTCAAAATGAATTTCTTTTTCAAAGGGGTGGAGCTTGACCTTTTCTGCTGCCCGCAATTCTTTTATAAAGGCAAAGTATTCTTCTTCAGTAAGGGGAATATTGAGGTAATCCTTATCTTCTGGTTTATAGCGAGACCCCCAGAATACTTTGGAAAAATCAATGGAATCTGCACTTATAATGGGAGCAATGGCATCGTAGAAGTAAAGGTTTTGAGTGCAAATTTCCTGTAAGGCCCTGGCTAAGGGTTCACTTACTAAGGGACCAGGAGCTAAAATAATTTTGTCAAAGTTACTTAAAAAACTTTCCTGTAAAGAAGTTAGTTCGTAGCACTCCTGTTTAAAGCCAGGAAAGCTATGTAATTTGTTGGTTATATACCGGGAAAATTGCTTTCTATCCACGGCCAGGGCTTTGCCTGCAGGGACTCTGTTTGCATCTGCAGCTTCTAGAATAAGGCTGCCTAGAGCCCTCATCTCAGCTTTCAATAAACCCACTCCAGTAGTTAGCTCTTCTGAGCGTAGAGAGTTGGAGCAAACCAGTTCAGCTAGGGAAGGTTCTTTGTGGGCAGGAGAAAATTTTTGCGGTTTCATGTCTACTAGTAACACTTCCAGGCCCAAGCGCAAAAGTTGATAACTTGCTTCACAACCAGCCAGGCCTCCGCCTACCACCAGGATTTTTTTCTTAGCTTGCAATTTTCCTCCTTTTCTTTAACCTAAGGGAAATTTTCTCTTTAAATTTAGGTTCTAAGAATGTCTTTATTGAAAGTCAAAGATTTAGAGTTGCTTTTCTCCCCCTATTTACCTGTGTTAAGAGGTATTAGCCTTTCTTTAGCTCAAGAAGAAAGTTTTGGCTTAGTAGGAGAGTCTGGTTGTGGCAAGAGTTTATTTGCCCTTTCCCTTTTGGGTTTAAATCCGCCTTTTTCTAAGGTCATTAAAGGAGAAGTTTATTTTAAAGGTAAAAGTTTGCTTGGCCTGAGGGAAAAAGTTTGGAGCAAGATTAGAGGCAGGGAAATTTCCATCATTTTGCAGGATCCCCTTTCTGCTTTAAATCCTGTTTTAAAGGTAGGTTATCAAGTTAGGGAAGGTTTACTTTATCACTATAAATTAAGTAAAAAAGAGGCCACAGAAAAATGTTTATTGGGCTTACAGGAGGTGGGGTTTTCTGAACCAGAAACTGTTTTTCACAGTTATCCTCACCAACTAAGTGGTGGTCAGAGACAGAGGGTATTAATTTTACAGGCTTTGCTTTGTAGCCCTCAGTTGGTCATTGCTGATGAACCCACTACTGCCCTGGATGCCAGCCTTAAAATTCAAATTCTGGACCTTTTAGAACGGCTAAGACAAAAGGAAAAAAGTTCTCTATTGCTTATTTCGCATGACCTTAAATTGGTGGCGCGTTGCTGTGAGCGTATAGGCGTGATGTATCTGGGGCAACTGGTAGAAGTGGGGAGTACACCTGGCCTGCTTTCTAGCCCCAGACATCCTTATACTCAGGGGTTGCTTGACTCCATTCCCTCTTTAACCTCAGATAAAGAATTAAAGCCTATTTTAGGACAGGTGCCAGACTTAAAAGCTATTCCCTCTGGTTGTGCCTTTCATCCCAGGTGTCCTGAGAAAAAAGACATTTGTACCCAAAAGGAACCTCCTGTTTTTAAGCTTGCTGACCAGGAAGTAAGGTGCTGGTTGTATGAATGAGTATGTGTTAGAGGTCAAAAATATACATAAAACCTATAAGGTCAGAGTGGGACTTAAGGGTAAAGAAATAGAAGTTTTAAAGGGCTTAAGTTTTAATTTAAAGCCAGGAGTAAGTTTGGGTATTGTAGGTGAGTCTGGCAGTGGGAAAAGTACTCTGGTCAAGATAATTGCTGGCCTGGAAGCTCCAACTCAAGGTCAACTATTTTGGGAAGGTCAACCTCTTTCCTATCCTCGTAAGCCCAACCCTAAACATATCCAGATGGTATTTCAGGACCCCTATGCCTCTTTAAACCCTAAACAAAAAATAAAAAGCATTCTAGAAGAGCCTTTAAAGCTTAACACTTCTCTGTCTGCTTCACAGCGCCTGGAAAAGATAGTTTTTTGGTTGCAGGCCTTTAATCTTTCGCCTGAAATTTTAAATCGTTATCCCCATCAATTCAGTGGTGGACAAAGGCAGCGCATTGCTCTGGCCAGGGCCTTTTTATTGGAGCCCAAACTTGTGATTTTAGATGAGCCTGTTTCTGCTTTGGATGTTTCAGTGCAGGCTCAGATTTTGACCTTGCTGAAAAAAATACACCTGGAACAGAAAAGAAATTATATTTTTATTTCTCATGACTTGGCTGTGGTGCGTTATTTGTGTTCAGAAATGCTGGTTATGTGGAAGGGGGAAATAGTAGAGCAGGGTAAAACCAAAGAAATTCTGGCTAATCCAACTCATGCTTATACCCAGAGTTTACTGGAAGCCAGCCTGGGATAAGTCCCTAAACAAGCATTGCCTTGCCCTGAGCAGAGCCTTCTGGTTTTTATTTTAACAATTTTATCCACACCTTTCTATTTCTGGGTCCATCAAATTCAGCTAAAAAGATACGCTGCCAGGTTCCTAATTTAATCTGTCCCTGCTCCAGAATAATCAGTTGCGAAGGCCCTATGAGGCTGGTTTTGAGGTGGGCATCTGAATTGCCTTCCAGGTGGGCATAATCCCAATGAAGGGGGATTAGTTTTTTTAAAGATTGAATAATATCCCTGGCTACAGCTGGGTCAGCTCCTTCATTAATGGTAATTCCACAGGTGGTATGAGGACTATAGAGGAGAAGTACTCCTTCTTGCAGTTGTTCTTGTTTGACCAGGCTTTGCACCTGAGAAGTGATGTCTTTTAACTCTTCTCTGGTAGATGTTTTTACTTCCAGAGTCCACATTCTTTAACCTCCTGGGTTAATGACTATTTTCTTTAGAAATTAAAATAGAAGTTACTCCTGTTAATTGCTTAAAACAAGCTCCCTTTAAAATCCCCTGTCGAACCAGTTCAAAATCCAGGACCCTGGCTCCTCCCAGGTAGTGAAAATTAAGAGTAAATAAGTAGTTGCTTAAGGGCGTACTTGGCCCCAGCATAAGTTTAAGGCTGTTAGCTGGAATAAGGTTTAAAAGAGAGGCTAAAGTTCCATTTAAGAGAGTAGTGGCTGTAAGAGCCACAATCTCTGCCCGGGGTAATATTTCTTTGGCCTTATTAGCAGGCAAGTCTCCAGGTCTTGGATGTAGTTCTAATACCCAAAGGTTTTTAAAATAGGGGCGGAATTTTTCCACAAAGGGAAAATGTCCAATAACTGCCAGGTTTTTATTTTGCCCCTGTTGGAGCAAAATTTCTTGAGCTTTCTGAGTTAGATAATTTTCAGGAAAAAGAAGGCTGTTTAAGGCTGCCAGAGCCAGGCTGGCCTCTAGGGTGTTTTGCTTTTCTAACCAGGGTAAAATATTTATAAGAGGAGTAGAAACAAGGTTAGGAGGGGTAGAGCCCGGGAAGGAAGCAGCCAGTCCTGCTTGTCCTAAAGAGTTCTTTACAGCCACCAGACTCTTGCCCACTACTACTTCCTGGATATAGATGTTTTGGGTTTTTTCTTGGACTGCTTTAATTAAGGATTGAAGGATGTTTTTCTGAGTAATCATGGAAAAAACCTTTGCTTTTTCCTGGCAAATAGTCTACTTGACAAGTTTTGGCAAGGTTTGTAGGTATCCCTTTTACTTTTTAGGCGCGTAGCTCAGGGGGAGAGCACTTGCTTGACGCGCAAGGGGTCAGGAGTTCAAATCTCCTCGCGCCTACCATTTTAGTTAAAAAGGGAGGCCTTTTGAGCCTCCCTAAACTGTTTCTTTAGGTAGGGAAATGTTGTTAGAAATAGAAGGGTTACAAGATAAAATAGAAGTGGAAGAGGGAGCTCTTTTGGGCTCTTTGCTGGCTTATTTCCCTAAGAAAAGGGCTAAAGAGATTGTGGCCTTTTCTTGGGAAAATAAGGTCTATGACCTCTGTAGAGAGGTGCCTAAAGAGTGCAAAAAACTTATTCCTGTTTTTCTCAATGAACCTCTGGGATTAAAGATTTTGCGCCACAGTGCTGCTCACATTATGGCTGAAGCAGTGAAAAAACTTTTTCCTTCAGCTAAGGTTACAATTGGTCCTGACATTGAAAACGGTTTTTACTATGATTTTGACTATGAGCGTCCTTTTACGCCTGAAGACCTGGAAAAGATTGAGCAGGAAATGGCCAGAAGTGTGGCTGCTAATCATCCTTTTGTGCGCGAAGAATTGTCCAAGGAAGAAGCTAAAAAACTTTTTTTAAAATTAAATGAAACCTATAAGTTAGAAATTATAGACGAGCTTGGGGAGGAAACAGTCTCCATTTATAGGCATGGGGATTTTGTGGATTTGTGTCGTGGTCCTCATCTTCCCTCTACTGGTTACTTAAAGGCCTTTAAGCTTACTTCAGTGGCTGGAGCTTATTGGCGGGGCGATGAGAACAAGCCCATGCTCCAGAGAATTTATGGCACTGCCTTTGCCAGTGAAAAGGATTTGAAAAAATATCTGGCTCAGTTAGAGGAAGCCAAAAAAAGAGACCACCGCAAACTAGGGGCACAACTGGATTTGTTTAGCTTTTCTGAAGAAGCTGGTCCTGGAATGCCCATTTTCCATCCCAAAGGGGCTTTACTCCGAGCTATTTTAGAAGACTTTGAAATAAAAGAACATCTGCGGCGTGGTTATGAGGTGGTTAGGGGACCCAGGCTTTTACGGCAGGAGCTTTGGAAGCGTTCTGGCCATTATGATAACTATCGGGAAAACATGTATTTTACAGAAATAGATGGGCAGGTTTATGGTTTAAAGCCCATGAACTGCCTTTCGCATATGCTTATATACAAGTCCAAGCTCCGTAGTTATAGGGATTTACCTTTACGCTTTTTTGAACTGGGTACTGTGAATCGGCATGAAAAGTCTGGTGTATTGCATGGGCTTTTACGGGTAAGGCAGTTTACCCAGGATGATGCCCATATCTTGTGCCGTCCAGATCAATTGCAGGAAGAAATTGTAGGGGTGCTTAACTTTGTCCGGGATGTAATGAAACTTTTTGGTTTTGAGTACGAATTGGAGATAAGCACCAGGCCAGAAAAATCCATTGGTTCAGATGAAGATTGGGACAGGGCTACTACTGCTTTGACTCAAGCTCTGGAAAGTTTGGAGCTGAAATATGATATTTGCCCTGGTGAAGGGGCTTTTTACGGGCCAAAGATAGATGTAAAACTCAAAGATGCTTTGGGCAGAAAGTGGCAGTGCTCTACTATTCAATGCGATTTTACTTTGCCAGAGCGTTTTGACCTGACTTACATTGGGGAAGATGGCGAAAAACATCGACCTGTAATGTTACATAGGGTTATTTTAGGCGCTATAGAGCGCTTTTTGGGAGTGTTGATTGAACATTATGCGGGCGCTTTTCCTACCTGGCTGGCTCCTGTACAGGCCAGGATTTTAACCATTACTGATGCTCAGAATGAATATGTGGAAAATTGTTATAAGGTTTTGCGCCAGGCAGGGTTAAGGGTAGAAAAAGATTTGCGTAATGAAAAATTGGGTTATAAAGTAAGAGAAGCTCAACTGGAAAAGATACCTTATGTGCTGGTTGCTGGAGAAAAGGAAGTAGAAGCTGGCGGCTTAAATGTGCGTTTAAGAGGCGGTAAAAACATGGGCTTAAAGAGCCTAGAAGAGATAGTGGATATTATTTATCAAGATATGGATGAACCATTTAAACAGGGAGGAATGAGCTATAGGTACCTCTACTAATGCCCGCAAGAATAATCAGATTAGGGCCCGGGAAGTACGCTTAATTAAGGAAAATGGTGAGCAAGCAGGGATTGTTTCTTTAGAGGAAGCCTTGAGTTATGCTAGAGAAGTGGGGTTGGATTTAGTGGAAGTAGCCCCCAATGCCAATCCGCCAGTTTGTAAGGTAATGGATTATGGCAAGTATCTTTATGAACAGCAGAAGAAACAGCAAGAGGCCAAAAAAAAGCAAGTTAAGGTTCAGATAAAGGAGATAAAAGTTCGTCCCAAAACCGAGGAAAATGACTTGCAAACCAAGCTTCGCCACATAAAGCGGTTTTTGGATGGTGGTGATAGGTGTAAGGTGACCGTCTTTTTTAGAGGTAGAGAACTGGCTCATAAGGAGAAAGGTTTAGAAGTTTTAGAGCGAATTGCCAAAGAAGTGGAGGAAGTAGCTAAAATAGAGCAAACACCTAAGTTTGAAGGTCGCACCATGACTATGCTTTTAGCTCCACTTGCTAAGGGTAAAAAGAAATAAACTTTGTGTTTAGTTTTGAAGGAGGATGATTGTATGCCCAAAATGAAGACCAACAGAGCCGCCGCTAAAAGATTTACTAAAACTGGCAGTGGAAAATTTAAAAGAAGAAGACAAAATTTAAGACATATCTTGACCAAAAAGAATGCCAAGAGAAAAAGAAGATTGGGTCAAGCTGCTTTGGTAGATTCTGCCAATATTCGTCAGGTAAAGAAATTATTACCTTATGCTTAATTTATTTTAGGGAGGAGATATAAGATGCGTGTAAAATCTGGAAAAACTCGCCATCGCAGGCATAAAAAATATTTGAAGATGGCCAAGGGCTATACTGGCTCTAGGGGAAAACTCTATCGTATTGCTAGAGAGCAGGTAGAAAGGTCTCTTTGCTATGCTTATAGAGACAGAAAACAGCGCAAAAGAGAATTTCGCAAGCTTTGGATTGTAAGAATTAATGCGGCTGCCAGAGAGTATGGTCTTTCTTATAGCCGCTTTATGAATGGATTGAATAAGGCGGGAGTAGCAATTAATCGTAAATCTTTGGCAGATATGGCTGTGTATGAGAAGGCAGCCTTTGCCCGTTTAGCTGAACTTGCTAAAGCCAGTTTGTAAGCCATGTCTCTCACAACTTTTTTGGCTGAACTAGATGGCCTTATTCAGGAACTGGAAAAAGACCTGGATAAGGCCTCGTCTATTTCTCAGTTAGAAGAGGTCCGGATTCGTTATCTTAGCCGTAAAGGAAGACTGGCTGAGGTAATGAAGGGACTGCCTAAACTTGCTCCAGAAGAAAGGCCTGAAGCTGGACGCAAAGCCAATGAAATAAAAGAAAAGTTAAGTAGTCTGTGGGAAGCAAAAAAAAGGTTTTTTGAACAAAAGGAAAAAGAAGAGCGGTTACGCGACTTTGACCCCACCTTGCCAGGCCGTATTCCACCTGTAGGCACTTTACATCCCATTACCTTGGTGATTGAAGAAGTTTCTGCTATTTTTACTTCTTTGGGCTTTGAAGTGGTTTTAGGGCCTGAGGTGGAGACAGATTTTTACAATTTTGAGGCCTTAAACATCCCCCCTGAGCACCCTGCCAGGGATATGCAAGACAGTTTATATATCACGGATAAAACCCTTTTGCGTACCCATACTTCTCCTTTACAAGTAAGGACCATGTTGGCCAAAAAGCCTCCTGTGGCAGCCATTGCTCCAGGCAAGGTTTACAGGCGGGACTCTGATTTGACCCATAGTCCCATGTTCCATCAAATAGAAGGTTTTTTGGTAGATAAAAAGGTTACCATGGCTGACCTAAGGGGGACTTTAACCCTGTTTTTACATAGAGTATTTGGTAGTGAGACCAGAGTACGTTTTCGTCCCAGTTTTTTCCCCTTTACAGAACCCAGTGCAGAGGTGGATATTAGTTGTGTAATGTGTGGAGGAAAAGGAAAGGTAGCTGGTAAGACCTGCCGCGTGTGTAAGGAAACAGGCTGGGTGGAGATTTTGGGTTGTGGCATGATAGACCCGGCTGTGTTTAAGATGGTCAATTATGACCCAGAAGAATACTCTGGTTTTGCCTTTGGTCTGGGCGTAGAAAGGATTGCTATGCTCAAGTATTCTATTGGTGATTTACGCATTTTCTTTGACAATAACCTTCGCTTTTTAAAGCAGTTTGTATAAACTCCCGCTTTTTTTGAGGTTTTTCTTATGTTGCTTAGTCTAAATTGGTTAAAAGATTTTGTTCCCTTTGCTGGAGATGTAGAAGACCTGGCCCATCGTTTAACCATGGTTGGTCTGGAAGTGGAAGAAATAGCCTCTCCTTTTGCTTACCTGGAAACAGTAGTGGTGGGTAAGGTAGTGGAGTGTAAGCCTCATCCCAAAAGTGACCACCTGTCTTTGTGTAAGGTGGATGTGGGTACAGAAGTCTTGCCTATAGTTTGTGGTGCTCCCAATGTGGCCCAAGACCAGCTGGTTCCTGTAGCATTGATTGGAACTACCTTACCTTCTGGGCTGACTATCAAAAAGGCCAAGCTAAGAGGTGAGCTTTCTGTGGGCATGATTTGTTCGGCCCAGGAATTGGAACTGGGTGAGGATAGCTCTGGGATTTGGGTTTTAAATCAAGAATTTTCTAATCTCAAAGTGGGAGATAATCTGATAGATGCCTTGGGGCTGGATAGGTATGTTCTGGACATTGGAATTACTCCCAATAGGGCAGATTGTTTGAGCGTGCTGGGATTGGCCAGAGAAGTGGCAGTGCTTTATTCTTTGCCCTTGCAACTTCCTTGCGTGGAGGTGAAAGAAAGTACAGAAGAGATAGACTATGAAATAGAAATCAAGGCTCCAGAGGATTGTTATCTTTATCAGGCCAGATTGTTAACAGATTGTACTTTAAAGGAAAGCCCTGCTTGGCTTAGATTTCGTTTACTTACTTCAGGTATCAGACCCATTAATAATATCGTAGATGTAACCAACTATGTGATGTTGGAATTGGGTCAACCTTTACACTCTTTTGACCGCAAACTTTTAGCCGGGAAGAAAATCCAAGTGGACCTGGCCAGAGAAGGCCAGGAATTTACTACCTTAGATGGCAAAAAGAGAAAACTTTTGCGTTCGGATTTGCTTATCTGGGATGCAGAAAAACCTGTGGCCCTGGCTGGAGTCATGGGAGGAGAAAACAGTGAAATCAATGAAAACTCTACAGAGGTTTTATTGGAATGCGCTGTTTTTAACCCTGTTACCATTAGAAAAACCGCACGCAGACTGGGGTTAAGTAGTGAATCCTCCTATCGTTTTGAACGCGGTATTGACCAGCTTTTATCTCCCTTTGCCCTGGAAAGGGCCACTCATCTGTTGCAACAACTTACTCAGGCCAGGGTATTAAGAGGCGTAGCCAGAAAAGAGACTAAACCCTATAAAGAGAGAATAATTACCTTTAGGTCTGGAAAGGTAAGTGAACTGCTGGGCATAGAAATTTCTGAGGAATTTTGCTCTAAGACTTTAGAGAGTTTGGGCTGTGGATTGCAACCTGGAGCTGAAAAGTGGCTGGTAACTCCTCCCAGTTATCGCCAGGATCTGGAAAGGGAAGTGGACCTTATAGAAGAGGTGGGACGCATTTATGGTCTGGATAGAATTCCTGCTACCTTGCCCAAGGTAAGTAAGAGTTTAAAGGTAGAAAAAGAAGATTGGTTTCAGTTTTTGAGTAAAATAAAGCACTGGGCTAAAGGCGTGGGCTTAAACGAAGCCATTAACTATAGTTTTGTGGCAGAAGAGACCCTGGATTTGTTGCAGAAAGAAGACAAAGAGCAAAGGGTTTATATTTTAAATCCCTTAAGCGAAGAACAAAATGTCCTGCGCACTAACCTGCTGGCTGGAATTTTAAATACTGTTCGAGTGAACTTTGGACGAGAAAATAGGGACTTACGCCTTTTTGAAGTGGCCAAAACCTTTTTTTTGGATAAAGAGCAAGAGACCCTGTGTCGAGAAGAGCACAGGCTGGCCCTTTTACTTACAGGCAGTAGAGAGGGAAATTTTTGGCCTTATTCCGCAGACAAGAAGGTTGATTATCTGGATTTAAAGGGGTTGGTAGAGCATTTGGCCCAGGTCTTTGGTTGTCAGGATTTAGAATTTCGTCTTGTGGAAAATAAGGATTTTTATCTTAAACCCTGGGTAAAAGTCTTCCAGCAAGGAGAAGAGATTGGTTTTCTGGGATTGGTAGAAGAGGAAATAGCTGATAGGTTTGAGGCCAATCAAGAACTATGGTATGCAGATTTAAATTTGGAAAAGATTTTTGCTTGTTATCAACAAAAAAGATACAGCTTTCAAGAATTACCCAAGTTTCCTGGTACTACCAGGGACATTACTCTAGTTTGTCCTTTGAGTTTAAAGTTAGTTGAAGTTTTAGAGGTAATTTCTGAGCTTAAAGTGGCTTTGCTGGAAGAAGTGCGGGTAATAGATATTTTTTATCCTCAAGGTAAAGCAGAAAAGAATGTTACCTTAAGGTTATTTTATCGTTCCAAGGACAAGAGTCTCAAAGATAAAGAAGTAAATAAAATTCACGATAAGATTGGTAAAACCTTACTGGATAAGTTAGATGTACGTTTTCCCTAGACAAAAATAAATTTCTGTTTTTTGAGGGCGAACCTTTTTGGGGTTCGCCTTTGTTTTTTCAAAGCAATGAAAAGTAGATATTATAAAATAGGTGAAGTGGCCAGAGAGTTGGAATTAGAGCCTTATGTCCTGCGTTTCTGGGAAAAGGAGTTTCCCCAGCTTACTCCTGAGCGTTCCAGTAAGGGCCAGCGTCTTTATACTGAAGAACACTTAAAACTTTTAAAACGCATCAAGTATCTCCTTTATGAAGAAAAGTTGACCATTGAAGGAGCAAAGCTTCGCTTACAGGAGCATAACCGCTGGTTAGAAAAAGTAGAAGATATTAGAAAGGAGTTAAAAGATATTTTAAAATTGCTGGACTAAATTTTTATCCTCTGAAGATAAAACCTTTTTGCTTCTTGAAAAGTCCCCTGAAAAACCAATTGGTTTTTCTCTAAAACTATTCCTTCCAGGCATAATTCTTCCAGCAAATTAGTTTCGTGCGCACTAATAAGTAAAGTAAGTTCTGGCTTGAGTTTTAAATAGGAGATAAAAAGTTCTCTTTGAACTTCATCTAGGCCAATAAAAGGCTCATCTAAAAGCAATATTGGGGGATTTAAAATAATGCTTCTTAAAAGCAGAATTTTATTCTTTTGGCCAAAAGACAGGTGCTTAAACTTTATTTTAGCCAAATCCAAGCAGGAAAATTTTTTCATCAGGTCTAAGGTCTTTTGCTTGTCCTGTGCTTGCAAAGGTTTAAAGGGATGGTAGCTGGCGTAAAGACCTGTGGCAATGATTTGCCAGGCTTTTAAATCCTGGTCAAAATAGTTTTTTATTTCTGGAGAGAAAAAGCCCAAGTTTTTTTCCCGAATATTTCTGGGAGGTAAGTTTTGTCCTTTAAAAATAAGCTCTCCACCTTTTAAGGGATAGATTTCTCCTTTAACCAGTTTAAAAAAGGTGGTTTTTCCACTTCCATTAGGGCCTAAGATAGCAAGCTTAGCACCTTCTTTTATGTTTAGCTCTTTTACTTCCAAAAGGGTTTTATGCTCTCTTTTTACCAGACATTTTTTTAGCGAGAGCAGAGTGGGACTGGAAGGAAGTTGAGAAGAAAATTTGTTTTTAGGCAGGGTAGTTTTAGGGTTGGTACAGGGAACCAGGGTTTGGTCTTTTATGCATAAGTAATTAACAGGGAAGGGAAAATCTATTTTTTGATGAGAGGTTAAAACCAGAGCGGCTTTATGGGTTTGCAGATACTTGCTTAATAACTGGATAAGGTCCTGGCTGGCTTTTGGGTCCAGATTTAAAAATAGTTCATCTAAAAAGAGAAATTGGGGTTTGCTAAAAAAGGTGCGGGCCAAAAGTACCTTTCTAGCTTCTCCTGTGGATAAACTGAAAAAATTTCTTTGCAGGAAAGGGGTTAAGCCAAGGAAGCTGGTTAGTTGTTTTAATTCTTCAGGCAAGCTGGCAAAGGATAGGGTGGGAAAAATTTCTCCCTTGAGTCCAGAAGCTAAAATTTCCTGTACTTTAAAGTTTAATTCCTGCTCCCAGTAAAAATCCACATCTTCAGGTTTGAGATAGCTGACATAAGGCCTTAGGGTTAAGGGTGAGTGGGAATAAGTATTGTTTAGGTAATAAATTCTGGTTTTAATCTCTTCAGGTTTTGGAGATAGATAGCCCAGTAAGAAGTCTAAAAGAGAGCTTTTTCCACTTCCATTGGGACCCAGGATAAAGAAGTGTTTTCCTGAAGAGATGGTAAGAGAGATGTCTTTAAGTAATAGCTTATCCTGGCGGTAGATATTAGCTTTTTTGAGCTCAATTTTCATATTCAAAAGGTAAAGGAGAAGGGATTAAAAGGCAAGGCTTAAAGCTGGCCTTTAAGCCTTGCGGGAGGTGTTTATGCGGGCTAGGAGGTAGCCATTTAAGAGCAAAGATAGGCCCAGGATTATTTTCAGGAAAAGAGAAGGGGTGTTGTTTAAAGTTTTTGGCTTTTTTAAAGAATGAGGTTCCAGGTAAAAGATTTTTTTATGCCCCATGCCTGCCTTTATTTCCACCTTTACCCTTTGAGTAAAGGGAGGAAGGGCAAACCGACCCTGAAAATCGGTTTGCCCCCTAAGAAGTATGTCTCTGGTTGTAGGGTCAATAACCTTTACTTCAGCAAAAGAGGCGCTTTCTTGAGGTAAAAAATAGACCTCAAAGTAAGGTAGTTCCTGGGTATAGAGATTGCAACCAAGCCCGTGAGCCAGAGAGGAAGAAGGCAGGCCAAGCAAAAACCAAAAAATCCAGAAAACCATCTAGCGCACCTCAAAGGTCAATACAGACCTTATTACATGCTTGTCATAATCAGGGGAAGAAACCTGCTCTTCTTTTTCCACCCTTACCATCCAGATGCCAGGGGCAGTAATCTTGATGTAGGCTATACCTTGTTCATTGCTTTGGGTGAGATAGGCATAGGTGCCTTCCTGGAGAGAAAAACGGTCATAAGTGGCTCGCACTTCCAGGGAAAAGGGCTTCCCTTTATAAGTTATTTGCACAGGTAAAAGGTCTCCTGCTTTTAAAAAATAGGGATTTATTAGGGGTGTTATTTCCAGAATTTGTCCGGTTTTGTGCTTAAAGAAGCTGTCTTGGGGAGAAACCTGGCCCACATTTATAATGGCTTTGGCCAGCTTTTCATATTTTCCACTGCTAAGAACTCCAGTTAAGCCCTTTTTACTTTGTTGCTTCCAGCCAGAAGTGGTTTTGGTCCAGATCATTCCCTCGCGATGGCCTAAAAGGATGTAAGTCCCTTCTGCCTGAGGCTCAAAACTGCCGTCTAGGGTAAGGAGTTGCTCATTAGGCTTTAAGCTTAAATTTTGTTTTTGCTGAGAAGGGGTTAAGAGGGTGATTTTTACCTTATCCACAGGCTCTGTTTCTTCACTGAGCATAAAAGTATGGGTAGAAATCACCTGAAAAGGATTAGCCTGTCCCAGGGGCAGGGAAAAATAATAGGGCTTGAGGATAAATTCATGGGCCAGGGCATTACTTACGCCCCACAAAAGTAAAAAAATGGTTAAAAAAAATCTTTTCATTTTTACCTCCTGAGAAAATATTTGCATTTTGTGTTATTGTTTTTATTTTTTTATGTCAACATAAAATTTAAAAAATAGTGTTATCAAAAGGTAAAGAAAATGTTACCTGGTGGTAATGAAGGGTAAATTTTTTGAACCTTAGCTTGACCTGATGCAAAATATTTTTTAGTCTTTTTCAGGTAGGTCTAAATATTTTAGGAGGTTAGCTATGAAAAAGGTGTTGGTGGGTGTAATAAGCATATTGTTTTTAAGTGTGTCTTTGGGATGGGCCCAGTCCACTTTAAAGTTATTAACCTGGAAGGGGTATGCTCCCAAGGAACTGGTGGAAAAGTTTGAAAAACAGACAGGAATTAAGGTGGAAGTCACCTATTCCAACAATGAGGAGATGATTGCCAAATTAAGGGCAACCAGAGGAGGTGGGTTTGATTTAATTCAGCCCAGCCAGGATAGGATTGCCTCTGTTCAGGCCAAATATCACATTTATCAACCCTTGGATTACTCCAAAATAAAGACAGAAAACATCATTCCTTCCATGTTAGAAGCAGTAAAAAAGAATACTTTGGTCCAGGGAAAATCCTATGCAGTGCCCTTTTGCTGGGGGACTTCTGGACTTATTGTCAATAAGAAGTTCGCTCCAGAAGCCAGTGACTATACAGACCTGTTAAATCCCAAATACAAAGGTAGAATTAGTTATCGTTTGAAAAGACCTACCCTTATTGGTTTGGCCTTTGCTTTGGGTTATAATCCCTTTGAACTTTACTCCAATCCTCAAGAATATGCTAAGATGATGGAAAAAATTGGAGAAAAGCTTATTGCCAGCAAATCCCTGGTGAAGAACTACTGGACCAATGGAGATGCCTTGCTGGAGCTCTTGCGTTCCAAGGAAGTTTTTGTGGCCATGGGCTGGGATGGTGGTGGCTGGAAGTTACATAAGGAAAATCCTGATATTGATTTTGTTGCTCCCAAAAGTGGGGCCCTGGGCTGGATAGATACCTTTGCCCTGCCTGCCAAGGCCAAGAATGTAGACGCTGCCTATAAGTGGATTAACTTTATGTTAGAGCCAGAAAATGCTGCTTATTTTACCAACAAGGAAGGGTATTTTACTGCTTCCAAAGGGGTAGAAAAGTTCTTACTGCCTGAAATTAAAGATAATTTGACACGCTCCTTTTCTTCTGCTGACATTGACAACATTAAATGGTATCCCCCTGTGCCAGCTCAGATTGAGGCCATTGAGGCCAAAATCCTAGATAAAGTAAAAGCTGCTCGTTAAAAATAATTTAAAGGCCCTGTTTTTAGGGCAGGGCCTTTATTGAGGTTCTTATGGTAGTTGATCTTAAAGTAGAAAAGGTAAGCAAGGTTTTTGGGACATTTAAGGCTGTAGATGAAGTTTCCTTTGAGGTGGTTTCTGGGAATTTTTTTTCCATTTTAGGCCCTTCTGGATGTGGTAAAACAACTTTGCTGAGAATGATTGCTGGATTTTTAGAACCTACAGAGGGCCAGATTTACATCAGGCAGAAGCTGGTTAATGGCATTCCGCCCAATCAAAGGCCCGTGAATCTGGTTTTTCAGAATTTAGCTCTTTTTCCCATGATGAATGTGTTTGAAAATATAGCCTTTGGACTGAAGAGAAGAAAGGTAGAGAAAAAGGTTATTGAAGCCAAAGTAAAAGATATTTTAGCCAGGGTGGGATTGTCTGGTTTTGAGAAGAAAAAAATCAATGAACTTTCCGGAGGACAAAAACAAAGGGTAGCCATTGCCAGAGCTCTGGTTTTAGAACCTTCGGTATTACTTTTAGATGAGCCCCTGGGCGCTTTGGATTTGAAGCTAAGAGAGCAGATGAAAGTAGAATTAAAGAAGCTTCAGGCAGAAGTGGGCACTACTTTTGTCTACATTACCCATGACCAGTCAGAAGCTCTGGTTATGTCTGATTTTGTGGCCGTAATGAATAAGGGCAGATTTGAACAAATAGATACTCCTCAAAATTTGTACCGCAGCCCCAAGACTGCCTTTGTAGCTAAGTTTGTAGGAGATAACAATGCCCTAGAAGGAGAGATGCTTAAAAAAGAAGGGGAAATGGTTCTGGTTTCTGCCTATGGTCATGAGTTCTGGGTAAGGGCTGGCTCCTATCGCTTGGGTAAAAAAATAAGTGTATTTATTCGACCAGAAAGCTTTTTGTTGGAGCCTGAGGAAAATTTGAGCAAGGTTAACAGGTTAAAGGTAAAGATAAAGGATATCCTTTTTGATGGAGCCAATTCTAAATTGCTCTGCCTTTTACCTGCAGGACCAGAAATAATGGTTGCCTTGCCCCAAAATAAAAAGTTTGCTCATCTTAAGCCCGGAGATGACTTAAACATTGGCTGGTTTTATGAGGACAGCCTAGCCTTTTCTTAAGGAGAATCCCAGGTGGCAGGGAAAAAACTTGGCTTTTATGTATTTTTTATTCCAGTGTTTTTGTGGTTATTTTTGCTCATTGTGGTTCCTCATATTGAGCTGTTTTTAATGTCCTTGCGCACTGAGGATTGGGTGGGTAATACTTCCTGGAGTCTTGCCAATTATAAGAATTTTTTTTCTGAGCCCATTTATTGGCTGACTTTTGTGCGCACAGCCATTTATTCTATCCTGGTTACCTGTATAACCGCTATTATTGCCTTTCCTGTGGCTTTTTTTATTACCAAGGTGGCCAATCCTCGCTTTAGTGGCTTTTTGGCTGTATTATTACTCATGCCCTTTTGGGTAAGTGAGTTGGTTCGGGTCTATGGCTGGATGATTTTACTGCGGGAAAGTGGGGTTATAAACCACTTTTTGTTGCAACTGGGACTAATTTCTAAGTCTGTGGAAATGTTGTATAACGACATTTCCATGGTCATGGTCCTGGTTTACACCTCCATGCTCTTTATGGTGGTGCCTTTGCTTTCAGTTCTGGAGAGTTTAGATGATAGTTTAATTGAAGCTGCCTATGATTTAGGGGCTTCTTCCTGGACCATTCTGACCAAAATTATTTTACCTCATTCCAAGCCAGGCCTTACTTCTGGCGCTATAGTGGTTTTTATGCTTACTTTGGGCAATTATCTTACTCCCAATCTGATTGGGGGTAAAAGCTCTCTTTGGTTTACTGAACAGATTTATACCCAGTTTATTGCCAGTTTTAACTGGAATCAGGGTGCAGCTTTTGGTTTTTTGCTTTTAGCTTTATCCAGCTTGATTATCTGGATAGGCCTGAAATTAACTAGACAAAATTTGACCAAGGTAGTGCAATGATTAGAACTCTTCCCCACAGTAAAAGCTATTCCTTTTTGTTTAAACTATACATTGTGCTTTTTTATATTTTTCTCTTTGCTCCACTTCTAATTACCTGTGTACTCGCCTTTAATAATTCTGACTTTCCCAGTTTGCCCTGGAAGGGGTTTTCTCTGGATTGGTTTTTGGCCAAGGGCCCAGATAGAGTGGGTATTTTTTATGACAGCAATAACCTTAGAAGTATTTGGGTAAGTATCAAGACTGCTCTGGTCGTAAGTTTTTTCTCTTTAGTCGTAGGCACCATGGGAGCCTTTCTCTTTGAACAGGAGAATTTTAGATTCAAGCAAGCCCTGTATATGTTGACCCTTGCTCCTCTGGTAATTCCCGGGGTTATTTTGGGTATCTCCATTTTATTGGCCAGCAATGGCCTGGGGGTGTTTTTGGAGAACCATTTTGGTTGGGATGTGTCCCTTTTGGCCCCTGGCTTCTGGCTGGTGGTGTTGGGTCAGTTTTCTTTTATTACCACCTTTGTGGTGCTGGTGGTTTCAGCCAGGTTGAAAAAATTTGATCGGACTCTGGAAGAGGCTGCTTTAAATTTGGGAGCTAACCGCTGGCAGGTAATATGGCACATTACCTTAAGATATTTAAAACCTTCTCTTATTGGTTCTGGAGCAGTGGCCTTTTTAATGAGTTTTGAAAACTTCAATACTACCCTTTTTCTGGTAGGCTCTGAACCTACCTTGCCCATAAATCTTTACTTGCAGGTAAGAGATGGAAGTACGCCAGTTATTAACGCCATTTCCTTTTTGATGATTGTCTTTACTTCTACCCTGGCCTTAATAAATCTTTATTTTAGCCATAAAAAGGAGTAGTTAGCTTTTTAAGGCCTTTATAATCCAATCTGGCCTGTTGGTGGAAAGAGAAGTCACTCCCAGTTCCTTTAATTTTCGGGCCAGGGCAGGATTGTCCACTGTCCAGACATTAAAAATCCACTGCCTTTTTATTATTTCTGGAGCCAAGTTTTGACAGTGTCGTAAGTCTGCCAGAGTAGAAAGACCATCTAGATGCGCCTTTTCCACCTTGGTAATGGTCTCTTGGTACATATTTTTACTTAAGGCATGGTTATAGCCATATTCAACTATCCACAAGAGGGTATGGTCTGGAAGATATTTTTTTAGGGTACTAACCACTTCTAAGTTAAAGCTAAATAAAACCAATCTATTTTTTTGTTCTGTGTATTTGTGGATTAGCTCTAAAAGAGGGTCAATTATCTTTAAATCACTTTTTATTTCTATGTAAAGCTCTAGGTTTTGAGGTATTTTGTTTAAAACATCTTCTAAAAGAGGTATTTTTTCCGTATTAAATTCTGTTCCATACCAGCTACCAACATCTATGTCTTTTAACACTTCATAAGAGCTATCTTCTATGATGTGGCTTTCACTACCAGTTCTATCAGTGTTAAGGTCATGTATGACTACTATTTTTTTATCTTTAGTTAGGTGTACATCCATTTCTATTCCGTCTACCTGTTGAGTTATCGCCAGGTTAAAAGCAGCCCAGGTGTTTTCCGGGGCATAAAAGGAAGCTCCTCTGTGGGCGATTATTTTCATTTGCGTGTTTCCTTTCTTTAAAAAGTAAAATTTTTTAATTGGGTTATGGCCTGTTTTTTATTTTCTTCCAGGGTTTTTCTATCCCAATTGAGTTTTGTACAAAATATATCCTGGATTTTTTCTATAGCCAGAATACTTTTTTCCACATTTATTTCTGCCAAATCAATTCTTCTAGCCAAAAAATCCAGAAAATTAAATACATATTCTTCTTCTAAACAATAAACCACTTCAGCCAGGATATAGGGAAAACCCTCTAGGATTCTTTCTGTAAGGTTTAGGTTTTTAGCTAACTCCAGGACTTTATAGGCTCTATCTCCATAGGTATTTAGTAAGTGGTTTAAGATGTCAGGGGCTAGTTCTTTTTGAGCCAGAAAGTTTTGTTTAAAGGCTTGGTCAAAGGTCTCACTGCCAAAGAGTTTGATTTGAGAAGTAAGGCATTTTTTAGCAGTTAGATTAAATTTGCTTAAGGTCAGGTCTAAGGTTTCCTGGGCCATTTTGCGAAAGGTCGTCCACTTACCACCTGCAATACTTACTAAATTATTCTCCATGATTTCAATGTAGTGCTCTCTACTCAAAGAAGCAGTGTCCTTACTGGAATTGTTTTTTAAAAGGGGTCTTAGGCCTGCCCAGGAAGAGGTAAGGTGTTTCACTTCTAGGGGGTAGTCAAAGTAGAGGTGAAAATATTGTAAGAGATAATCTATTTCTTCCTTACTTGGTTTTAAGGGGTCTTCTAAAGAAGATTGAATATCTGTGGTGCCCAGAAGGTAATGTTGATTAAACCAGGGTAAAAGAAAAATGACCCGATTATCTTTTGTTCTGGGAATTAAAAGGGCATAGGGGTCTTTTATCGGTAGTTTAAAAACCAGGTGAGAACCTTTGGAGTGAATTAAGAGGTCTTCAGCCCCGGGATTAGCCAGTTTTCTTATTTTATCCAGCCAGGGTCCTGTAGCGTTGATAACTACCTTGGCTTTTACTTCCAGGGTTTTTCCAGTTAACTTATCTACAAATACTACTCCTTTAATTTTCCCCTGGTGCAGGATAAAATCTTGCACTTCAGCGTAATTTAAGAGAGTAGCCCCATACTTACTGGCACTTTTTACCAGAGAGATAGCCAGCCTAAAGTCATTAAACTGGCCGTCATAGTAGATTAGACCTGCTTTTAGTTTTTTTTCTTTTAAGAAAGGAAAAATTTGGTAGGTGGTGTGGGCTGAAATAAGTTTGGTTCTACCCAGGGATTTATCCTTGGCAATAAAATCATAGAGGCAAAGCCCGGTAAAGAGGTAAGGTAGGTCTTTCCATCTATAAAGGGGGACAATAAAGGTTAAAGAGTGACAGAGATGAGGGGCATTTTGTAAGAGTAAAAAGCGCTCTTTTAAGGCTTCCTTTACTAACTGATACTGGCCTTTGTCCCGATGTCTTATGGCCTGCTCTAAATATCTGACCCCACCGTGTAAGAGTTTGCTGCTTTTACTGCTGGTGCCTGAAGCAAAGTCTTCTTTTTCCAGCAACAGGGTTTTAAGACCACGAGTGGCAGCATCCAGGGCCAGGCCACAACCAGTGGCTCCTCCTCCAATGACCACCAGGTCAAAAGTATTTTCTTTTAAACGAGTTTCCATTATTCCTTAAAACTTTCTTCCAAAGCCAAGAAAAATGCATCCACTGCCTTTTGGTCTATGGTTAAGGGAGGCAAAAGGCGTAGAATTTTATCTTGAGTAAGGTTGGTTATAAAGCCTTTGTTTAAAAGGGACTGCCAGATTTTTTTTCCTTCTTCTTGCAATTCAATGCCAAGCATCAGGCCCTTTCCCTTGATATTTTTTATTTTTTGAGGATATTTTTGAAGTAAGCTTTCCCCTTTGATGTAAAAATAATCTCCCAATTTTTGGGTATTTTCCACTAAGTTTTCCCTTTCTAATACTTCTAAAACCGTAGTACTTACAGCACAAGCCAGGGCATTTCCACCAAAGGTGGTTCCATGGGAGCCAGGAGTAAAGGCCTGAGCTACTTCCTCTTTGGCCAGAACTGCGCCTATGGGCAGCCCTCCTCCTAAGCCCTTGGCCGTGGTAATAATGTCTGGCTCCAGAGCAAAATGTTCATGAGCCCAGAACTTGCCTGTCCTGCCTATGCCTGTTTGTACTTCGTCTATAATCAGTAATAAGTCTTTTTGTTTACAAATTTCTTTAATTTGCAAGGCAAATTCAGGACTTAAGGGATTAACTCCTCCTTCTCCTTGAATCACCTCCAGCATGATAGCAGCAGTCTTAGAAGTGCAGTGCTCTTCTAGGGCCTGTACTTCGTTGAAGGGAATGGTTTTAAAGCCTGCAGGTAAAGGGGCAAAACCATCTTTTACTTTATCTTGCCCTGTAGCCGTAAGGGTGGCCAGAGTCCTGCCATGAAAGGAGTTGCTAAAGGTGATAATTTCGTAGCGTTCTTCTTTTTTTATTCTTTGAAAATAACGCCGAACCAGTTTTATGGCACCTTCGTTGGCTTCTGCACCTGAATTACAAAAGAAGATTTTTCTTTGGCCTGAGTATTTTTGTAATTTTTCAGCTAATTTTAGCTGCTCTTCCTGAAAAAAGAGATTGCTTACATGGATAAGTTTTTGGCTCTGTCTGGCTAGGGTTTGATTTATGGCTGGATGATTGTGTCCCAGAATACAAACAGCAATTCCTGCCAAAAAGTCATAGTACCTTTTTCCTTCAAAATCATAGAGAAAATATCCATCTCCCCGCTCAATGGCCAGGGGATATCTGGCATAGGTGGGCATTAACAACTCTTTTTCCTTTTGTTGAAATTCTTGTAAACTCTTCATATTTCTCTCCTAGAAAAGATATTTTTGCAGTAAAAAAAGATATAAAGTGAAACTAAAAATAGAGAGAAGTGTCGTTAGCATAACCAGACTTCTGGCCAGGTGTAAATCTCCTTTTAACTCCTGAGCCATTACATAGGTGGCAATGGCAGTGGGAGTGGCAGCTAAAATTAGGGCCACAGCCTTTTCTAGAGGTTCTATAGGAAAAAGTAAAAGGCAAAGATAGGTTAACAAAGGTAAGAAGAAAAGCTTACAGCCAGTAGAGAGCACAAGTATTTTTAAATTTCCCTTTATCTTTTCAAAGGTAAAAGTGCCACCTATGGAGATTAAAGCCAGAGGTAAAGTAAGTCCAGAGGAAAGAGCTATGGTCCTGTCAATAAGAATAGGAAGTTTTATTTCCCACAAACTAAAGGCAATACCCAAAAAAGAAGCTAAAATAAGAGGATTGAGTAAGATTTCTTTGACTATAATATGTTTAATAGAGACCTGAATGTCTTTGCGAAAGGCAAAGGCTAGCACAGAGATTAAATTGAGCAGAGGAGCCAGAAATCCCATTAAAACACTGCCAATCAGGAGCCCTTTATCTCCGTAGGCTTGATAGATTACAGAAAGTCCAATGTACGCCAAATTCCCCCGTAGAGAAGACATAACAAAAGTACCCTTTAGGGCCGGGGATTTGTTAGGTATATGCATAAAAGCTAGAAAACAAAGGATTAAGGCCAGATAAGAGGCTAAAACCAGATAGGGATTAAAGCTGGTTTTAAAGTCAGCTAGAGCTATTTTATAAAAGATAAGCAGGGGTAAGAAAACATAGTAGATAACTTTGTTGCCTTCTTGCAAAAAAGTTTCAGAGATTAAACCCACTTTTTTTAATCCATAACCCAGAAAAATCAGTAAAAACACAGGTAAAACTGTATTTAAAATGGCTAAAAAGGAATCCATAGTGTTAGTGGGGGGTAGTTATTGTTTGCCAGTATGTCCAAAACCTCCTGCCCCTCTTTTAGTTTCAGCCAGGGTATCAGCAGGAATAAGCTTGGCTCTAAAAAAAGGCAGGAAAATAAGCTGGGCTATGCGCTGGCCTTGTTCTATTTTTTGGGGAGTAGAGCTTAAGTTGTAAAGAGAGACAAAGATTTCCCCTCTATAATCTGGGTCCACCACGCCTACTCCCTGGGTTACCACCAGTCCTTCTTTGGTCCCTAGACCACTACGGGAAAAGATAAAGCCAGCTATATTCTTTTGAGTTATTTCTATGGCAATGCCAGTGGGAATTTTTTTCTTTTCCCCAGGAGCTATCCACAGTTCTTTTTCTGAGATACAGGCCCTAAGGTCCAGCCCGGCGGAGTGTTCTGTAGCATAGGTTAAGTTTTGAGGGGTACAAAGAGGGGATAAAAATTTGACTTTTACAGGAAGCTCATTCACTTTTACTTACTACTCCTTTGGCTTGAGGTAAAAAGAATAATAGAACTAACGCCTGGGGAAAGCAAGATGTAAATTGGAGGAAGGGGTTGGCTAGCAAAAAAAGAAAAGAGCGGGCAGATATTCTTTTGGTGCGAAAAAAACTGGTGGATTCTAGAGAAAAGGCCAAAAGGCTTATTATGGCTGGCCAGGTTTTCTTTCAAAGAGAGGGACACTGGTATTTGGTGGAAAAGCCTGGCAGTGCCTATTTAGAAGAAACAGAATTTAAACTCAAAGAAAAAGAGCGCTTTGTGAGTCGAGGGGGCTATAAACTTTTAACTGCCATTGAGCACTTTAAGTTACAGTTAAAGGATAAGGTGTGCCTGGATGTGGGAGCTTCTACTGGAGGATTTACAGATTGTCTTTTACAACACGGAGCCCAAAAGGTCTATGCCCTGGATGTGGGGGAAGGACAACTGGATTATAAATTGCGCCAGGATCCCAGGGTGATTAATCTGGAAAAGATAAACATTCGTTATGCCGAGCCAGAACTTTTGCCTGAAAAGGTAGATTTTTTGACCATAGATTGTTCCTTTATCAGTTTAAAGCTGGTCCTTCCTGCAGCATTGAAGTTTTTAAAGGCCAAAGGAGAAGTAGTTGCTCTGGTTAAGCCCCAGTTTGAAGTAGGCAAAGGCGAAACTAAAAAGGGAGTGGTGACTTCCTGGGATAAGCAACAGCAAGTGCTTACAGAGATATGTCTTAAGGTAGAAGAACTGGGACTGGAAGTTAGAGGTACGGTCCCTTCTAAAATCAAAGGCCCTAAAGGGAACCAGGAATATCTTCTCTATGCTTTAAAAAATGGAGAATAATTAAGGAGGAGAGTTAGCCTTGTTTAGACCAGTGGAGACTCTTACAGAGAAAAGAAGGGAGAAAATCAGGCAGGTTTTAAGCAAAAGACAAAAGGAACTTACTTTAATCCTGAACAATATTCATGACCCTCACAATGTTTCGGCTATTTTGAGAAGTTGTGATGCCTTTGGCGTGGGCTGGGTACATCTTTACTATTCAAAAGAAGCCTTTCCTGTACTGGGTAAAAAGTCTTCTGCTTCAGCCAAAAAATGGGTGGAGTGTATTCGGCACAAAGAGGCCAGAGACATGGTTGAATCTTTACAAAGTCAGGGATTTACCTTGGTTAGAACTGGTTTTTCTTCTACAGCTCTTAGGGTGCAGGATTGGGATTTTAGTAAACCTACGGCAGTTATTTTGGGTAATGAACACAGGGGCGTGGAAGAAGCCTTAATTAAACTTGTGCCCCATGAGCTTTATATCCCCATGGTGGGCATGGTGCAAAGTTTTAATGTTTCTGTAGCTGCAGCCATTATCTTGTATGAAGCCTTCAGGCAAAGAGAAAAAAAAGGCTTGTATGCAAGCCCTTCTTTAACTCCTGAAGAACTTGCTGAGTGGGAGCTAAAATGGGCGCAAAAATAAAAGCAGAGGAAAACATTTATCTAATAGGCCCCAGGGGAAGTGGAAAAACCACGGTGGGTAAATTGTTGGCTCAAAATTTAGAGTTTGCTTTTCTGGATACTGATGAGCTCATCGTTGAAAAAGAGGGGAAAAATATTACTCAACTGGTAGAAGAAAAGGGCTGGGACTATTTTCGTCTTCTGGAAACAGAAGTGCTTTACTTAACTGGTAATTTGACTAGTACTGTAATAGCTACTGGTGGTGGAATTATTTTAAAAAAGGAAAATAGAGCTTTTTTAAAACAGAAAAAATGGGTATTTTATTTAGAGGTAAGTGTTAAAGAAGTGTTAAAGAGACTTGGCCATAAAGAGGCCTTAACCAACAGGCCTCCTTTAACCAACCTGTCTTTAGAAAAAGAAATAGAAACAGTTTTACAGGAAAGGGAAAAATTTTATCTTGACTGTGCTACTGAAATTATAGATGGAAATAAAAATTTAGAACTAATTGTAAATGAGATTTTAAATAAGGTCAGAAAATGAGTGGAGATACCTTTGGCAGAATTTTTAGGTTAACTACTTTTGGAGAATCTCATGGCCCGGGCCTGGGCGGTGTAGTAGAAGGTTGCCCTCCAGGAATAGAACTTAGTGAAGAAATAATTCAAAGGGATTTGGACTTGCGTCGTCCTGGGCAGGGTATAGCGGCTACCAAGAGGAAAGAAGGGGATAAGGTTAAACTGCTTTCCGGGGTTTTTGAGGGTAAAACCACTGGTACTGCCATTGGTTTTTATATTGCCAATGAAGATATGCGTTCAAAAGATTATGGTTTCCTAAAGGATATCTATAGACCAGGGCATGCTGATTTTACCTATGCCCGGAAATACGGGATTCGAGACTATCGAGGTGGTGGCAGGGCTTCAGGTAGAGAAACTGTTTCCAGGGTAGTAGGAGGAGCTATTGCCAGGACCTTTTTAAAAACTTTAGGGATAGAAATTTTTAGCTATACTCTGGAGTTAGGAGGAATTAGAGCTCAAAGAGAAGATATAAGGGGATCTAAAAGCAGGCCTTTTTTTGCCCCTGAAACGGAAGTTATTTCCCTGTGGGAGCAAAGGATAAAAGAGGTGCGTAAGGCCGGAGATACGCTGGGTGGAATAGTGGAAATAGTGGTGGAAAATGTGCCTGCAGGTTTGGGAGAGCCTGTTTTTGACAAGCTGGATGCCAGATTGGCCTATGCCCTCATGGGAGTTGGAGCTGTAAAAGGAGTGGAAATAGGAAGTGGATTTGAAGCAGCCAGGCTTTTGGGCAGTGAAAATAATGACCCTTTGAGTAAAGAAGGCTTTTTAAGCAACCAGGCCGGAGGTATTTTGGGAGGAATCTCTTCTGGCCAACCTTTGGTTTTAAGAGCAGCGGTAAAACCCATTCCGTCTATTGCCAAACCCCAGAAAACCATCAATCAGCAGGGAGAAGAGGTAGAGATTCGTATTGGTGGAAGGCATGATATTTCAGCTATTCCCAGGATAGTTCCAGTATTGGAGGCAATGGTTTTGTTGGTGCTGGCGGATTTTGTCCTTTTACAACAAAGCAAAATAAAAAGGGAGTAAATTTTGGTTGCCTTTTATTTAAAAAAAATAATTTCGCGTCTGCTTTTCCTTTTGCCTTTGGCCCTGGAATTTATACTTTTAGGTGTCTATATCTGCTATAAAAATAAGAAAAAAAGAAACTATGGGATTGGGTTTGTAGTTTTTGGTGCAGTTTTTTTATTTTTAGTTTCTTCTGAACCTTTTATGGATCAGGTACTTTATCCCTTTGAACATCGCTATTTACCTTTAAATGAAATCCCTAAAGAACCCATTAGCTATATTGTGGTTTTAGGCGGAGGGCATGATAGTAATGAATTTTTGCCTCCCAATTCTGAGCTCCAGCCCTTGACTTTACCTAGGGTTATTGAAAGCATTAGATTGAAAAAGATGTTCCCAGGGGCTAAATTGATTTATTCTGGGGGTAAAATAAAGGACCAAAAGAGCAATGCCCAGGTAATGAAAGAAGTGGCTGTGTTGTTAGGAGTGCCTGCTACAGATATTTTAGTGGAAGAAACTTCTTTAGATACGAGAGAAGAAGTTTTAAATTTGAAGCGCTTATTAAAGGGTAAAAATTTTGTCCTGGTTACTTCAGCTACCCATATGCAAAGAGCTCTTTTACTTTTTCAAAAAGAAGGCCTTAATCCCATTCCCTCGCCCAGTCCTTACCTAACGAGAAAAACTTCCAATTATACCCTCTGGGAGTATTTTCCCTCTTATAAGGGAGTGCAAAAAAGCGAGAGGCTTTTTTACGAGCTTTTGGGCCTCCTTTGGTCTGACTTGAAGGGATATATTTAGTTTATTTACACATCCACAAGGCCATATGTTCAAAGCGTTTGAATATTTCGGAAGAGACTGAATTACTTTTGAAGAATAAACTAAAAATTTTTTCTTCCGAATCGCTTTTACCTAAAGCTACCACCCCAGCTTTTTTCTCTTTTGCAAAATTTAAAATAAGGGAACACACATCTTTTCCTTGGAGTATTTTGCTTTCAATGTGGGTACGAGGAAAGCCATTGCCAGTAATCTCTTCTTCTGCTTTTTTAAATAGTTGATAGGGATCTTTACTATCTTTATCTAAGATATGGAGAAGGTATATCTTGTGCTCTGGCTGGTCATTTAGAACAAATCCCACATGGTCAGCTACACAATAACTTTCTCTACTTCCATCTACACAAATAACTACATTTCTATTTTTGATTTGAGGCTCTCTACATACCCAGACTGGAAAATCTATTTTAGCCTTTAAAATGTTTTTGGTTACACTTCCAAATATTTTTTCTTCTAAAAAGGAAAGGCCTCTATTGCCTAAGACTAACGCATCATATAACCCCTTATGGGCTTCATAAATTAAATCTTCTGCTGTAGAATAACTTTGATACTTAAAGATAGTTTTTATATGTTCTTTTTTAAAATTGTGGTTAACGAGGTAGTCTAGAGCTGTATTTAAAGCCTCTTGGCCTTTTTTCTGATAACTTTCTTTTAAATTATGTGTAATGAGAGCTTCACTACCGTTTTGGGGGTGATTTTTTTTGGGGTTGGGAGCGATGTAGATAAGGTCAATGAAGATGTTTTTGAGGTTGGTTAAAAAACTGGCTAAAAATTTTACTCCATAAAGTTTGGAATAATCTTCACTTACCGTAACCAGGAATTTTTTACTCAGTTCCATGTAGGATCTCCCTTTATTGGTTATTCTGGTTTTAAAACTAAAAAAGAGTAGTTTTTAAGTCAAGTTAAAGAAAAAAATAAAAGGAAACCCACCTCTTCTTAAGAAACCAGGTGGGTTAGGAGATTTGGGTTATTGGAGAAGGATTAGGAGGGCTATTTACCAAAATAACACTTGGGAAAAGTGCATTGCTTGCAATTAAGGCAAAGTCCGCCTTCAGCCATTTCAGCCAGGTCTTTGCGTTGAATGTTAACTCCAGCAATAAGTCTGGGTAAAATAAGGTCTAAGCTGGTCCTCTGGAAATAAAGGGCACAAGCTGGCACGCCCAGCACTTTTGCCTGGCCTATTTCCCCTATAAGGGTCATGGCTCCTGGCAAAATGGGTGCTCCATAGAGGTAATTTTTTAACCCAGCTTCTATTAGCCCTTTGCGGGTGACATCATCCGGGTCTACAGAAAGCCCCGCTGTGGTAATGACAAGGTCTGCCCCTTTCTCCAGGAGCAAGTGAACAGCGTCTTTTATTTCTTTAGTATTGTCCGGGCTTTTTACAGTGGCTATGACCTTGCTTCCCAGGGTTTCAACCTTATTGGTAATAATGGGTTCAAATTTATCTTCTATGTGTCCATAAAAGACCTCATTGCCAGTAATGAGAAGCCCTACTTTTTTTTCTGGTAGAGGCAGTACCTTAAAAAGAGGAGTATCCAAAAAACTTAAGGCCTGGAGAAAATACTTTTTTGCCAGATAAAGAGGAATAGCTCTGGTGCCAGCCAGGAGCCCATCTTTTTTGACCAGGGAGTAGTTTTGCCTGCAGGAACACATTACTTCTGGCACCAGGTTAAAGGAAACAAGTCTCTCCCTATCTACTACAAAGAGTCCATCCCTACTGGCTTTAAAGTTTATTTTTCCCTCTTTGGGAGGAAGGTCATAACTTACTCCAGGTCCAGCCATTTTTTGGGCAAAGGCTTCTGCTACTTCGTTTTCATGGATAAAATTTTGATTATCATCTAAGGGTTCGTAGAGATGTTCCTTGCCCATTTGCTGGAGTCGACAGAGATCGCCAGCACTGAGAATATCTCCTTTTTTAAAGACTGCTCCTTTGCTTTGGCCCGGGATTATTTGGGTAAGGTCGTGAGTTAAGGGTTTGCCCAGGGCCTTATGGGCTGGAATGGTTTTTAACTGAGGAGTACTAATTTCTGTATCCAGATAAGGACTTTCTCCCTGACAGGCACGGCAAATGGAGCCGTCCTTTAGAGGATAGGCTTCTTTACATAAGGGACAAATACCTATTTGAGAGCGCTTACTTTTGCTGACCAGATTTAAATTAACCTTTACCTCGGTAGTGGATAGAATGTTTTCTCCTTTTTCCCTTATTTCCTCCAGAATCTGGCTCAAGGATTGTTCTTTTTTGGGAACCAGTTTTAAAAACCAATCCCTTAGGGCAGGTGCCTGGTCTAATTTCTCGCTATCTACATATACTCTGACTCCTGTACCTTCATATTTGTCATAGAGAGTAAGGGCATAGCGGCCTAAGTTAAAAATCTTTAACCAGCCATTACCAATGGTACATAAAGTAAGGAGTTGCACAGCATCAGGGAGACACTTGGGGGTTTCACAGATAACGTCAAAAATGGTTTTGGGAGGAAGAAGTTTCTTACCCACTTCCAACATAACTCCACCTAAAAGTATGCCTGGAGCAGGACTACCGTGAAACTTTCTGACGACTTCAATAAATTCTTGAAAAGAGTATTCGCCCAAACGCATTTATTTTTCCTCACTTTTTTTATGTAAGTCTTGCCAGGAGAGAATTTCCTCTTCCTCTAGGCTGCTGTCTCCAATTTGCAACCAGGAAATCTTTTTTTTCACTTTTCCCAAGAGCATTCGGATTAAAATATAGATGGGAATAAATACTCCCACATATCCCAATTCAAAAGAAGTGGGCCAAAGGGGAAAGGTTACTTCATTAAAACGAAAACTAAGCCAGCCCAAAGCAAAGGGAATAGGCCAGAGAGAAGAAGCAAAAAGGGCTAAGCTGGCAAAAAAGGTTTTTCCAAAGGCTTCGTTGGCCAGGGTGTTGGCAGCTTTGTAGTGCTCTTTACTTTTAAACAGAATTGCCTTGATGGATAGGGTGTGGTTTTGGAGCATTTCCTGGTTTAATTGGTCAAAATAGGATTTATTGTAGCGATAAATTAAGACCATGGTTATTTCGCCTAGAAGTACACAGATAAGGCTTAGCACCCCATTGCCCAGGTAAAAGCCCAGAATGGGGATTTTAGGAATTCTAAAGAAGAAAATAAGCAAGGGGTCAATTAAGAGATAAAATTGTAATAAGTAGGACATAAGTTACCAGCTAAAAAGATATAAAACCTAGATAGGCTGTTGGCTTTAAAAAGGCAAGTAAGAGAAAAAAAACACAAGAAAAGAATTAGCTAGATTGGGTAATTTCTGCAAAGGCAGAGCCTATTTTGCGCAAAATACCAATGACCTCATCAATGACCTGGCAGTCTAGCTTTAGGTTGGCCATAAGGAGTTTACTTTGACAGTAAAAATAAAGGGCGTGAAGGTTTTTGGCTATTTCTCCCCCTTTTTCCATATTTAAACTGGAATCTAGCTCAGCTATACAATCCAAGGCCTTGGAGATTAAAATTCCCTTCTGGGCATAATCCTTTTCTTTTATTTTTTCCTTGGCTTGTTCCAGGTATTTGATTGCAGCTTCAAAGATTAGCACCACCAGTTCTTCTTGGGAAGTGGTATTTACCTGAACTTTAAGATAGTTTTGAGCTAGTTGCATTTTGGGTGTTCCTCCTTAAGAACTACTTCCACTACCTAAGGATTTGATTTGGGAAGATAGTTGAGTATCCAGTTGATTGTAGTAGCCCAGTAATTCTTCTAAACGGGCAAATCTATCTCGCAGGTCGCTTTCATAGCGCTCAATTCGTTTTTGTTCCCAGGCAATTTTTTCGTCTATATCTTCAATGATTTCATTATAATTGTCTTCCAGCACATTCAGGGGGCCTGTATCAGAGTCTGTTAGTTCATCTAGGCTGTCCCTTAATTCCAAAATTTTACCGTATTTTAAGCGCAGGGTTCCGCTATAGGTGCCATCTGTAAGATTGTCCACCTGAATGGCTAGACCCTTGGCATCTCCTTCGGTAGCAGTGAGAATATTATTGGAAATACTAGCTGTTTTGCCGTCTATGGTAGCAGAAGTAATCACTCCTCCACTCACCGTATAGGAGACAGTATAAACTCCTCCCTGGGTTATGCCAGAGATATGGGAATAATAGCGAAAATCAGAACTGGAGCTAGTAGGTACATAATCAGCACTAAAAATTTCAGCTACTGCTTGCGGGTCATTGCTTAAGGCTTCATCCAACTTGCTTTCATCTAGAAGTAGTTGTCCCAGAGTGGGAGAGGATTCATTGGCATCTGTGGTTATGCCTATGCTGGCAAGTACTGTGTAGGTATCACTATTGCGGTCAAAACCTATACCTTTAGAGGAGAGGATATCTTTTATTTTTTGCTGAATGATTTGCAGGCCATAGTTTCCAGTAAGTAGGGAGCCTTCTCCGGTGGAATTATCTACCTTGGTTTGCTCCCGAATAATGCTTAAGATACTATTTACCTGGTCCACAAAGGTAACGATTTGTTCTTTTATGGCCGAAGTATCATTACTTACAGTAAGTTGAACAGTTCCTGTATCTTTTAAGTTCAGAGTAAGCCCTGTGATCACATCATCCAGGGTATTGGAACTGCGTTCAATCCAGGTGCCATCACTGGGAAAACCATCTACCTTAATCTGGGAGTTTTGGGCACTTTGAGTTTCAAAAAAATCACTGTTGTCTATGCTAGAAGAGGCATCTGAATCAAAACTACTGGGACCACTACTAATAGTGATGCTATAATTACTGCCCAGATCCAGGCCTTTTAGCTGTAGATGGTAGGTATTATCTGATTTTTTGAGAATAGAAGCCCTGATACCCGGATTATTGGGGTCGTTGTTAATCAGGTTAACCAGGGTAGAAAGACTTGTCCCATCAGGAATGGTAAGGGTTACATTTTCTCCATTGTAAGTATAAGTTAAGGTTTCGTCTCCGCCGGTATTATTGATGATAGTATCTTCAGAGGCAAAGGAGTTTTTACTGACCAGGACATGATTTTGGGCCAGCTGGTTGATTTCAATGGAGTGAGTGCCCACCTGCGCTGAACTGGAAGCACTGGCAGTTAAAACAGTACTATCTGTGGTATCAGTGGTTTTGATAAAAAATTCTTGCAAGGAATCCATGCCCTTTAAGGTGCTTTCCAGGTTGAGCATGGCAGTATTTAGTTCTTGAAAGGCAGTTATCTTATCCTGCCAGGATTGTTTCCAGGTTTGTAAACGAGTAATGTGCTGGCTTTCTAATTCCACCAGCTTGTTAATCATAGTATCAAAATCTGTGCCTGAGCCAAGACCTGTAAAGTGGATTTGTCCTGAAGTGAGATAATCAGTTTCTGCAACCATTTTTCCCCCGGCAAAAAAGTCCTTTTGCCTGGAAAATATGCAAAAAGAATGCCTGAGTTAAAAAAAGGGTAGGCTGAGCCTACCCTTTTTTAGTCTAAGAAAGCACTTAAACATTAACCAGAAATCAATTGCAAGGCCATTCTGGGTAAGCTGTTGGCCTGAGCCAGCATGGCTACTGCAGATTGAGTGAGAATCTGTTGTCTTACGAATTCGGTCATTTCTGTGGCCACGTCCACGTCAGAGATACGCGATTCTGCAGCCTGCAGGTTCTCCGCCTGAATCTGTAAGTTGGTAATGGTGTTTTGCAATCTGTTTTGTAAAGCACCTAAAGAGGCCCTGATTCTATCCTTGGAAACAATGGCGTCTTGAATAGCAGTAAGGGCATTTTGGGCAGCACTTTGAGTGGAGATGGTATAACCAGCAGCAGTACTAGCAGCACTATTACCCAGGCCAAAGGCAGAGGCTGTGGCGGTTTGAATGGCAATGTAGTAATAGTCTTCTGCAGAATCATTACCTGTACCAAAGTGAA
>LGER01000079.1 GCA_001507915.1 Desulfonauticus sp. 38_4375 | reverse complement strand
ATAAGATAGATGTTGGTCAGGGTGTAGCCAAGCTTTTGGGCCAATTGCGTTATATCCTGGCGTAAAGTGCCTTCTGGAAGTGGGGTAAAGCGATTAAAGAGGGGCAAGATAAATTTAGGAGCAAGATATTGTAAGAGTAAGACAAAGCCAAAAATAATAACCCAGGCAACAAACCAGGCTGTATTGGGATAATGGCTCCAGAGATAGATAATTATACTCAAAAGAATGGAGCTAATAAGAGCGCTAAGAATAAATTCTTTTATTTTGTCTTGAAAAAATAAGGAAAGTTTCATGCGGTTAAATTGATATTTTTTTTCCAGGTAAAAGTGTTCATACAGTTCAAAGGGAAGGTTTAAAAGAGTGGTAAGGAGTAATAAGAAAAGGAGATAAAGGATTTGTTGCCCCATGGTATTTATATTTAGCCAATCCAATTGATGATAGAGCCAACCCAAAAATCCTGTTTGAAGAAAGTAAATTAGTAAACTTGTCTCTAAAGCAGAAGAGAGTATTTTAAAGTAGGTTTTTTCCTTGGTATAGAGTTGACTTTGGGCATATTGTTGAGGAGAATAAATATCTCTGGCTGCTGCAGGAAGCTTGGTTTTTTGGTGTCTTAAGTTTAAGAGTTCTAATCCCTGACGTAAGACAAAGTTAAAGAGTACAAGGAAAATCAAGAGATTTTTCCAGAATAAAGGCTCCATAATGTCTACTACTCCTTTTATTGTTCTTTGCTTTAGCAAAGAATATCAATATTTTTTCAAACATCAAGAGCTTGAGGTTACTTATCCTCTACAGCGTAAAGCCTCTATAAAAGATATTATAGAAGCTTTGGGGGTTCCTCATACAGAGATTGGCTCTCTTTATAGAGGAACACAAAAATTAAATTTTTCCTATATTCCTGAGGCCTTTGATAAAATAAATATTTTTTATCATACCCTTCCTCTTGATTTTAGTCAAAAGACAAAATTACGACCCAAACTAGAAAAAGAACTGAGCTTTATCTGTGATGTCAATGTGGGCAAATTAGCTGTATTACTTAGGATGCTTGGCTTTGATACCCTTTTTGCGGCCAGGTTAAGAGATGAACAGATTGCTCACCTGGCCAGTCTGGAACAAAGGGTTGTCTTAACCAAAGATATTGGCTTGTTAAAGCGAAAGCAGATTCACTTTGGCTATCTTTTGCGCTCCAGCAATCCAGATGAGCAGTTGCAAGAAATAAAAAGGGTTTTTGGTCTTAAACCCAGGAGTTTTTTTCAGCGTTGCTTGCTTTGTAATACTCCTTTAAAGCCTGTGGCTAAAAAAGATGTCTTGCCTTTACTTGAACCCAGGACTAAAAAATATTTTCAAGAGTTTCACTTTTGTCCCCAATGTAAAAAGGTTTACTGGCCTGGAAGTCATTTTGAAAAAATGAAAAAAAGATTGCAGTTAAATGGTTTTAAAATTTAAATTATCATCTTGGAGAAGTATATGCCTGTAATTTTAAAGATATTTACTATTTTTCTTTTTATTTTAATCTTAAACAGAAAATTTCCTCTGGGAATTGCCCTGTTTAGTGGTTCCTTTTTGCTTTGTTTGTGGATGGGTTTTGATTTTTCTTTTTTTGTGCAAAGTGGTATTGGTAGCCTTAAAGAACTGACTACCATTTCTTTGGTTTTGATTGTAGCTACTATTTTGATAATGAGTGCCTTAATGCAGTCCACTGGCCAGATTGAGAGGATGGTTTTCACCTTTCAGGAGCTCACAGCCAGTCCTGGACTTGTGGCCAGTGTTATGCCTGCCCTTATTGGTTTGTTGCCCATGCCTGGAGGGGCCCTGTTTTCTGCACCTATGGTGGAAGCTGGAGTGGGAAAGGAATGTATTGAGGCGGAGAAAAAAGTCGCCCTTAATTACTGGTTCAGGCATATTTGGGAGTATTGGTGGCCTCTTTATCCAGGCGTGGTTCTGGCTATAGCTTTACTTAAAGTTCCAGCCTGGAAATTTATTGGATTTATGCTTTTACCTAGTGTGTTATCTGTAGTGGCTGGAAAAGTTTTTATTTTAAATTTTATATCCTGTCCTCTTAGGGAAAAGAAAAAAGTTTCTTTTTCTTTAATAAAAAAATTTTTGTGGGAGATTATGCCCATAGTGATAGTTGTCATATCTATTTTAGTTTTAAGTTTGTTAGAATACTTTTTACATAAAATTGGAGTTAATTTACATATTCCTGGCTCTACGGCCATTATACCTGGGCTTTTACTTTCTTTAGTTTGGATTATGTTTACCAATAAAGTTTCTGTTAGAGAATTAAAGACGTTTATTTACAATAAAAAATTTTTAAATATGGTTTTTTTGGTCATTTCCATTATGATTTTTAAAAATATGCTGGCTAAGACCAATGCTGTTTTTTTGGTACGAGAAGAACTTATTGCCTATCACATTCCTCTGGTTTTAGTGGTTATGATTATGCCCTTTTTATCCGGGTTTATTACAGGTATTGCCATTGGTTTTGTGGGGGCTTCCTTCCCCCTTATTATTCCCATGTTTCCAGAGCCATCTTCCCTGTCCTATCTATCCTGGGCAGCACTGGCTTATACTTTTGGGTATATGGGGATGATGCTTTCGCCTGTGCATCTTTGTTTTTTGGTGACAAAGGATTATTTTCAGGCCAATTTGTTGGCGAGTTATAAGTATCTGCTAAAACCTGTTCTCTTTGTAGTCTTTTTGGTGTTGGTGCTTTTTGGGGCAGGGGTGTACTGGTTTTAAAAGAAAAAGGCCCTTTTAAAAAAGGGCCTTTTTTTAGAGTTAGTTTAATACTTCTTCAGGAAGCTTACATTCCTTTTCTAAACCAAAGGCCTGTGAGACTGGAGGGCAGGTGAGAACGCCCTTGTACATGTTTAGACCCTTGAGAAGTACTTTGTCTTCTTTGCAGGCCTTTTCCACGCCCAGGTTGGCAATTTTCAGGCCGTATTTAATGGTAACATTGTTTAAGGCAAAGGTAGAAGTCCGGGCATAAGCTCCAGGCATGTTGGCCACACAGTAGTGAATAATATCTTCTTCCACATAAATGGGGTCAGAATGAGTAGTGGCTCTGGAAGTTTCTGCGCAGCCACCCTGGTCAATGGCCACATCTACAAAGACTGCACCTGGTTTCATTTTTCTTAAGAGTTCCCTGGTGACTAGTTTGGGGGCCTTGGCCCCAGGAATCAATACTGCACCAATAACAATATCTGCTTCTTCTAAACATTTTTGTAAGGTCAAATGGTCGCTATAACAGGTAAAAACATTGGCTGGCATGATGTTGCCCAGATGTTCCAGGGTGTTGGCGTTAATATCCAGAATGGTTACTTTGGCTCCAAAACCAGCAGCAATCCTGGCTGCATTACTGCCTACTGTGCCACCGCCTATAACCACCACATTGGCTGGAAGTACTCCAGGTACGCCAGTGGGCAAGACCCCACGCCCACCTTGGGATCTGGCTAAGTAAAAGGCTGCCATTAAAGGGGCCATTCTTCCCGCTACTTCACTCATGGGTTTTAAAAGAGGCAGATTGCCATTTTCTTCCTGTACGGTTTCATAAGCCACGGCAATGATTTTTTTCTCTAAACAAGCCCTGGTTAAATTTTCATCAGCAGCAAAGTGAAAGTAAGTATAAACTATTTGATTTTCTTGCATTAAATCATATTCCTGGGGCAAAGGTTCTTTTACTTTCACAATCATTTCACTTTTTTCCCAGACTTCCCTGGCTGTGTCCACCAAAGTAGCCCCTGCTTCTATATATTCTTGGTCCTGTATTCCAGAGCCAAGCCCAGCTCCTTTTTCAATCAAAACCTTATGTCCATTTTGGGTGTACATCTTTACTGCAGCAGGAATTAATCCCACCCTGTATTCATTATTTTTTATTTCCTTGGGACAACCAATTAGCATAAAAAGACCTCCTCCTTCATGTTGTTTTGAGAAAACTAACAATAACACTATTAAAATACAAGCTTTTTAATAAAGACTAAAAAGATATTCTTAATAGAAGGAGCCTGGGTCTTTACTTTCGGGCTATTGTGCTTTAATAAAAACAAATTTATTTTTTACGGGAGGCTGGCTATGGAACCTAAGGATTTAGAATTCTTTAGAAATTTACTCTTAGAAATGAAACAGGAGATTTTGGCCAAAGGGGAGAGCACTCTGGAAGATATGAGTGAAGATATGGAAGTATATGCTGACCCGGCAGATAGAGCTACTGCTGAAAGCGATAGGGCTTTTACCCTCAGGCTTAGAGATAGGGATTTAAAATTGGTCAGAAAAATTGACGAAGCCCTGACCAGGATTGAAGAAGGTAGTTTTGGTATTTGTGAAGAGTGTGGAGAGGAAATAGGGATGGCCAGGTTAAAGGCCAGGCCTGTGACTACTCTTTGTATTCAATGTAAGAGCAAGCAGGAAGAAGAGGAAGCCTTACTAAAGCGTTAGGTTAGAGTGGAAGCCAACTTTTTTCGTTTAGCTCTAGAAAGGATAAAGCCCTATCTTTTAGGTCAGCGCTTAGAAAAGATTTATTTTACTGCTCCTGGTCTTTGGACCTTTAGGTTTTCTTTTAAAAAATTTCTTATTTTATCTTTGGTTCCCAGAAAAAAATTTTTTTGTCTTCAGGAAAAGGGGATAGACAATCCCCTTTCTCCTTCTCCTAAAGTAATGTATTTGAGAAAACATCTTAAAAACAGGCGAGTAAAGGATGTGGTTTCTAGATGGTGGAAAAGGGAGTTTTATCTTGACTTTGGAGAGCTTTATTTAAAATTGGGCTTGGATGTAGAGCCTTATCTAAGCTCTGAACTATTGTTAGAAGAAGTAAGCTGGCCGCCTTTGGAGCAGGTTTTTGAAGATGAGAAAATATATTTAACTTTTCCGCAACTTACTCCTCCTGTTAGGAAAAGAATAAAATCTCTGGAAGGAACGGAGAGAGAAAAATTCTGGCAGGATTTACAGGAAGGAAATTTTTCAACCTGTTATGTTTATCCCAAAAACATTTTGCTCTGGCCAGAAGGGGACAATTTTCTGTTTTCCAGTTCTAATTTTTTAGAAGGAATGCAGGTTTATGCCCAGGAACATCTAAAATCCCTTTTTAATTTAACTATAGAAGAAAAAAAGATTCAGAAAAAAGAAGAAAAAAAAGTAAAGAAAATTCTTAAAAAAGTAGAGGAAGATTTAAAAAATTTAGAACAAAAGTTAAAGCTTTCCAGAATAGGAGAATTGATTAAAAATAATTTATATACTCTGGATAAAGAAGCTAAAGTAGATGAAATAGAAGTAATTAATGAAAAAGGTGAACTGGAAAAAATAAAGCTAAATCCCAAGCTAACCATAAAAGAAAACATGCTTTTTTGTTTTAAACAGGCAGAAAAAGGAAAAAGAGGACTTTTGATTTTAAATAACAGAAAGCAAGAACTGGAAAAATTACTTTGTTCTTTGCAGGTAAGAAAAGATGAGATTAAGCAGGTGGAGGAGAAAAAGGTAACTTTGCCTAAAAAATATCAGGGATTGGCAGTTAAGGTCTTTGTTTCTTCAGATGGCTTTTTACTCTTACGGGGTAAAAATCAAAAGGCCAATCACAAGTTGCTCAATCTGGCCAGTTCTTTTGATTTGTGGTTTCATGTTCAGGATGGCCCTGGTGCTCATGTGCTTTTACGCAGGGACAGTAAAAATCAGGAAGTACCTTTAAGGAGCCTGCAAGAAGCAGCCATTTTGGCTGGACTTTCCAGCTATCAAAAAGAAGCTGGTAGGGCAAAAATAATGTATACAGAAGTGAGATTTTTGCGTAAAGCCAAGGGAATGCCTCTAGGTGAGGTTCTGATTGATAAGTTGTTGGGAACCTTAGAGGTTGATTTGGACTTGGATTTAGAAGAAAAATTACTCTGGAGGGCTCATAATGAGTAAATTGGATGATTTTTGCACAGATTTACAACAAAAAATTTATGCTGATACAGAAAAAGAATTTGGAACAGAATTTATGTCTCGCTGGTTAAATCCCAGGTTTGCAGGGAGGGTGGAAAATCCCACCAAGGTGGTCACAACTAAGCCCAGTTGTGGTAAAAACCTGGAGATTTCTTTGCGCTTAGAAAATAATAGAGTAGTAGAAATAGCCTTTTTTACTGATGGGTGTGGCAGTGATGTGGTCTGTGCAGAAGTGGCCTGTGAATTGGCTTTAAATAAAAGCAAGGAAGACATTTTAAATTTGAGCCCAGAAGATATATTCAAGGTAGTCCCCAAACTGGCTTTAAAAAGTAGTGGTGCAGCCAAAGCACCCATTGAGGCCTTAAAAAAGGTTTTTGAAGAAGATTAAAGAGGGGGAAGAATGAGGCCTACCAATAGAGATTGGGCTCTAGTTTGCTTGTCTGGAGGACAGGATTCTGCCACCTGTCTGGCCTGGGCAAAAGATAGATTTACAAAGGTCTATAGTGTTTCCTTTTATTATGGGCAAAGACATGCCATAGAATTGGAATGTTCGAGAAAACTATCTGAACTGGCTCAGTGCGAACATCATTTTGAAATACAAATGGATCAGCTATTTTCTCAAATAGAAGTAAGTTCTCTTTTAGATAAAAGTAAAGATGTAACTTCTTCCTTTGACTTAGATGCCAATCTTCCCTCTTCTTTTGTGCCCTTTAGAAATCTTTTTTTTATTTCCTCTGCTGCTTCTATCGCCTATCTTTATGGAATAAAAAATATAGTTGTTGGGGTGTCTCAGACAGATTTTAGCGGTTATCCTGACTGTAGAAATAATTTTATTAAATCTCTTAATGCAACTCTGGAATTGGCAGTGGATTCTTCTTTTGAAATTCATGCTCCTCTTATGTACCTTTCTAAAAAAGAAACTGTACTGTTAATGAAAAATTTAGGCTGCTTAGATTGGTATAGATATACTCACACCTGTTATAAAGGAGAGAGACCTGCCTGTGGAATATGCCCTGCCTGTAAGCTCAGGCTTAAAGGATTTGCAGAAGCTGGGATTAAGGACTTAATAGAATATAGAAAATAAGAAAGTATTTACAACTTTTTTAGATTTTCCAGAATATTTTCTTCCTTTTTTAAGAAATATACTCTTACCTTGTGGCTTCTGGGAAATTCTTCCCTTAATACTTGCTTTAATTTTTTGGACAGTTTTTTCTCTTTGACTTCAAAGGATTTT
>LGER01000010.1 GCA_001507915.1 Desulfonauticus sp. 38_4375 | reverse complement strand
TCAAAAAGCCTTTTATTCCCCTCAAAAAGCTCCTTTAAGGTATCCAGAAAAAGAGATTTTCCAAACCTGCGGGGACGGGAAAGAAAAACATACTTATAGTTTATTGCAAGCTCATAGGCTTCAAAGGTCTTATCTACATATACATAATTGCCATCTATAATCTCACTAAAGGTCTGTATTCCTATGGGTAGTTTTTTCATCTTCTTGCTCCTGAATTTGGTTGAGTTGTTGAGTAGAATAGTGGAATACTGGTTAATTCTCAATAGCTATTCCTGTGTATTTCTCTTAACCACTCTCTACACAGTAACTCAACCCCAAAAGGGTATTCATCTGTCCTTTTAAGGCCATCTTTAATGGTCTGTGGCATGTTTGTTTCTATAGTTTGCGTAGATATAGTTTTAAGGGTTTTTGGTAAGCTCTTCATGATTTTTGTGGCCAACGAGGCTTCTGCCCATGTGATAGGCTTGCCTTCTGCCATAGCCTATCTAACCATTTATATCTCTGCCATGCTCATTTTTGCCCATAGGCTATTTGGAATTACTTTGCATCTACCCAAGACCGTCTTAAACTGGATAGGTGCTCACCTGGGAGACCTGGGCGAACATGCAGACGAAAGCAAAAGCCGTGGCTATTATGCCATGATTGCCCAACGCAGTGAAAGAGTCCTAACTGAAAGCATTGGAGCAACTAAATCTAAAGCCAAAAAAATGGGTGGCATAGTAACTCAAACTCCAGCTCCAGGTGCAGGTGGCGGGGGAGAAGGAGAAAGAGAAAATAATTAAAATAATTTAATTATTATTTCAATTTACCAAAATATTTTAAATATCTTTCCTTAACTTTAGGGTCATGATTAGAAAGGTCATAACCCTCTTTTGCCCATTTAACTTTAGGAAATAGTTCAGTAACTACTGTCCTGGTATAAAAATCTTTGGCTTCTTTAAAAAAATTTATAAACGCTTCAGCCTTTTTCTCATTTCCACCAAAAATTTTCGTTACAATCTCCTTGTCTTGGAATTGCAGATAAAAAGACCTGAAAAGAAAAGCTTCTCTAAATAAAAAATTGCGTTGTTTAATTACACTATCTAAAAGTTCACCTAATTCTTCATATTCTGCTTTTAAAGCCAAATATTGTTTTTCCAGATTATTTAAAGCCCTATTAAACAATATGCGATTGGTAACGATTCTTCCAAATTCTGCGTAATCATCTGCCCTGGTTCTAAGCATAACCTACCCCCTTAATCTAACCTGCCAAAATAACGTTTATACCTCTCTTTAACATGCTCATCTAAATTCTTTAAATTAAAACCATTACTTATAAATTTTTCATTTTTCAACAATTCTTTTTCTATTTCTTTCCTTCTCTTCTTAGCAGTATCCCTGATTACTTCCTTTAATTCTTCTGAACCAAACCTATTTACCGCTTCCATAAGGGCATAACGATAGCCTACTCCCTCTTTAAATAAAAAATTACGTTGCTTAACTATAGAATGAAAAAGTTCTCTTCTTTCTTTAATTCTCCTACTAAGATTTATTATTGCATTTTCATATTCAGCTTTGGCCTGTAAAAATTCTTCCTCTTCTTCCTCTATAATTTGCCTGTTTCTTATCCCGTCGGTCATAGGGGCATTAGGATTGCCATTATCATAGGGCATAAAAGGGTTATTATACCCTACAAAAGCAGGGTCTTGGCTATATGGATTATAAATATCATCATCGTAAGACATAATAGTCTCCTTTTTTTTTATTTTCTTTTTAATCTTACCTTTATCATACGCCAAATGCGTGTATTTGTCAAGGTTTGATTATTTTTTAGCCTATCAGGCAATCTAAGAGAATCTCTTCTGCCTGTTTTTTTAAGTTTCTGATTTTAGCTCTTATTTTTTCTTGCTCATCTTCAATTGTTTTTATCTGTTCCAAGATAAACTTGGCCTGCCGGGCTTTTTGTTCTGTAGCATTGTTAAAATACTCATCTGCCTTGCCAAGGCGTATCCATTTTTGTTGCTCATCGTGATAATCACAGGTGTAAATATAATCTATATCGTCTTCATTTTTAATAGAATAGCCTTTTTGGGCCAAGTTTTTAATATGGTTAGATTTTTCCTTTTCGAGCTTACCCCATAGGGTTTCTAAATCTTCGATAGTGCTGACTATGGCCTTTACGGTATTATTCTGGTCTGTACTTATTTTTTTTACCTTAAATGTGTTCATTTCTTTACCTCAACACATTATTTTTATTTTTTTTGTTGTTAAAAAGAAAAGATTCTTGGTAAAATGATATACTGTACTATATTTTAAAGTCAAGCTTTCTTCTTGCTAAAATTTAATCTAATTAAGCCTAAAAGCATAAGTGCTAAGTTAAGTTTGACAAGGAAGAAAATAAAATCTTTTTTAAGACTTAGGCTTTTTTGTTTGACAAAATAAAGAAAAATGATATTTTAACAAGAAAAGAACTTATGTCCTTATCCTAATATTATTGTCTAAACGAATTAGGCGTTGGCTGGAATAATTTTAATGAAGCTTTAAAAGATAAAGATTTAAGAGAGCAAAAATGAAAACCAAGGTATTTTTATTAAGTCTTTTTTTGCTTTTTTCTTCTAGTATAGTTTTTGCTATAACTATTAAAATTGAAGGTGGTATAATTGGAAACTCAAATTATTTTGACACCTTGTTTTTGGTAAGGAGAGACAAAGGTAATAACTTTTCTTTATTAAAACAAGGATATTCTATAACTGTTGATGGAGATAAGCAGGAAATAATTGGAGTTAAAGACAATAAATATTTTATTTATTTTGGAGCTTTCAGAGATGACCTTTTACCTTTACCTTCCACTGTAGTTGGCTATAATGTTCTTTTCTTTAAAAAAATAGCAATTAAGCACTATCCCTTTGCTCTTGAAAAGAAGCAAAATAATTATTTGCCCTGCAATAGTTGGTTTTTTAAGGCTGAACCTTTGCCTGACAATTATGTTGTGTTTGCCCTGACCTCATTGTTGCAATGGGGTAAGGGTTTTTTAATTTATTCCTTAGATGAAAAAAAGAGAGAGATTAATTTAACTTTATGATAAAATCTACTTCTATTGTAGAAGATAGAAGAAAAATGATAAAAACACAGAAATTCGGAGACAAAGTCCAATTACCCACCCACCTATAGAGGCGATGTTTATAAAAGGCCTACTATATAATTTTTGGATAGAAAACACTTCCAAACATTTTTGGTTTCTTTGCCTTGGGTAAATAATGAAGATTGGTTCCTGATTATCTGAATGATTAAATTATTTTAGCTTAATTTTAACATTTTTTGCTTTACCTGCTCCTTGGCTTTCTCTATGCAAGATTCAAATTCTTCATTTTTAAAATCAAAATATAGAGAGTCTAACTTTGATAAGTCGTTGTGTGATATTTTATATATTTCTACATAATTTTGTTCAGATAAATCATGTGCTCTATCTTTGTCTAGGCTAACGGTTTCAATATGACCAGTTTCTATATTTAAAACAGCATATCCATCTTTAGAGTTGTAAACACAACCTTCGGTTGCAATATTGAAAATTTCTTTAGGTGTTATATAATCCAATAAATATAAAAGAGAGAGTTCATTGATTTCTGCTTTATTTTTTGAATCATCTATCAAAACATCGCTCATTGATATTTTTATGTCTTTGAAATCTTTATGTTCATCTTTATCTAAAATGCAAAATTCAATTTTGAGCTTGCTTTTACCTACAGAAATTGGTAGACAATGCTTGTCCTCATTTACTTCAATACCTTCCAAAGAGTTTGGTTCCTTAAAAGATGTTTCTGTATGACAAAAAGGTTTAAGGTTTTCAATAAAACTACATGTTTTTTTATACAATTTTTGCAAGTTATCACAATCTAAAAAGTATTCATATAAAGATTCCTTGTCAAAAAACAAATTGATAGTAGCATTTTCTTCCATATGAAATTTCTTTATCATCTTTAATAAAGATTCATCTATCTCTTCTCCTTTTAACTTAAAAAGAACATCTCTTATAATTCTTTTATGGGTTAAAACTAACATTTTTCCTCCTTTTGTTTTTTATCTACAAGCTATATTAGATTAATGGTATATATTTTATATGTTTTATTAACTTGCTTAAAATAAAAATTTTCGGTTCATTTGGAAATGATATTTTGTAAATATGATTTTCTATAAATAGAATAGCTTGGCTGTATATGTTTATAATCCTTATATTATTATGTTTAGATTTTCTTGTTAAGTCCTATTATTTTTTTTAATCTTTTTTTCCGTTTTATGTTTATATGGTTTTTATTTACGGTCATTTTCTCTACTTTTTAAAAATACAGAACTTGCTATAAATGGGAGAAGAAATATTTTAAGTTAAAAATAATAGTTTTTAAATCTGCTTTATAATTGTAGTTGTATGGTGAATATTATGCATTTCTCATCAATTTGTCTTTTTGACTCTTTACAATAAAAAGGGTTTGCTTTGTCAAGTGTTTTTTAGCCTTTAAGAGTGTTTTGGAGTTTTTAACTATTTGGTATGGTAAGCTGTTTTGTCCCTTAAGATAAGGGGATATAGAGTAATAAAAAATCTAATCCAAATTAAATCTAGCAATTTAATTCAGTGTATATAGTTATTTTTCTGAAAAATAATAGATTTAATAGATATCATTCAGCTTTTCTTGCAACCTAAAGACCTGATGTAAAAAATTTTCCCTTAGCTTGGGATTTGATAAGTCCTTTTCTTCCAAAATGGGGATAAAGGGAAAGTTTTGGCTAAAAATATAGGCCCAGAGGCCTTGTATTTTGCCTTGAGAGTTCAGGCTTAAATTTAAGCCACAACTGGGGGATTTGCTTTTAAAGACATAACCACAAAGCTGGATTGTTTTTAATTCTTCAATTTTTTTCACTGCCCACTTATGTATTAAAGGGGTAAAGTCTTTTTGGGTCTGATTGCCCAAAAGATATATTTCCCCCTTTTTTTCTTCCAGGTGCATGGGCTCCCTGGGAACAGGAAGCCCACATTCTTTTTCCGGACAGATGGGAAGCAGGTTGAACATTTTTCTTCCCTCTGTATAAAGCCACCAGTTTAACTTGTTTTTGCCGTCATAGCGTACATTGTGGCCCAAAAGACAGGCACTTACCCCTAAAGTGAACTGGTTCATTTTATTTCTTTGGAAACTCCTGCCTGTTCAAAGGTTGCCATGTTATTGAAAATATTAGCTGCAGCTTTGAGCAGGAAAAAGGCCAGGGCTGCGCCTGTTCCTTCTCCCAGGCGAAGGCCTAAATCAAGCAGGGGACGGGCCTTTAGGTTTTTTAATAAGGCCTGGTGATAATTTTCTGCTGAACAGTGGGAGAAAAAGCAATAGTCTTTTACCAGAGGATTGAGATTATAGGCAGCTACAAAGGCTGCAGTGGAGATAAAGCCATCAATGACTACAGCCATTTCTTCCAGCGCTCCACCCAAAATCAGTCCTGTCAGGCAGGCAATTTCCAGTCCGCCCAGGCTGGATAAAATTTCCAGGGGGTCTTGAGAATTTACCTCTCTTTTATGTCTTTCTAAGGCCTGGGCAATAAGCCTGGCTTTTTGTTTAACTTTTTGTTCATCAAGACCTGCTCCTTTACCTGTGCACTCGTAGGGATCTAAATTCAAAAAGGCGCAATAAAGAGCAGTAGAAGGTGTAGTATTGCCTATGCCCATTTCTCCGGTACCCAGGCTTTTAATGCCTTCCTCTTTGGCCTTGCGGGCCAGTTCCAGTCCCAGGAAAAGGGCCTGCAAGCATTCTTCTTTAGTCATGGCCCTGGTTTTTACCAGGTTGTTGGTGCCAGGTTTTATCTTTTTTTGAATGAGGTCAGGATGCTCAGGAAAGGTATCTCCTTTGACCCCTACATCTACCACCTTTAGTTCTACTCCTGAAGTGGCGCACAGCACATTTATTCCTGCACCATTATTTAAAAAATTGAGCACCATTTGCCTGGTCACTTCTTGCGGGTAGGGGCTAACTCCTTCTTCCACCACGCCGTGATCTGCTGCACAGGTGTAAATACGGGCAGGATAGGGCTCTACCTTGCCTTTAGAAAGGGCAAAGAGCCTGGCTGCTATTTCTTCCAATCTTCCCAGGCTGCGGGGAGGCTTGGTAAGATTATCCAGATGAGCATAGGCCTTTTCTTCCAGAGACAAATCCACTGGCTTGATTTGTTGTATAAGTTGTAAAAACTCCTTTTCCATGCCTACTCCTTTTTATAAAATTTTATATAGGGATTTGCCTTTTTCTCCCAATTTTTGAATGCGTTTCAGGACTGCCGGGTCTTCTTCCAGAGGTGGGGCATGATAGCCCTTTAAGCGGCTATCAATAATAATGGCTTTTTGAGCCCCAAAGTGCTTGCAGTGGGTAAATTCTCCCACGCCATAGATGTCTGTGGCTGGATCAGAGCGGGTAAAGGTAACCCAGAGAAAGTTTTCCCAGTTTTTAGCTGTAAATAAGGCATCATTCACCACCACCAGCAGGGGAAACTTTTCTATGTTTTTTTGAGTAAATAAGTAATTAGCCAGTTCTCTAAGCACAGGGTCTTGTTCATCCCTGGGCAGGGTGTGGCCAGGTCCCTGGAGAATGAGAATGCCAGGAGCAAAAAAGGTAAGCTTGCCAAAGGGCTCTGGCAGTTTAAATTGCGCTTCTTCTGCTTGGCCCAGTTCTCTCTTTTTAGGCGCACAGGCTGCTAAAATCAGTTTGGAACCCTGATTTAAGCTAATGCCAGTATAATCTAAAGTATCCATGGTGGTTCTGGTGATAAAGTGTAGGTCACGCCTTAAGTCTAGGCGTTCTAAAAAGGTTTGAAAGTAATTGGGGATATTATAGACATCCAGGGCTTCTCCCTTTTCTTCAGCCTGGATAAAGAGATACTTGCTTAGTGAGGTCTGGGTTTGTCCCAGAAGGGAGAAGGCTTGAGTGAGGATTTCCTGTGGGATGCGCTCTGTACTAAAGGGCACATAGCTTTCTCTACCAACTGCCAGAAGAAGGGGATGTACGCCAGCAGCATCCACTGCATGAATTTGTTTTACGCCAGTAAAGACTGTGGGCACCAGGTCCTTGGTGAGTTCGTGGATAAACTCTCCAAAAAGGGTGTCTTCCTGGGGTGGTCTGCCTACTGTGGTAAAGGGCCAGATGGGCTGGGGACGGGCATAGACCCCGGTTACTTTTAACACCGGGAACGGGTGTTTGAGGCTATAATAGCCTAAGTGATCGCCAAAGGGGCCTTCTGGTTTTACTCCGTCTATATAACCACAAATACAAAAATCTGCTTCTGCTAAAAGGGGCAAGGGGTGTTCCGGGGTCTTGACCAATTTAATCCTCTGGCCTCCCAGCACTCCAGCAAAAAAGATTTCAGCAATGCCCTCAGGCAAGGGCATAATAGCAGCCAGGGTCATGGCTGGTGGTCCGCCCACAAAGATGTTTACTGGTAGTTTTTGTCCCAGATGCAGGGCTTGCTGGTGATGGACGCCAATACCCCGGTGAATTTGATAGTGCAGGCCCACTTCCTGGTCCAGAAGGTATTCATTGCCATCTAACTGAACCCTGTACATACCCAAGTTGGAGTTTTTAAGACCAGGTTTAAAGGGGCTTTCAGTATAGACCTGGGGTAAGGTAATGTAAGCTCCACCATCCCTGGGCCAGGATTTTAACCTGGGTAAAGCACTTATTCTTATTTTGTGTTTTAGAATAGGCCCTTTTTTTACCATTTTGGGCCAGGTGTTTTTCAGGGCTCGAGGCAAGGTCCACCAGTAATGAGGTTTTTTAAAGATTTCCAGAGGGTCAATTTTGAGTTTAAACAGACTTTCCACCTGGGCCAGAGTATCAGCAAAGATAAGCTTTAACCTTTTTTTACTTCCAAAAATGTTTCCTAATAAGGGATAGGCACAATTTTTTACCCTTTCAAAGAGAAGGGCTGGCCCCTGCCTTTGAAATACTCTTCTTTGTATGGCAGCTATTTCCAGCTGGGCATCCACTTCTTCTTTTACTCTGACCAGCTCTCCTTTACTTTCCAGTAAGTGTACCAGTTCCCGGGTGTTTTTGATTCCCATTTTTACCTCTTAACTATAATTTGGGCTTGGGGCTATTTTTTTATTGCGCAAGGCAAATTTAGACCAGTTTTTAAAGTGATAGAAAAATAACATCAAAAGGGCCTGGAAAACCATGGAAATAAACATGGCCAGCCATATTCCTGTAGCTTCTTTAAATACCACATGGCCGAGGATATAAGCTAGAGGGATTCTTACCAGCCAGGCTGAACTGCCCATAACTATCATCTGGTAAAGGGTAGCTCCTGCGCCTGTAAGCGCTCCACCTAAAATCATGGCTGGCAACAAAAAGGGAATAGCTGCCACATTAAAGTAGAGATAGTTGATAGCTTCTTGTCTCACCAGGGGTTCGGGCGCGATAAATCCAGCTACAGGTTCGATAAAGAAAAGGACCAGGCCAGCTAACAAGCCTACTATGAGCAAACCCAGTCCCATGATTTGATAACCAGCTTTTTTAGCTCCAGGTAAATCTCCTGCTCCCAGCAAGTGCCCGACCAAAATGGAGGCTGTAAAATTAAAGGCAAAACCTGGCAAAAAGAGAAAGGATTCTATGCGGATTCCTGCACTCATTCCAGCCAAGGCCTCCACACTGTTTACAGGCAGAGAAGCTACAATGGCATAGAGCACCATGTAAGCAGAATGCCAGACTATTTGCAAGGTGCCTGCTGGCCAGGCCACTTTAAAAAGATAGGGAAGTCCTTTTTTGATCCAGCGCCAGGGAGGAAGGTTTTTGAGAGAGAAGATGTTTTGAGAGAGCAGAAAAATTAAGTTGACCACAAACCCCAGAAAGATAGAGCCAAAAGTAGCCCAGGCCAATCCTTTATAATCTAGTTTGGGCAGTCCCCATAAACCAAGCCCTAATCCAAAATCACCAAGAATGTTTATTCCAGCTACTAAAGCGGTAGAGTAGAGAGGGTAGAGGACTTTTTTCTGAGCACGAAAAAAGGCATTGGTGATGACTAAAAGGTAATAGGCAGGAAGGAGATATAAGGAGATTTTCAGTAAGTACCTGGCAATGGGATAAATTTCTTCTGGTATCTGGAGTAGTTTTAAAAAGATATCCAGGCCCAATAATCCGCCAACCAGGATAATTAAGCCAAAAATAAAGCCAAGTTGAAGGGATAGCCCCATATAGCGCTGAGCCCGCAAGGGCAATTTGGAGCCCAGGGATTGACTGATGGCAGCTACTGAACCATTGCCCACAGCCATGGCCACTACCAGAAAAAAGAACATGGCTTGAGAGATTACTCCCATACAGGCCTGGACATTCTTACCCAGGCGGCCTGCTACAAACACATCAGTAAAACCAATGAGAAAGTGAAAAAACATGGTAAGGATCTGAGGCCAGGTAATGGTCCAGATTTCCTTGAGGGAAAGAGGCCAATTATTGGGTTTTATTTTGAAAAACACAAGATTTCTCCTAAGCTGTCTAAAAGAGAGAATTTGCCTTCTTTTGTGGATTTTAGCAAGGGAATAAAAGGAAGCGAAATTGTAAGAAAATATAGCAAATTAGGTTAGGTAAAAAAAATAATTTAACTTAAATTTTTGAGATTTTTTTAACCTTGAAAAGGGATAGAGGCTAAGTTATGCTTTAAAGAATTAAAAAGCTAATTTTAAGGACAAGTGAACCGATGAAGGCTTATTTTAGTGAAATGGGAGTTCGTCTGTACCTGGGAGATGCTCTTGAAATTTTGAAGCAGCTTCCTGCAGAAAGTATTGATTTGATTTTTGCAGATCCTCCTTACAATTTATCCAATGATGGGTTTACCTGCCATGCTGGAAAACGAGTTTCTGTAAATAAAGGCAAGTGGGATAAAAGCAATGGAGTAGGAAAGGATTTTTTATTTCACTTTAAATGGATAGAAGCTTGTAAAAGAATTTTAAAACCCAATGGAAGTCTTTGGATTTCTGGTACTTATCATTCTATCTATGCTTGTGGTTTTGCTTTACAACGGCAAGGATGGCATGTGATTAATGATATTTGCTGGTTTAAACCCAATGCTTCTCCCAATTTATCATGCAGAATGTTTACTGCCAGTCATGAAACTTTGATCTGGGCTAAAAAAAACAAGCAAGCAAAGCATACCTTTAATTATGAACTGATGAAGCATGGAAACTGGGATGAAGACTTTATTAAAAAGCCTGGTAAGCAAATGCGCAGTGTCTGGGCTATAGGTACAGTTAAGAATGGAGAAAAAAAATATGGCAAACATCCCACACAAAAACCAGAAAGCTTACTGAAAAGAATAATTTTAGCTGCCAGTAAAGAAGGAGATATTGTTTTAGATCCTTTTTGTGGCAGTGGAACTACAGGGGTTGTTGCTTTAAAATATAAACGCAAGTTCGTAGGTATTGATTCTGAAAAAGAGTATTTAGAAGGCTTAGCTATACCCAGACTAAAAGACATTCTTTTTTTAAGAAGACAGAAAAACCTTTTAGGGAGTTTTCAAGTAAAAGAAGAAGAGCCAGGATATGCCTTACTTCCTTAAATTTGGATAAAAGATGGAACGACAAGAAGCAATTGAAAAATTAAAAAAATTAATTGGTAAGGAATTACATTCCTTAGCTGAGGAATTGGGAGTTCGAGTGTATAGTGAGCAAGGAAAGGTAAATAAAGGTTGGGCCGGGCATGTGCTGGAACGATACTTAGAGTTGCCTCTTAACTCTTCCAGGTCTCCTAATTTTGGCTCTTGGGAACTAAAATCTATCCCTCTTAAATACAAAAAAGATGGAAATCTTATCTTTAAAGAAACAATGGCTATAACTATGATTGATCCAGTAAATGTATTACAAAAAGAATTTGAGGATAGTCATTTGTTAAACAAGTTAAAAAAGATTGTGGTTGTGGCTAGAACCGTAGGCAAGAGCGTAGATGAACCCAGCTATATTCATTCAGTAGTGGAGTTTACTCTCCAGGGAAAATTATATCAGGAAGTAAAAGAAGATTATGATTTGGTTAGAAATACTATTAGAGAAAAAGGTGTTGAGGCTTTGACGGGTAAGATGGGAAAATATATTCAGCCTCGAACCAAAGGGAGAGGCCATGGTTCTAAAACCAGGGCATTTTATGCTCGCAAAAGTTTTTTAAGTTTATTTATTAAGCTTTAATTTATTTTTTTAAATATACCAAATAACAACCACAAAACAACAAAAGTATCCCCAGCCAGGAAAGTAGCTGGACCTGTTTTCCTTTTCCAATTTTCTGCAATAGGCCAGAAAACTGGCCTGCCAGAAGTCCTACCATCAGTCCCCAAAAGTGGGCGCCCAGGTCGGTATTTTTCCCTCCAGAAAAAAGGGCCCAAAAGCCCAGGCCAAGGCCCAGGGCCAGGCCAGGGATAGCCTGTTTATTTCCCCTTAAGGTGGCAAAAAGTAAGCCCAAACTTACAAAACTGGCTGTGGAAAAGCCCAAGCTTTTATGGGGAGAACCCAAAAAGAAAAGATTAAGGCCATTGGCAAGTGTGCCTAAGCCTAAAATTATTAGCCAGGTAAACCCTGTTCCATAATACTGGCTTAACAGATAGAGGGGGTAAAAACTAAAAAAGATATTGCCCAAAAGATGGGCAGGGTCTTTGTGTAGAAAAAGGGAGGAAAAGAGCCTATATCCTTCACCTTTAAAGACCTTTTCGCCATCTAACATGCCCAGAGCAGTAAAAGAGGGGAGATGTTGTTGAAGGGTAAAGGAGATTAAAAGCAGGCCAAGCAGGGCTATATTGCTCCAGACAAGTGAAGTTGAAGGAGAAGAAAGAAGGTAAGATTGTTGGGCTAAAGAAGCTTTTCTTTGACATTCTTGCTCATACTCCAGCAGTTCCCTTTGGGCCAGGGGAAATTGCTCTTTTGCTATAAATACACTTAAACCCTGGGTAGTGGTTTTTATCTGCCAGTTAAACCCTAAGGCTTCCAGAACCAACAGTTTTTCCTGGTCCTTGCGGGTATCTTGCCAAGGAAAAAGTTCCTGCCAGTTATCTTCCCTGTCCATACTTGCCCTTTGTAAGCTTTTAGGGCTAAAAGAGTCAAAAAAATTGTAAAGGAGAAAACCGGATGCTAAGTAGAGACGAAGCCCTTGCCTTACTTCAGCAATATATTCAGGAAGAAAGTTTGCTAAAACACAGTCTGGCTACAGAAGGAGTCTTAAGGGAGTTGGCCAGGTTTTTTCAGGAAGATGAAGAACTCTGGGGGATTACCGGGCTTTTGCACGACCTGGACTATGAAAGCACCAAGGACAACCCTCAAAAGCATGGCCTTAAGAGTGCAGAGATTTTAAAAGACAAGTTGCCAGCCGAAAGTATTCAGGCCATAAAAGCCCATAATGGAGAAATGACCGGGGTTGAACCCACAAGCAAGCTGGATTTTGCCTTGCGCTGTGGGGAGACGGTTACTGGCTTGATTATGGCTGCAGCCTATGTTCGTCCCAACAAACTGGAAGGCATGAAGCCCAAAAGCTTGCGCAAAAAAATGAAGGACAAGTCTTTTGCTGCTTCTGTAAATAGGGAGACGATTGGAGAATGTAGCAAACTCAACCTGGAGTTAAGTGAATTTTTGTCTCTGGCTATTGCGGGCATGCAAAAAATTGCCAGGGATTTGGGATTTTAGCCAAACATATATTGGCGTAAAAATTCAGCCATTAAAATGCCACCTGCCTGGGCTACATTTAGGGACTCAAATTCACCAGGCATGGGCAAAGTAAGGTGATAAGGGCACTTTTTTAAGATTCCAGGGCGAATTCCCTTATCTTCATTCCCCAGCACCAGTATGGCGGGAAACTGGAGTCTGGTAGTAAAGGGATTGTCTCCTTCCCTGGGTAAGCTGGCGTAAAGAAAATAACCTTGTTTTTGGGCTTCCAGTAAGGCTCGCCCTAAATTGACCACTCTACTTACACGCAGTTTATAAATTGCTCCAGCTGAGCTTTTGACTACGCCTTCTCCCAGATAGGCTGTTCTGTCCTGGGGCAAAATAAGTCCCTGTCCACCTAAACTCACCAGGGTGCGAATGAGACTGCCGATATTTTGAGGGTCCTGGACACAATCCAGGGCTAAAATGAGCGGAAGTTTAGCTGATGTAGCCAGTAGCTCTTCCAGGCCAAGGGTATTGGTTATAAGCAATCTGGCCACACACCCCTGATGATTGCCGGCAAAGAGTTGATTTAATTCTTTTTCCGGTAAAAATTTATATTTTACTTTGTGTTGACGACAAAGAGTTAAGATTTTTTCTAAATTTTTCCGGCTCTTACTTAAAAAGATACGCTCTATTTGTTCGGGATTGGTTTCCAAAAGTTCTAAAAGGGGTTTTTTGCCAGCAATTATTTTCATATGGCCTCCTGTAAACTAGCATCTAGCTATTAAAGACTTGCTTGCCAAGTGTTTTTGTTTTTACTAGCAGATAGAGAGCTTGAAGGGAAAACAAGGAGTTGTAATGCGATATCTTTTTTTATTGTTTTTGATTTTTTCTTTTTCTGCCTGTGCTCAATTCAATAAGCCAAAAGAAGTTAAGTACTTAGAAAATAAGGCACTGGAGAATGCCACCACTAAAGAAGAAATTTGTCCCCCGGAAACAGATTCTTTACTTGCAGAGCAAAAGGAGCAACCTCAGGAAAATTTAGAGGAAGAAGTTGTTGCCAATCCTGAGGACAAGGATGCCAACTTGCTTCCTCAAGAAGAGGATGTCCTGGCCAAAGAAGATACCCTTAATTTTGAACTGGACCTTTATGAAACCAAGGAATTAAAACTTTACTTTAAGTACTATACTCATTCTAAAAGAAAAATTTTTGTACGCTGGCTAGAAAGGGCTCAGGCCTATCTGCCTTTTATTCGCAAGGTATTTAAGGAGCAGGGGCTACCTGAAGATTTGATTTTTTTGCCCTTTGCAGAAAGTGGTTTTAATCCCTGGGCTTATTCCCGGGCTGGAGCTGCAGGTTTGTGGCAGTTTATGCCCTATACGGCCAAAAAATATGGTCTAAGGGTGGATTGGTGGATAGATGAGCGAAGGGATCCCTATAAATCTACCTATGCAGCAGCTGAGATGTTAAAAGAGCTTTATGCTGAATTTGGAGACTGGTATTTAGCTCTGGCTGCCTATAATGCTGGCCCAGGAAAGATCAGGCAAGCCCTTAAAAAGAGCAAAGAAGATAATTTTTTTGACCTTTGTAGTAACAAAAAAAATAGACGATATTTGCGTCTGGAGACCAGACATTATGTCCCCAAGTTTTTAGCTATTTTAAAAATCGTTCGCCATCTGGAAGAATTGGGCTTTGAGCCTTTAAACTGGGAAGAAACCCCAACCCAAGCCAAATTAAGCATTCCGCCCAGCACTGATTTATTGGCTTTTGCTCAAGCTCTGGGCTGGAACTGGAACAGATTTAGGGAGCACAATCCCTTTGTGCGCAGAATGGTTAGTCCTCCAGATGGGGAGATTACTGTTTATTTGCCCCAGGAAAAAGTAGAACTGGCAAGGCAATTTTTGGAAAAAGAAAAGAAGAGTTATGCTGGATTTATTCGCTATAAGGTAAGGTCTGGGGATTCTTTATGGACTATTTCCAGAAGGTATGGAGTGCCTATTGCTGTTTTAAAAAAGATAAATGATTTAAAAAATAATTTACTGCATCCCAATACCCTTCTCATCATACCTCGTGGGGATAGAGAGTCAGAAGAAAATGTGCTTGCTTCAGTGCGAACAAGTGCCCAGAAGCGTGCTAATTACGAGGTAAAAGCAGGAGATACACTGTGGAGTATCTCTAGACAATTTAAAGTAAGTGTAAAAACCTTGAAAATAGCCAATGGCCTTACTTCTTCCAGGCTTTCTATAGGCCAAAAACTGTATATACCGGATTTGGGCGGCCAACAGACCAGGCTGGCTAGAGAAGAAGTGAAAAAGTTTCATCAAGGGCAACTGGTGCGCTATCAGGTACGCAGAGGAGACAACCTCTGGACCATTGCCAAACGCTTTGGAGTGAGCTGGAAGCAAATTGCCCTCTGGAACAATTTAAGTTCGGACAGTATCTTGCGTCCTGGAGATACCTTGAAAATTTATGTGCCCTAAAGGTATTGGCGCAGCAAGAGCATGGCTTTGGCTACGGGAAACTCCTGCCCAGTAAAAAGCCTAAATTGCTCCAGGCCTTGATAGACAAACATGTTTAAGCCAGAAAGGGTGATTAAACCTGCTTTTTTGGCCTGGGCCAAAAATCTGGTTTGTAAGGGAGTGTAGATAAGGTCATAGGCTATCTTTATGTTTTTAAAGGGATAATCCCAGGGCGTTAAACCTTCCTTATCTCCCTTTAAGCCCAGGCTGGTAGTGTTGACAATAAGTTCAGCCTCTACCTTTTTTCTCTCTTCCCACCTAAGGCTAATGAGGTCAAACTCCTGGGCTAGTTTTTCAGCTTTACTATAGGTGCGGTTGCTAAGGTAAATTTCTTTTAGCCCTAACAGTTTTAATCCATAAACCACTGCCCTGCTAGCCCCGCCTGCGCCTAAGACCAGGGCAGAAGAAAGGTTTAAATTTAGGTCTTTTAGAGGTTTTAAAAAGCCGTAAACATCTGTGTTTTCAGCTTTCCAGCCCCTGGAAGTTTTAAAGAGGGTATTGGCTGCCTTTATTTCTTTTACCCTCTCGCTTTGTGCCTGCACATGGTTGAGCACAGCTTCCTTTAAAGGTATGGTCACACTAAGACCTTTAATCTGGTATAAATCCAGGTGGCTTAGAAAGGTCTTTAACTCTTCTTTTTTTACTTCCCAGGAACAATAGGTCTTTTCTCTATAGCCAAGATAGTGAAAAGCCCAGTTGTGCAAAACTGGGCTTAGAGAATGCTTGATGGGGGAACCTATGACGCCATAGAGTTCCATTTACAAACTACCTTTTTCCTGAACATAATTGGCACCTGCTTCCAGAGCCTGGCTGTTGGCAGGTATAAGGTGCTGGTAGTGGCTGGAAATTACTTGAGGCAAGGCCTCCTGCACTACCTTTAAGGGAATAATTTGGGTGGCTTCAATGTAAGCCCCCAGGGCTACCATGTTGGCCATGCGGGTATTGCCCAAGGAGTCAGCTATTTCATTGGCTGGAACAGCAAAGGCCTTTATTCTTTTTTTATCTACCAAATCCACATCTACCAGGGAAGAGTTCAAAATAAGGGTGCCCTTGTCCTCTAATCTGGGTTGAAACTTGTCCAGAGAAGGACGGTTCATGATAATTAGACTTTTGGGGTTAAAGATGATGGGAGAGCCAATCTCTTCTTCTGAAATAACTACAGTGCAGTTGGCAGTACCTCCGCGCATTTCAGGACCATAGACAGGGATATAGGTCACATTTAATCCTGCTTCCATACCTGCATAGGCCAGCAAGTTTCCAATAAGCATTACTCCTTGTCCACCAAAGCCAGCTATAATTACATCTTGATATTTGCTCATTGTTTATTCTCCCAGGGTGTTTTTAAATTCGCCCAAAGGAAAGTAGGGAATCATTTCCTTGGCAATGCGTTCGTTGGCCTGTAAGGGAGTCATTTTCCAGTTGGTAGGGCAACTGGAAAGGATTTCCACAAAACCAAAGCCCTTGTCTTCTAACTGGGCTCTAAAGGCCAGCTTAATGGCTTTTTTAGTTTTTTGAATGTTTTTGATGTCATTTAGAGCGGTTCTGGCAGCATAGGCAGTGCCTCCCAAAGAACCAATAATTTCAGCCATTTTAAAAGGTTCGCCTTCCCTATCTTTGCATCTTCCACCAGGGCAGGTGGTGGTTTTCTGGCCTACCAGAGTGGTAGGAGCCATTTGTCCACCTGTCATGCCGTAGATGGTGTTGTTGACAAAAACTACACTAACCCTTTCTCCCCTATTGGCACAGTGCATTATTTCAGCCAGACCAATGGCAGCCAGGTCTCCGTCTCCCTGGTAGGTGAATACAAACTTATCTGGTCTAGCTCGTTTTACTCCTGTGGCTACAGCAGGAGCCCGTCCATGCGGAGCTTCTATGGTGTCTAAAAGTAAATAGTTGTAAATAAAAACAGAGCAGCCAATAGAGCCAACACAAATGGTTTTTTCTGGAAGCTTAAGTTCTTCTAATACCTGAGCCACCAGTTTGTGGGCCAGGCCATGATGACAGCCTGGACAGTAATGGGTGGGCCTATTAGCCAGTACTTGGGGTTTGGGAAACATTATTTTTTCAGTCATTTTACTTCTCCAGGGCCTTGATTATGGGTTCTTCAAAATCATTGGGAGTGGGCAAATTGCCAGGCAAATGCCCGTGAAAATCTGTCTGGGCATAAGGGCAAACAGCCAATTGTACATCCTCTACCATTTGTCCCAGATTGTGCTCAATGGTCAGGAACTTTTTGCCCTCTTTGGCCAGAACCTGTAGGGCTTCACTGGGGAAAGGATAGAGGGTTATGGGCCTAAATAGTCCTACTTTATGCCCTTGTTTTCTCAAAGTCCTGATGGTGCTTTTGACGATTCTACCAATAGAGCCGTAAGCCACCACAATGAGGCTGGCATCTTGGGTTAGAAATTCTTCAAAGAGGATTTCTTTTTTCATCTCAGCATATTTTTGGGCCAGCTTCAGGTTGTGTTTGGCCAAAGCTCCATCTTCAAGATACAGGGATTTGATGACCCTGGGCGGTCTTCCCTTTGCTCCTTCCAGGCACCATTCCTTTGCTTCTTTTTCAGGAACTTCTGGTTCCCAGGGAGTAATGGGCTCTTTCATCTGCCCTAAAATGGCATCGCCTAAAATCATTACGGGGTTTTTATACTTAAAGGCCAGGTCAAAGGCTTTTATGGTCAAATCATAGGCTTCTTGCACAGTGCCAGGACCTAAGACAAGCAGTCTATAATCTCCATGGCCTCCGCCTTTGGTAGCTTGAAAGTAATCTCCTTGAGAAGGGCCAATATCTCCCAGGCCAGGACCACCTCTATTCATATTGACAATAACACCAGGAAGTTCACTTCCTGCCATATAAGAAATGGCTTCTTGTTTGAGGGAAATTCCAGGGCTGGAAGAGGAAGTCATGGCTCTAATTCCAGCACTAACTGCTCCCAGGAGCATATTGGCAGCAGCAACTTCACTTTCAGCCTGGACAAAGGCTCCCCCTTTTTTGGGTAATTCTCTGGACATAAATTCAGGAATGTCATTTTGAGGGGTTATGGGATAGCCAAAATAACACTTACATCCTGCAGCCAAGGCCCCCAGGGCTATGGCTTCATTGCCTTTTACAAAGAGTCTTTTTTTAGACATTTTCTGGCTCCTTTTCCTCTACACTTTTATAAACCACAATGGCTGAATCCGGGCAAACCAGACTGCAGAAGCCACAGGCTATGCACTTTTCCAGGTCTTCTGGTTTTATTTCCACCACCTTGTATCCCTGTTTGTTAAAGCGTGAGGATTGGGTGATGATTTTTTTAGAGCACACCTGAGTGCATAACAGACAACCTTTGCATAATTCTTCCAAAAAAACCACTTTTGACATGTCGCCTCCTCTTAAATGATAAGCATGGCATCTCCATAAGAGAAAAATCTAAACTTTTCCTCTATAGCTAGCTTATATGCCCTTTTTATGTTTTCAAGTCCAGCAAAAGCAGAAACCATTATAATTAAAGAAGATTTTGGCAGGTGAAAGTTGGTAATAAGATGATCTACCACTTTAAATTCATACCCGGGAAAGATGTAGATGTCAGTTACATCTTTTAAGGCCCTAATCTTTTGATGTTTTTGGTAGGCCCCTTCCAGAGTCCTTACTGTAGTGGTGCCAATGGCTATTACAGGACGCTGGTTTTTTTTGGCTTCCTGAATTTTCCTGGCAGTTTGTTCTGGAATTTCAAAATATTCCCCATGCATCTGGTGCTGGCGAATGTCCTGGGTGCGAATGGGCGAAAAGGTCCCATAGCCCACATATAAGGTGATATAAGCAAAATCAAAGCCCAGATGGGTTAATTCTGCTTGCAGTTCAGGGCTAAAATGTAAGCCAGCAGTAGGTGCAGCTACTGCGCCTATCTTTTCTTCTGCTGCATAAATGGTCTGGTATCTTTCCCGGTCTAAATCCGTGTCTGCTCTTTTGATGTAAGGTGGAAGGGGAATATGGCCTAGTTGTAAAAACTTTTCCTTTAAATCTCCCTGAAAAATCAATTTTACCTTTGCCCGCCCAAAATCTCCTGTTTCCAGGACCTCCAGGGAGAAGTCAGGAGCAAAGACCACTTCCTGGCCAGGTTTAGGCCTTTTGGAGGCCCTTAGCAGTCCTTCTGCTATACACTCTTTAAAATTCTCACGGGTATCCTGGATTTTCAGGAGAGGAAAGGGTGTTAGGAGTAAAAATTCTACTTTGCCTCCCAGATGGTTTTGCTGTTTTTTCCTTCCCCAAATCCTTGCAGGTAAGACCTTGGTGTTGTTGGCTACCAGCAAACTCTTGGGTGGTAAAAAACGGGCTAATTCCTTAAAACTGGCCAGAGTGATGTCTCCGCTTTTTTTATCCAGTACCAGCAGCCTGGAAGTGCCCCTGTTTTTGGGCGGAAGGGAGGCAATGAGTTCTGAGGGCAGGGAAAAATCATAGGTATCCAGGTTGAAGAGGTCAGGCAGGTTATCTTTTTTTGGTAAGTCCATATTTTTTAAGCTTGTATTGCAGGGTTCTACGACTAATGCCCAGGGCTTGGGCAGTTTTTTCTCGATGGCCATTGTTGGCTTTAAGGGCTTCAATAATGGCCTTTTTTTCTGCTTCTTCCAGGTTTTCCTGGATGGCTCTGGAGTTTTTTTGAGGTAAAAGGTGAGGTGGCAACTGGTTGACCTCCAGGGTATCTGAAGGGCAGAGGATAATGGCGCGCTCCAGGATGTTTTCCAGTTCCCGCACATTGCCTGGCCAGTCATAATAGGTGAGCTGCTCCAGAAACTCTGGCGAGACCTTGTGGATTTTTTTGCGATTTTTGTCCCCCAGCTTTTTTAAAAAGTGATTGACCAGCAGGGGAATGTCCTCTTTTCTTTCCCGCAAGGGAGGCAAGTGAATTTCAATAACATTGATGCGAAAATAAAGGTCTTCTCTAAAGTTTCCCTTTTCCACCTCTTGCTTGAGGTCTTTGTTGGTGGCGCAAATAAAACGCACATCTACAGGTACAGAGTGAATAGCACCCAGGGGCTCAATGGTCTTTTCCTGTAAGGCCCTTAACAGCTTGGACTGGAGATTGAGGGGCATTTCTCCAATTTCATCTAAAAAGAGGGTTCCCTTGTGGGCAAGTAAAAAGCGTCCGGGTTTATCCTTGTAGGCGCCAGTAAAGGCTCCTTTTACATAGCCAAAGAGTTCAGATTCCAGAAGGTTGTCTGGCAAGCTGGCGCAGTTTACTTTGATGAGCGGTTCTTTGGCTCGCAAACTCAATTTGTGCAGGGCATTGGCTACCAGTTCCTTACCTGTGCCAGACTCTCCTGTAATCAAGATATTGGCCTCTGACGGCGCTACCTGCCTTACCAGCTGGATAAGTTGTTGCATGATTTTGCTTTGGCCAATGATTTCCAGTTGCTGGTGAAAGCCAGAGGCGTATTTTTCAGAACTGGCCAGAAAATAGGTATAAGCTTTATTTAAAGTACTCTTTAACTCCTCAATGTCTGTGGGCTTGGTGAGAAAGTCAAAGGCACCTTTTTTCATGGCTTCTACAGCCAAATCTACTGTGCCAAAGGCTGTAAGCAAAATTACAGGCAGGTGAGAGTCTATGCTTTGTACTTTGTGCAGGAGTTCCAAGCCATCCATCTTGGGCATTTTGAGGTCAGCTAAAATTACCTGCACATTTTCCTGGTCCAGGATATTTAGTGCTTCTAGTCCATTACTGGCTTCTTTGACCAGCCAGCCTTCTTCTTCCATAACAGCCTTAATGAGAAGGCGCTGGGAAGCTTCGTCATCCACCACTAAAAGGCAGGGAGTTGTTTCTATAAAAGCTTCTTTATTCATAGGGCAGATAAATAATTACTTCTGTTCCTTTTCCAGGCAAAGAATTAATTTTAATTTGGCCTTCATGTCTGGTGATTATTTGTTGCACAATGGCTAGACCCAGGCCCGTACCTTGCTCCTTAGTGGTAAAAAAGGGCGTAAAGGCCTCTTTTAATTCTTCTTTAGTCATTCCCTGGCCATAGTCTTTTATTTTTAAACAAATCTGTTCCCTTACCCTTTCTGCTGCTATTTCAATGATTCCTTCTGGTTTAGAGGCCTGGATGCTATTTAAAAGCAGGTTGATTAAGGCCTGTTTTAAGGAGTCCTGGTCTGCCTTAATAGTTTCTACTTTTAAGTCTAGTTTAAAGTTTAAGTTTTTGTTTTGCAAGTCAAACTGAAGCAAGCGCAAGATTTCTTCCAGAAAGGGTTTTAGCGAAAATACTCTTTTTTCTATTTTTTGCGGTTTGGCAAAGGTAAGGAGGTCGGTTATGACTCGATTCAAACGGTCTGCTTCTTGAACCATGGTCTTAGCATAGGTTTTGGCAGGCTCTTCCTGGGCAAATTTTTGGGCAAAAAATTGGGCAAAACCTTTGAGGGCGTTTAAAGGGTTTCTGATTTCATGGGCCATGCCTGTGGCAAAACGGCCAATGGTGGCCAGGTTCTGGTTTTGAATAAGCTCTTCTTCCATTTTTTTTATTTCAGTTCGGTCCCTTAAGAGAAAAAGCTCTTCTCCACTTAAAGGCACCTTGAGGATTTCTAATTTTTTTGTGCCTAGTTCCAGTTCTTTCCACTGTTGGCTGGGAAACTCAGGGTCAAAAAAGCGGGCTAAAGGCTGGCCAATAATTTCCTTTAGAGGAGAATCCAGGATTTTACTTAGGGCAGGGTTAGCAGCGTTAATGATTCCCTTCTGGTCAATGGTAAGTAAACCATCTGGCAGATTGTCCAGTAATTTGGAGTGAAAGGTTTCCAGACTGGCCAGGCGCTCACTCTTTTCCTGCCTTCTAAGATAAGCTGTGGTAATGGTGATAAGAAAAATGGCCAGTAAAATCAAAAAACCTATTTGCATAAAGAGGGTTTTCTGGAATTTTTGATAGAGGACCAGATGATGAGTAGCATCCAGAACCAAAAGAAGGTAATTTTTAGGTGGAGGAGCAGAAAAGTCATGGGTTTGTTCTGGAAAAAAAGAGCTTACTGGAATACGGGTCTGTTGACTAAAAACTGCCAGATAGTGCTGGTTAAAGGAAAGGATTTTAAACTCTGCTTCCTGAAAAGGCCCCTGAAGGATTTGTTTTAAAGGAGTTTGTAGCTTGTTGTCCCTGAAAATAGGCAGGATGTGTCCCTGATTGTCCGCCAGAATAATGGCCAATACATCACCTTCTTTTACCAAGTCTTCCAGAATTTCTTTGGCCCTGGGTCGTAAAAAGGGAAGGGGTGGATGATGTCTCATCATTTGCTCTCCCATCATCCTTCCCCCCATAAACATCATGCCTCGAAAAAGAGAGGCTTCAATACCCCTGCTGATGGAACTGGAGGCCAGCTTTAAATGCTGATAGATAGCTTTTTTCTGCAAAGTGAGATTTCTCCAGGTAAGGAGAAGTAGGAGAAATCCCAAAAGAATAAAGAGCAAAACCATTAAAATAAGCTGGTTTTTGCGTTTTTGCTGTAAGAGAATATCCATGTCTTTAGGTAGCCAGTTCCAAGGCCCTTTGTAAACGGTTTAAGACTTCTTCCTTGCCCAGAACTTCCATGGTTTCAAATAAACCTGGACTTACAGTTTGGCCAGTAAGCGCCACCCTTAAAGGCTGGGCTATGACTTTGAATTTTAACTGGTTTTCCTCCAGATAAGCTGCAAAGATATTTTCCAAGGCTTTTTGCTCAAAATTTGTGAGAGTTGCAATTTTTTCCCTTATCTTTTGCAAGTGAGGGATAACTTCAGGGGTTAGGAACTTTTCCACTGCCTTTGCGTCATAGTCAAGCTCTTTAGCCTCTTTTAAAAAGAAGTGCATTTGTTCAGCCATTTCTTTTAGGGTTTTGGCTCGTGGTTGATACAGGGGCACTATCTTTTCCAGATACGCAAGAGAAGGATTAAAGCCTTCTGGTTGCAAAAACTCCAGTAGAAGTTGAGCCAGTCTTTGCCTGGAGCTTTCTTTGATATAGTGGCTGTTTAACCAGAGAAGCTTTTCAGTGTCAAAGACACTGGGAGATTTGCTCAAGTTTTCTAAGCTAAACTTTTCTATAAGTTCTGCTTTGGAAAAGATTTCCTGGTCTTTATAAGACCAACCCAATCTGGCCAGGTAATTTAGCAGGGCTTCAGGTAAGAACCCCATTTCCTTGTACACCATGACAGAAAGAGCGCCGTGGCGTTTGGATAATTTTTTCTTGTCTGGTCCCAGAATCATAGGCACATGGGCAAACTGGGGAATAGGTGCATTTAAGGCCTTGTAGATTAAAATCTGGCGATGGGTATTGTTTACGTGGTCATCACCTCTAATGACATGGGTGATACCCATGGTAAGGTCATCCACTACTACTGCCAGGTTATAAGTGGGTGTACCATCAGAGCGGCGTAAGATTAAATCGTCCAGTTCCTGGTTTTGAACGCTGATTTTACCTTTAACCAGGTCCACAAAAGAAGTTTCTCCTTCCAGAGGAGCTTTCAGGCGTACCACTCTACCAGGACCAGGGCCTAAGTTTTTTTCTCTGCATCTGCCGTTGTATTTGGGCTTTAATCCCTTGGCCATGGCTTCCTGGCGCATCTGTTCCACTTCTTCGGGTGAACATTCACACCAGTAGGCCTTACCTTCAGCCACCAGTTTATCTATGTATTCCTGATGGATTTCCTGGCGTTTACTTTGAAAATAGAGTTCCTCATATTCTAAGCCCAACCATTCCATGGCCTTCAGAATAGCCTGGGTCATTTCTGGGGTGGAGCGTTCCTGGTCTGTATCTTCTATGCGCAGGATAAATTTTCCCTGGTTTTTGCGGGCCCAAAGATAACTAAAAAGCGCTGTCCTTGCGCCTCCAATATGTAAATACCCGGTTGGGCTGGGAGCAAAACGAGTAACCACTGTCATTTATTTCCTCCTGTGTTGGCATTTGAAAAAACAAAAAAGCGGGCTGTAAAGCCCGCTTAAAAGACTTTGTACAAAAAGTAAACTAAACAGCCTCTACACCTTTAAGGGCAGGGATTTCTTTGAGTAAAAGCCTTTCAATACCATTTTTAAGGGTTAGTTGAGACATGGGACAGCCATGACAGGCGCCAGTTAAACGCACCTTGACAATACCGTCATCTGTAACCTCTACCAGTTCTACGTCCCCTCCATCAGCCTGGAGATTGGGACGAATTTTATCCAATACTTCTTGGACTTTGTTTTTTAACATAAAGCCTCCTTGGGTTAATTTTTATTTAATGCTGCTAATACCTTGGAAGCAGGTCTTCTTTCTGGCACCACTTCCAGTTGTTTTTTGCCTTCAACTACTTCTTTAGAAACATAAAGTCCACAAAAGCAACTTCCATATTCCCTGACATCTGCCTCCCGGTAAACACAGGGACAGAGAATGTCTTTATCCAGCTCGTAGTTGCCAGAAGCCAGACGGCAGGGACAGGCCATGTAACCATAGCGTTTTTTGTTGGTTAAAAGACTTTCCAGAAGTTGCTCTACCATCTCCTGGTCAGGATTAAAATAGTAACCTTGCTTTTCTTGGGTTTGCTTTAAAAAAGCATATAGGTCTTTAACCTGCATTTTAGCATCCCAAAACTTCTTTAATTTTATCTTCTTGAAACCCCACCACTACTTTGCCATTGGATAAAACTACCAAAGTGGGAAAAGATAGGTCTGGATTGTATTTTTTGATTTCCTCAATGGCCTTTTCCCTTTCCTCTCCTTCCAGCAGGTCCACATAGATGCAATCATAATCAACCTTTTTTTGGTCCAGGAATTTTTTAGTGTTTTTGCAGTGTATACAGGTGCTTAAAGCAAAAAGAACAATATCTTTGTTCGGCATAAGAACTCCTTTTGAGGTTTAAAGTTGGTTTAAAAAAGATTTTAATTTTGCTATAATCTCTTCTTCCTGCTTTGGCAAACAGGCAGGGCCTACTTCCAGAGTAAGTAAGCCTTTATAATTGTATTTCTTTAGTTTAGTTATAAATTGGCTTAGAGGCAAGTCTCCCTGGCCAGGAAAAAGGTGTTCCTTTAGTCCCCTGGCATCAGAAAAGTGGATATTTTTTAGAGCAGTAAAACATTCTGCAAAGATTACTTTTAAGGCCTTTAAAATATTTTCCTTACTTACTCCCAAATGACAGACATCCAGGGTGAGAAAAAGTTTTTTTTCTGCGCATAACTTTAAATAGGTAGAAAAGCCTTTATGATTTAAGGGATCTTTTTCCATGGTGGGCAGGTTTTCCAGGGAAAGGGGAAGAGAGGAGTTTAAATCCTGAGGTAAGTTTTTGCTTTTAGTAAACCACCAGAAATGTCCCAGGTGTCCCAGGCGTAGTAAGGGAGGATGAAGGGTAATGTTTTGGACACTTTCTAGCTTTTGTCCCAGATTTATGGTCTTTTCCAGGGCCTTTAAATAACCACCCCAAAGACTCCAATTGCGAAAGGGAGCATGGATACTTCGAATGGGAAGAAGGGAATTTACTTTTTTTAACCTTTCCAGGTCCTGGGTTAGTTCTGGAGTATTTAAGATAAGTTCCAGGCCCCTAAATCCAGCTTTTTGGCCTATAGAAGCTATCTGTTCTAAGGGTAAATGAAAAAGAGAGCCTGTGGAAAGAAGGGGAAGAAAATCCATATTAACTTTTTCAAGGGAAAGCCCTGGGCTTTCCCTTGTTTGGTTTAAGCTACATGGTCCCTTATCCAGTAAAGGAGTTCAAAATTCTTTTCCAGTTCTTCTTTAAGTTTGTTTTCTTCAGATTTTTCCATATCTTGAATGCGAATAAATACCTGTCTTTTCCCAGGGACTGGTTTTTCATAAGAACTTAAAATACTTGTAATTCTAGCATTATGTTGTTTTAAAACTTCTAAAACGGCTTTGAGGGTGCCGGGTTTATTTTCCAGGGTAAATCCCATTTGAATGCCGCCCAGATATACACCAGTAATGTCAATAAGGACTTTGAAAACATCTGTGTCTGTGATGATACCCACAACCTTTTCGTCCTCATCTACTACAGGCATGCCTTCAATTTTTTTCTTGAGCATGGTTATGGCTGCCTTTTCTACGGTATCATTTACATTGATGGTAATGGGATTGGGGGTCATAATATCTTTTACTTTTATTTCTGAAAGCAGATAATAAAGTTCGTGAACATCCAGAGTCGTGGCCTTGGATGGAGAGGCGTCTTTAATATCTCTATCAGTAACGATGCCTATTAATTTTCCCTGTTCGTCAATAACCGGGAGCCTGCGAATATTGTGCTCTTTTAATATTTTAGAAGCCTTAAGCATGGAAGTATCTGGAGTAACAGTGATTACTTCTTTGGTCATCCAGTCTTTGATTAACATTAGTTTCCTCCTTCTGGTTTAACTTAATTTTTTATACAGAAAAGTCTAACCATTATCCATGCTTAAGGCAACCCTTTTTAATTTTTCTCTGGGCCGTGTAATACTCCCATTATTTCTTCCACATCAGGAGGCAGGGCCTTTTCACCTTTTTGGGCCAATTCCAGCTTGGAAAAGAGAATGATGTTTAAAAAGGTCAAAAGCATAACAAAGCCGCCTGGGTTTTTAAATTGTAAGATAGAAGGCAGGTAAGATTTGCCCAAAATCATGATAAAAGAACCAACAATACCGGTCAAAAGGCCAGCAATAGCTCCATTTTTGGTCATTTTGGGCCACCATACCCCCATAACCAGAACAGGGAAAAAGGTAGAAGCTGCAATGGCAAAGGCCAGACCCACCAGAACAGCAATTTGTAAGTTTTCAGCAATAAATCCCAAAGGAATTCCCAGAAGACCTATGATTAAGGAAGAAAGCCTGGCAATGCGCACTCTGTTTTTTTCGGGCATATTGGGGTTAAATATGTTTACCACCAAATCGTGGCCAATGGCACCTGCACAGGCAATAATCAGACCAGCTACTGTGGATAAAATAGCTGCAAAAGCGCCTGCCACCACAATACCTAAAAGTATTTGCCCGCCAAAGTAAGAACCAGCTACTGGTACAGCTAAGTTTTTACCGTTTTGAGCCAGCCAGTAGGTAAGGTACTTGGGTAAGTTTAAGGACTCTGCCTGCATGTACACATAGCGGACCACATGCCCTACATAAGGAGATAAGATGTAAAAAAGGCCTATTAACATAAGTACATAAATAACTGTACGCCTGGCAGCCTTGCCATCTGGGGCTGTATAAAAGCGTACCAAGATATGGGGAAGACCTGCTGTACCAAACATAAGGGCCAAGAGCAGGGAAAAGGTATCCTTGAGATTGGTGAGCCAAAAGCCAGGTGCAGTATAACTGGCGCCCACAAAGGTGGTGTCTTTTAAGGGCTCTGGTTGGTTTAAGGAGTGTAAAAAGTTGATAATATCCGTATAGGTATAGCCTTTGAGTACAAAGGGAATAAAGGCAAGTAAAAACATAGCACCAAAAAGAATCCAGAACTGAACCAACTGATTTATGGTGGTGCCTTTCATTCCGCCAATGGAGACGTATAAGGTAATGATGATGGCAATCACCACAATAGCTGTTTTATATTCCATGTTTAAGAGCAAGCCCATTACCTTGCCAGCGCCAAGCATCTGAGGAGCCATATAAAAGAGGGAGACAAAAAGTACTCCAACTACGCCTAAAACTCTGGCTGTTTTGGAGTGAAAGCGTTCAGAAACAAAATCAGGCACAGTATATTTTCCAAATTTTCTTAAAGGAGAGGCTAAAAATAAGAGCAGAGCAACATAACCCACAAAAAAACCAAAGGCATAAATGATGCCATCAAAACCTTTTAAAAAGGCTATGCCTGCTACTCCCAAAAAGGAGGCAGCGCTTAAATAATCACTGGAAATGGCTGAGGCATTGATAAAACTATTTACTTTTCTGCCTGCCAGATAATAATCAGCAGAAGTTTTTTGGATGCGAAACATCCAGGTGGTAACCACTGTAAAGGCCAGCATAAGGCCAATTAAAACTAAGGCTGTAATGGGAACCTGATACCCTAATTCCATTATTCTTCTCCTTCTATTTTTTCCAGATTATCTTCCATTTCATTGGCTTTTTTTACATAAAAGCCAAAAATTAACCAGGTAAGAGGGTAAATAAAAATAGCTACCAGGAAGTAATGTAGGGGCAAAGAAAATATTTTTATCTTGATAATAGTTTCTTTGCCAATATATACAGCTAGATACATTACAATAACAAAGAGAAAGTAGGGAATGCCAAATTTAAGAGCAAAGTTGAGCTGTTTTTTTCTTATTTTTTGAACATTAGACATGGTAAACCTCCTGAAACAAGACTTAAAACATTAAAGATGCATTTAAATTATAATAATCAATAAAAAAGTCTATATTCTTTCGGTGAATGGAAGGGGAAATACTCCTTGACCGTTAGGAGTGAATATGCTCCTTTTAAGGTAAAAAAAAATCCGTTTAGCCAGGGAAAGAAGCGATGGTTTTAACCGAGCGTAAAGATTTAGCCCTTCTTTTAGAAAGTGGACGACTCAAAAAAATTAGAGCCTGGCGTCAGTCCATGGTGATAAAGTTATTAGAAGAGGGCAAAAGTGCTAGAGAGGTAAGTCTGGCTATTTCCAGGTTTAACGAGGCCCTGGCTATAGAGGTCTGTAATTATTTTGCCAGAAGGTTTCCCTGGTTGAAGAAATGTGTGTTTTTAGAATTTGGTTCAGGGGGACGAGGAGAGCAAGTCCTGGGTTCAGATCAGGATAATGGTCTGGTTTTACCAAAAGAAAAACTGGATGAGGCCCAGTTAGAGGAGGTTTGTCAGAGGATAGTTCTGACTTTAGATGGTGCAGGTTTACCTCTTTGTCCTGGCAAGGTGATGATTTCTGAAGAAAAGTGGAGAGGCACCCTTGAGGAGTGGAAAAGGAAAATTTTATTTTGGTTAGAAAACCCTAAGGAAAGGGGACCCTGGCAGTCAGGACTTATTTTGGATTTTAAGCCCTTATATGGAGAAAAAGAAAAGATTTTTCAGTTGCGTACAGAAGTTTTAGAAACTATTCGAAAACACCCGGTTATCTGGAGATTATTGGTAGAAGAAATTTTACAATTCCGTGTCCCTTTGAGTTTTTTGGGGAATTTTATTCTGGAAAAAAAAGGTGAAGAACGGGGAATTAACCTTAAAAAAAGTATTTTGGCCCACCTCATCAATGCTACGAGATTACTTAGCCTGAAATATGGCTTTGTAAAGGCCCATACTTTAGAGAGGCTTTCCTTTTTAATTCAAAAAGGGCATGTGGAGGAAAAGATGGGAAAGGAGTTGCAAAACCTCTGGGAATGGGCCCAGGCCAAGCGTTTAAGACAGGCACTAGAGCAAAAGGGAGAAATCAATTTTTTAAACCCCCACTTACTGCCCAAAGAGGAAAAGAAGTTGTTGAAAAAAAGATTAAACTATCTGCAGAAGTTTGTGGATCTGGTTAGTATGAGTGCAAATTATGGCCTGTAAAAGAGTACTTTTTCTGGACCTTAGCTGGGGCATTAGCGGAGATATGCTGGTCTCTGCTTTAGCAGATATGGAGGTGGATTTTTCTGACCTTGTAAGCTCTTTAGAGCAGAAATTAAAAGTAAAAATAGAGTTTAAAAATTTTAGTCGAGAAGGAGTTCTGGGTAAAAAGTTAGAAATTAGATTGGCGAAAACCCACAAAAATAGAAAACTAAGGGACTTGCTGGACTTACTTTCTTCCTTAGAGCTTTCTCCTGAGCTCTTTACCACAGTAAAAGAGGCTCTTTTTAAACTGGCCAGAATAGAAGCTAAAATTCACTCCCAAAAACCAGAAGAGGTGCATTTCCACGAGCTTGGCGGAGAAGACATCCTGGTGGATTTGGTGCTGGCTTTGGGTGGAATAGAAAAGCTGGGAGTAGATAAAGTTATGGCCAGTCCTTTACCCTGGTTGCAGGGAGAAGTGGAGATAGGCCATGGTAAAGTACCTTTGCCTGCTCCTGCCACCCTTGCGCTTTTGCAGGGAAAGCCTTTTTCTGGAAGGTTCTTGGAGTTTGAAGCCATAACCCCTACAGGCGCTCTTTTACTGGATTGGGTGGTAGATGGATTTTCTAAAGCTCCGCAAGGGACTTTGCTGTCCCAGGGAGTTGGCTTTGGCACCTGGGATAAGGGTTTTAATGGCCTGAGGTGTTTTTTGTTGGAAGAAGAAATGGCTTTAGAAGAGGAGGAGGTTTACCTTCTGGAAAGCAATGTGGACCACCTTTCAGGCGAGGAACTGGGGGAGGTTTTTAATACTTTTCTTCAAGCAGGTGCTTTGGATGTACTCTTTTTGCCAGGTCTAATGAAAAAAAACAGGCCAGGAGGGTTGTTACAGGTGCTTTGCCCTCCAGACAAACTGGCTCCTATCCAATCCCTTTTTTTTAAAACCACCTTTACCCTGGGGGTTAGAATTCGCTTAGAAAGGAGAGTGGTGATAAAAAGATGGATAGAGAAGGTAAGCACCTCTTATGGAGAAGTAAGGCTAAAGTGTTTTCAACTGCCAGATAAAAAGCAATGGAGAATAGAGGCAGAAGACATTAAAGCAGTGGCAAGGCAAGAGGGGTGTTCCTTTTTAGAAGCCAAAAAACTCTTAGAAGAAGAAGTGGGCTTATACTTCTTCCAGCAAAAGATGGGGAGCTAGGTAGGGAGAGTCGGTTTTAAATACATAGGTTAAGCCAGGATGAGCCAGGCTAACCCTTTCGCCATTTTCTTTTTCCAGGGCATAATCCTTAGGTTCAAGGGTGATTTTTTTTAGGCGGGGCAAGAGTAAGTTTACCTTTTTAGTAGTATCCCAGCGGGATTTTACCTTTAGGGTGTAAGTATTGGAATCTATAGATTCAGCCACCTGGCCCAGGATGGCTTTTTTTTGGGCCAAAGGGTGAAGTAAGATTTTTCTTTGAGAGAGAAAAAAACCCGTACTTAAGGGCCTGGTTAAACTTGGCTCCAGGTAGCTATAATAACGGGGCAAAGAAAATTGCTTTTTCTCTAAATCCAAGAGGGCTGTTTTGTAGGCATCTACAGTTCTTGCCAGATAAGAAGTGGTTTTATTGCGGCCTTCTATTTTTAAGGAATGGATTTTCTTTTTTTTAAACCAGTTCAGATATTTTATTAGTCCCAGATCTTCACTGGCCAAAATTTTGCTAAATTCTTCTTCCTGTACTTCAAAAAGTTCTTGTTCCCGGGTCTTTTCTATTAGCTTGTATTCAAAACGACAGGGATGGGTGCACAGTCCCAGATTGGCAGAGCGCTGATTGAGATAGCTGCTTAAAAAACAGCGCCCAGAAATAGCCATGCACATGGCTCCGTGGACAAAAACTTCTAATTCTACCCTTTCTCCCACTTGGGCTTTGATTTGGGCTATTTGTCTATGGTCTAATTCTCGAGCCAGGTTGACCCTTTTTACCCCTTGGGATTGCCAGAAGAGGATGCTGGCACTGTTGGAAGTATTGGCCTGGGTGCTTAAATGGATGGGAATGTGTGGAGCTATTTTCTGGGCCAAACTAATTACGCCCGGGTCAGCAATGATTAGGCCATCTACTTCTGTGGCTTTTAATTGTTCCAGGTAAGCTTGTACTTGCGGCAGGTGCTTTTCTTGGGCCAGGATGTTCAGGCAAAAATAGACCTTTACCTGCTGGTTATGGGCAATCTGGATAAAAGAGGAAAGGTTCTGAAGGGAAAAGCCTTTGGTTTTGGCCCTTAGACTTAATTCTTCTCCTCCCAGGTAAAGGGCATCAGCTCCATAGGTTAGGGCTGTGAAAAACTTTTCTTCATCTCCAGCAGGGCAGAGAAGCTCTGGTCTAAACATTAGCAGGGGAGTCCTTGTTTTGAGCGTTGTTCTTTGAGATTGGCTAAAAGGGAATAGGGTAGGTGCAAGTTGTTCTTGCCTACACCCAGGAAAATATCTGGTTTTACCTGTCCATGAAAGTCTGACCCACCAGTGGGTATCAGGTCTAGCTTTTTAGCCAGACTGAGATATTCCTGGGTTAAGCTGGGAGAATGTTCTGTATAAAAAACTTCTAAACCGTCTAAACCCCAGTCTTTTAATTTTTTTAATTCCCTGGCTAATTCCTCCAGGTCTAAATTTAGGGAAAAGGGATGAGCTAGAATGACGCTAGCCCCTTCCTTTTTTAAGATTTCAATGGCTTTTTGGGGAGTGAATTTTTCTTTGGGCACAAAGGCCTTGCCCTTGGGTCCCAGGTAGGAATCAAAGGCTTCCTGCACAGAGTTAACCACTTTTTTTTCTATCAATACCTGGGCTAAATGAGGCCTGCCCACACTTCCCTTGGCCTTGGCTTGGACTTCAGCATAAGTAATGTCCAGGCCCAGGGAGTTTAGCTTTTCCACAATGAGTTTATTTCGTTGGTGTCTTTTTTGGCGCAGATAATGCAGTTCCCTTTGTAAAATTTCTGCCTGGGGATTTAGATATAAGCCCAGGATATGGGTTACTCCCTTAAACTGGACGCTTAACTCGCATCCGGGAATAACTTCCAGGTAATGCTCTTTTCCTGCCTCTAAAGCCTCAGCCAGGCCACTTACTGTATCGTGGTCAGTTAGGGCTATGGCTCTAAGTCCTGTGGTCTGGGCTAAGTGTACAAGCTCTCTGGGCTGGTAAGTGCCATCAGAGGCTGTGGAGTGAGTGTGTAGGTCAATTTCAGACATTTATTTAAACCTATAGGTGATTCTACCCCTGGTTAAATCATAGGGAGATAGTTCTACCTTTACCCTGTCTCCAGGTAAAATACGAATATAGTATTTACGCATTTTCCCTGAGATGTGGCTTAAGACCACGTGTCCATTGTCCAGCTTTACGCGAAACATGGCGTTGGGTAGGGCTTCTTCTACTACTCCTTCCATTTCAATTGCTTCTTCTTTGGCCATATAACTTCCTCCTTCTGGTTAATTTTATTGATGTTAGGTAAGGTTAGAAAAGGTGTCAAGCTGGGCTAGGTTTGTAAAACCTGATAGATGTTTTGCAAAAGCTGGTCTAAGTCATAAGGTTTGCCCATAAATCCAGCCAGGCCATATTGCTGAGGATTCTGGGCAAAGGGGTGGTTTAGATAGCCAGAGGTGGGCAATATCTTGCCTTGAAAATTTAAATTTTTAATTTTCTCTACTACTTCCTCTCCCCTGAGTTCAGGCAAGCCCAGGTCCAGAAGTACTAAATCCAGATGAGGGTGTTTAGGAACCATTTCCACAGCTTCCTTGCCATTTTGGGCGGTGAGCACTTTAAAATTATGTTCTTCTAAGAATTCTCTGGTCACTTCCAAAATCATGGATTCATCTTCTACTACTAAAATAAGTGGTTGGCGGGTAAAGGCAGGCTGGTTCCAGCTTTGTTTAAAATTAGCTGGTTCCTGTAGGCCAGAGGCTAGTTGAAAGCTCAAAATAAAGGTAGTGCCCTCTCCTGGCCTAGAGTGAAGGGAGATATTTCCCCCATGTTTTTTAACAATGCCGTAGACCGAGGCAAGCCCCAGGCCTGAGCCCTGGCCAATGGCTTTGGTGGTAAAAAAGGGGTCAAAGATTTTATTTTGAATTTCTGGAGGTATCCCTGGCCCATTGTCCTCTACCTGGAGTAAAACTTTATCCTCCTGGGCAGATAATTTTACTTTAATAAGCCCATTAGAACTTAATACTTCTTTGCTGTTTTTAAGAAGGTTAAACAGGGCGTGCTCTATAAGGGAAGGGTCTCCTAGCAGGTAAAGGTCTGGTTCAATCTCTCTTTGCAGAGTAATCTCTCTGGGAATAAGCTCCTGAAACATATCTAAAGACTTTTCAATTTGCTGGCTTAAGTTGAAAAGAATAAACTTTTCCTTTTCTTCTGCCAGAAAGTTAAAGATTTGTTTAACGAGGTTTTGACCTCGCAAACAGGTTTGTAAGAGATAATCAAGGTTTTTATGGTACTTGGGTAGTTCCTTGCTTAGTTTTTTGAGGTTGTTGCTAAGTATCTGCAAAAGGTTGTTAAAATCATGGGCAATGCCTGTACTCAGGGTAGCCAGGGACTCTAGCTTTTGTTTTTGAAAAAGCTTTTGTTGTAATTCTTGTTCTTTTTTTTCCGCTTCTTTTAGTTTATGAATATCTATGTGTGTACCTACAAGGGTTAGAGGTTTATTATCTTCACTTATTTCCCCTAAAACAGTCCGGGATAAAATCCAGCGCCAGGTCCCATCCTTGGCCTTTAAACGCACTTCTGTTTCTGAAAAGGAAGTTTCTCCTTTAAGGAGTTTGCTATCATTTGCTATTATTTTAGAGGTGTCCTCTGGGTGGAGCAGGTCCCAAAAGGGGTCTTTTAATTGCTCCAATTCTTCTTTGGTATAGCCCAACATCTGGGCATACTCTTGGTTTATGGTGAGTTTGCCGGTGCTAAGGTTCCTTTCCCAGAGCCCTACTTTGCCCCCACTAATGGCTACATCTAATTTTTTTTGCGTATGGTGAATATGTTCTAAATTCTTTTTATGCTCTATAATCAGGGCTACATAGTGAGAAATAGACTTTAAAATTTTTAACTCTTTGACCGTAAAATACTCAGGGTCTTCATAGTCCTGGATTACCAGAGCACCAATGGCTTTATTTTGTACTATCAGAGGGACTCCTATCCATATTTTGGAAGAAGTGCCCACCCAACCCAGGACACCTTTTTCCTGGAGGATTTTTTTATGCTCTTCTTTTAAAAAAAGGGGTTTTTGACGCCTGATAACAACTAGAGCCAGACTTTGGGTTTGAGGATTGCTTATGTTTTTTATTTCATAGATTTTATCTTTTTCATCAATAAAGACAGGAAATATGAGTTTATCTTTGTTTTCATCAACTAGAGCCACAAAGAAGTTTTTGCTCTTCAAGTGCCTATTTATTTCTTCGTATATCCTGTATAAATAGTCTTCTAGGGATACTTCTGGTTTAAACTGGGTAATAAGACTGGAAAGGAGCTGGGCGGTAATTGTATAGTGTTTTTCTTTGGTTGTATCCTTTCTTAACAGGATAATCTTTTCCTTGCTTTCTTTTAACCAGGATTCCTGGACCCAATACCAGTACTTTTTTACCTTAACCCTATATTCAATGGTTAATTCTGTTTTTTCTGAAGCTAAAAAAGAAAGTACTTGTTTTTTTACTTCTTCTTGCTCTGCCTTGTGGATGAAATTAAAAAATTGCTCCAGAGAAAAACTGGCAAGAGAGCTAAAATGTTCAATCCAGTTTTGCTCGGGGAAAAATGTTTTTTGTTTGGTAAAGTATAGGCAGGTAAAAAGACTATTTTTAGCCAGGACAAAGTTAAGTAAAAAATTTTTCTGCCTTAATTTTTTTAAACTAAGATTTTGAGCTTTTAATTCTCTTTGTTTGCGTTCCAGTTCTTTCAGGCTGCCTAGGGCCAGGCTCGTCATCTGACTTATGTTATTTAAGAGCTTAAAATCTATTCTTTGGGGCTTTTTTAAAAAATAGAGGTTAATGGTAGCTAAGGGCTTGTCATAAAAATAAAGAGGGAGGTAGAGAGCAAAGGTAATGCGTTCCTGCCGCAAAAAATCCAAGGCTGGAGCAAATAAACTATTATCTGTAGTTTCTTTTATCTTGTGCAGGGCTATTTGTTTTTGGGCCAGAGCTTTTCCGCTTAAAGACCCCCTGAAGGGTAAAAAATGGAGGTGTTGAGGAGGAAGAGAATCAAATCCCATATGGTAAATGGCCTGGAGCGACTTAATGTGGGGCTGGTAAAGGAAAAAAGCTCCGGCTTTGGCCTGCAGTAACTTCAGGAAAAAAGAAGTGGTTAATTGCGTTAAATCTGCAAAAGTCTTTACTTCAGATAATTTTTGCAGCAAATTTTCAATTAAAACTTTACTCTCAGTCATTAAGATTTAATCTTTTGCCTTTTGAAAAAGTTTTTTAAATTTTTCTTCCAGTTCCAAAAGTTTTTTATCTATCTCTTCAGGGTCTAAACTTTCTATTTTTTTGTACAAATTAGCTGCCATTTCACCCAGGTCATTTAAGCGCAGGTTAAAGGAAGTGCCTTTTAGTTTATGTAATAATTTTTTAGCCTGGGAAAGGTCTGCTTCTTTTATTTTTTGCTTGATTTCCTTTAGCTCTTTTTCTGTGTTTTCTTTATATTTTTCCAGGAGATCTTCTATGATTTCTTTTTTTAATTTTAATTCTTTTTCCAGTTTTGCTTTGATTTCTTTTAAATCCATTTGTTTCTCCCTGAGAATTTTTTCCAGTTTAAATCCATTCTAAAAAAAATAGTTTTTTTGTCAAATGGTTTGCTCTGTAAAAGGGAAAAGGTTTAGAGAAAAGGGGGTACCTGCTTTAGGAGGAGCAAAAAATGAACTTGACTTTTTTTAGGCTTTGGATAGAAAAGAAACTCTTCGCCGGGGTGGTGAAATTGGTAGACGCGCTGGACTCAAAATCCAGTGGACTTCGGTCCGTGCGAGTTCGAGTCTCGCCCCCGGCACCAGGAAAAAAAGCCCTTAAGGATTTCACCTTAAGGGCTTTTTTGTTTTTTCTTTTTTTTTGTTTCTCCTCTTTACTGAGAGGATGGTTTTGGCTTATATAGTTTTAAAAATAGCAAAAGGAGAGGATAATGACAAAAGTGACTTTACAGGGAACTCCCTTTGAACTGGAAGGCACTTTTCCTTCTGTGGGTACAAAGGTTTCTTCCTTTGTAGTGGTGGACAATGACCTTAAGGAAGTTAAGCTGGAGGATTTTGGGTCTGAAATTCTGGTCTTGGTCAGTGTTCCTTCTCTGGATACGCCTGTTTGTGATTTAGAAGCAAGGCGCTTTAATGCTGAGGCCAGCAAGCTCAGTTCCAAGGTAGAGATTGCCATTGTTAGCATGGACTTACCCTTTGCTCAAAAGCGCTGGTGTGGTCAATTAGAAGGACAAAAGGTGCATACCTATTCAGATTATCGTTATGCTTCCTTTGGCAAGGCCTTAGGGGTGTTAATTGCGGATTTGCGTTTGTTGGCCAGAGCTATCTTTGTTTTGGATGGCCAGAGGAATCTGGTTTATAGCCAGCTGGTTCCAGAAGTAGCCCAGGAGCCAGATTATGAGGAAGTTTTGGAAGCTATCTCTAAGTTAACTTAAAAATTTTGCAGGAGTAAAAGATGCAAGAGTTACAAAAGTGGTTTTGTAAAGCCCTGGAAATGGAAGAAAGGGGATATAATTTTTATGCCAGCATGTTAGAAAAATGTAATGACCCCTATACCAGAGAAGTTTTTACCTTACTTAGGGATGAAGAGCTAAAGCATATAAAGAGGATTAAGGAAATAGTGGCCAAACTGGAGAAAGGGATAGAGGTGGAAGTGGTTTGCAGGGAATGTCCCTTTGAGCCAACTCCCAATGAGGTTTTTCAGAACCTAGTAAAAAAGTATAAAGATAAAAAAAGCGTATGTGCCCAGAAGTTAGAAGCTCTGGATATGGGGATAGAATTTGAATTGAATTTGGTGGATTTTTATTCCCAGAAATTACAGGAAGCCCAAAGTGCAGTGGTAAAAGAGTTTTTAACTAAAATGGTCCAGGAAGAAAAAATGCATTATATTTTGCTTTCTGATTTAAGTTATTACTATGAAGACCCAGAAGGATGGGCTATGGGTAAAGGAGGTTTTAGTCTTGATGGCGCGTAAGTTTTTTGCTTTAGTTTTGCTACTTTTGGGGTTGCTTCCAGTCAATAGTTATGCCTGGGAAAGGGGGGAGATTTTCCCTAACCTTTCTTTAGAAAACGGGCTTGACCCTGCTTACCAGTTTAAAAGCCTGGATGAGATTGAAAGCAAAGTGGTGGTAGTGCAGATTTTTAATATGTATTGTCCCCACTGCCAGAAAGATGCTCCTGTGGTCAATAAACTCTATGCCAAACTAAGAGCAGATTTTCCTGCTTCTAAAGTGACCTTGCTGGGCCTGGGTATTGGGAATACCAAAAGAGAAGTAGAGGTCTTTAGAAACTCCTTTAAAATTGAATTTCCCCTTTTTTGGGATGAGCAAAACCGTTTTTTAGAGCTTTTTGGCAATTTAGGTACTCCCTATTTTTTTGTGTTAAAGAAAACAGATAAGGGGTTCCAGGTTGTTTATATGCATGCAGGAGAATTACAGGATTGGGAGAAATTGTATGTTCAAATTAAAAACAATTTTTCTTAGTGTGGTGATTTTTTTCTCTGCTTTTTCCTTAAGCCAGGCCTTAAATATCTATCAGGTGGGTAAACTAAAACCGCGTGATAGTGTGCTTAAGGTCAAAGTGGGAGAGCTGGCTCCTGATTTTGAGCTTCCTTCTATCTCAGGGAAAAAGGTGCGCCTTTCTTCTTTTCGGGGTAAGAAGAATGTATTGCTTTCCTTTGTGCCTGCTGCCTGGACGCCAGTGTGTTCGGATCAGTGGCCAGGGTATAATCTGACTAAGTTTATTTTTGACCAACATAATACTGTTATTCTGGGTATTAGTGTGGATAATGTACCTACTCTTTATGCCTGGGTAAAGGAGATGGGTGGAGTATGGTTCCCTGTGCTTTCTGACTTTTGGCCCCACGGTCAAGTGGCTTCTACTTATGGAGTGCTTAGAGGCGATGGAGTGGCAGAAAGGGCTTTGTTTTTAATTGATAAGCAGGGGATTATTCGCTGGATTTATGTAGAAGATATCAACAGACGCCCGCCCCTGGAAGTTATTGAACAGGCCCTGGATTCTTTACCCTAATTTTTGTTTGACCTGCCTGGAAAATCTTCTTAATTCCTCTCTATCCCAAATAACAGAGGAAGAGGTGAGTACGCTTTTTTATAGATTGAAGAGGTATGTTCGCTATTGGTATTTGAGGATTTTAAGAATTAGAGCGCATCCCCATAAAGTGGCCCTGGGTTTAGCTCTGGGTGTTTTTGTGGGATTTTTACCCATAGTGCCTTTTCAAATAGTGACTGCAGTAAGCTTGGCCTTTTTGGTTAAAGGCAATAAACTGGCTGCAGCTTTGGGTACTTGGGTCTCCAATCCTTTAAATATCCCTTTTTTGTATTATCTTTTTTATCTGGTAGGGAAGTTTTTTTGGCCAGGAGAAGTTGCCTATAGTTTAACTTCCTTTGAAATGAAAGAGATATTAAAGGCTGGTTGGGATGTCTTTGGAATGATGTGCTTAGGTGGCGCTATTTTGGGGCTACCTGCGGCTATTTTGACTTATTTTATCTTTGTAAAGGTTTTAAAAAAGTATAACCAAAAGAGATTGGAGAAGAAATATAATCTTGCTAACCCCTAATTTTCCTAAAAAGAGTTTAGGACAACACTTTTTAAAAGATAAAAATATTTGTGCTAAAATCGTAAAGGCCCTCAATCTAGAGCCAGAAGATACTGTTTTAGAAATAGGCCCGGGCAGGGGGGCACTTACTTTTCTTTTAGAAGAAAGTCCCTATAGATATTTTTTTGCTCTGGAAAAGGACTGGGATCTTTGTTTAGTGCTTAGGCAGGAATTACCTTTTTTAAACTTAATCTGTGCAGATGGCCTATTTTTTGACTGGAAACGCTTAAATAGATTTAAAAAATTAAAATTGGTAGGTAATCTTCCCTACAATGTGGCTTCTCCGCTGCTGTGGAATATTTTTGGTGAACTTTTTAGTTATGAGCTAGCTGTATTTATGGTGCAAAAGGAAGTGGCAGAAAGGATTGTAGCTAAGCCAGGCAACAAGCAATATGGTTTGTTAAGTGTTTGGTTGCAGTTTTTTAGTAAACCTAAAGTTCTTTTTTCTGTACCTCCTGGAGTTTTTTTTCCTCCTCCTAAAGTTTACTCTTCGGTGTTAGTTTTTTATCCTCGTCAAGTTGAAATAAGTACAGGAGAAAAAAAGTCTTTACAAAAGTGTTTAAAAGTGGTTTTTCAGCAAAGAAGGAAACAACTGCAAAAGATTTTGTATAATTATCTAGGATATAAAGTAGAAGAAGAATTGGAATCATTAAACCTGGACCCTAAAGTGAGGCCAGAGGCTTTAAGCGGAGAAGATTTTTTTAGGTTGGCACTAAAGTTTTTTTAGAAAAAATATAAATTTTTAGCTAAAAACCTAAATTTATCTTGACTAAACCTTAAAAATCTTGTTTTGGCTAGCTTTGTAGCCATTTTAAAA
>LGER01000009.1 GCA_001507915.1 Desulfonauticus sp. 38_4375 | reverse complement strand
GCGGCCAATCAGGAGGTAATGTGGCCCAAATCTTTGTAGAACTTTTGGGCAATGAATACCGCAAAATAAGCTCTGCCTTTTTAGCTAACAAATGGCGAGAACAGGTGGGAGAAATACCAGGAGTAGAAACCCTGAACTTTTCCAGCGACCTTTTTTCCTTTGGTTATCCCTTGTCCTTGGATTTATCCCATCCAGATTACAACACCTTAGTTAAAATATCCAACCTGTTTCAGGCCAAATTAAAAGAAATACCTGGAGTATTTGATGTGGGAGACTCCTTTATCCCGGGCAAAAAAGAACTCCAGCTAAAATTAAAGCCCGTAGGCCTGGATCTGGGACTTAGTAGCAATTACATCGCCAGGGAAGTACGAGCAGCTTTTTATGGAGCAGAAGCCTTAAACTTTCAAAGGGATAAAGATGAAGTTAAAGTAAGGGTTATCTATCCGGAGAAAAAAAGACTCTCTGCCCAAACCCTTACTCAAATGTGGATAAAAAGCCCTCAGGGCAAATTCGTTCCCTTAAGCTTTGTGGCTGACTTTAAACTAGCTGAAAGTTATTCCCAGATTAAAAGGGTAAATAACCGACGGGTGGTCACAGTTTTTGCTGATGTGGATGAAACCAAAAACAATGCCAATGAATTAAGAAACACCCTGGCCAAGACCCTTTTGCCAGAATTAAAAGCCCAGTATCCAGACCTATCCTGGTCCTGGGCTGGCGAAGGAAAAGAACAAAAGGAATCCATGCAGGATATTTTTAAAAGTTTTATCCTGGCCCTTATGCTTATTTATGTGCTTCTGGCCATTCCCTTAAAATCCTACGGCCAACCCCTAATCATCATCACTGCTATTCCCTTCAGTATTTTAGGGGCTATTTTAGGGCACTTGCTTTTAGGCTTTAACTTAAGCATCTTAAGTATGTTTGGCATAGTGGGCTTGGCAGGAGTGGCTGTAAATGATGCCCTGGTACTGGTGGATGCAGCCAACTTTCTAAAACAACAGGGAAACAAGCCTTTTGAAGCAGCTTATTTAGCTGGACAAAAGCGCTTTCGAGCAGTAATTCTCACATCCCTTACCACCTTTGCTGGACTTATGCCCATGATTTTAGAAAAAAGCTTACAAGCCCAGTTTTTAATCCCCATGGCCATAAGCCTGGGCTTTGGAATTCTAATTGCCACTTTTATTACCCTGCTCCTTATTCCCTGCTTGTTTTTAATTGCGCAAGATTTAAAAAATTTATTTACTAAATAAAATGCTTGAAACCTTTTCCACCTTGCTTAGCTTTGCCCTTATAACTTCCTTTACCCCGGGCCCTAACAATATAAGCAGTAGCATTATGGGTATAAATTACGGCTATAAGAGAACTTTACCCTATCTTCTGGGCATCGTTCTTGGGGTTTTATTACTCCTAATCCTTTCTTCTTTATTTTCTACCCTGCTTTTAACTTTTTTAGGAAGCTTCAAAAGTTACCTGGGAATACTTGGGGCTATTTATATTTTATATTTAAGTGTTCAGACCTTAAAGGTAAATTATGAACTAAAAACAGAAAATAAAATTCTCTTTGATTTTAAAAAGGGTATTTATCTCCAATTTTTTAACCCTAAAGCTATTTTATATTGTCTGGCCATTTATTCTACCATTTTAAAAGACATGCCTAAAGAACCAGTTTACTTTCTTACCACCTATATTTTACTCACCACCATCTGTTTTTTGGCCATTTCCACCTGGACTTTAGCTGGCTCTATTTTAAATCAACACTTAAATAAAAAGCCAGTAAAAAGAGTGGTTAATTTAACCCTTGCTCTTTTACTGGCTCTAACTGCACTACAGGTAGCAGACCTACAAGCCTTTTTTTAACCTGTGGACTTAAGAGAGTCTTTCTACTGCCCTTAAAATAGGCTCCCTGGCTCTACTAATTACTTCCTCTGGCACACAAAAGGCAAAACGCACATACCCAGGATAGCCAAAGCCAGTGCCAGGTACAGCCAGCACCCTTTCTGCCAGCAAACTATCTATAAACTTGCCCTCTTCTCTGTCTGGAGCTTGAGGGAAAAAATAAAATCCACCCCCGGGCCAGGTAAAGTTAAGGCCTGCTTCTTCTAAAATCTCACCCATCAATCTTCTTCTCTTATAATAAATTTCTTTATCCACTTCTTCTCCTAAAGCAGCCAGAAGTAAATATTGTCCAATTACTGGTGCATTGACAAAACCCAAAATTCTGTTGGTCAAAATCAAGCCATTTACCAGTTCCTCTTTATTTTCCAGTTGAGGGTTTACAGCCACATAGCCGATTCTTTCGCCAGCTAACCCCAAGCTTTTGGAAAAGGAACTTACTACCACTGAATAGGGATAAAATTTAAAAATAGAAGGGACCAAAGCCCCTTCATAAGTCAAGAACCTGTAGGGTTCATCTGCTACCAGGAAAATGGGATGACCTATTTCTTTACTCTTTGCAGTCAAAACATCACTTATCTTGCCTAATTCTTCTTCACTAATTATTTGCCCACTGGGATTGTTGGGAGAATTGATAAGCACTACCCTGGTTTGCTTGCTAATAGCCCTGGCCAAGCCTTCCATATCCAGGGCAAAGTCGGGCTCTAAGGTTTTTACTACCCTTAGCTTACCTTGATGGTTTTCAGCATAAAAACCATATTCCACAAAATAAGGGGCAAAGGTAACCACTTCTTCCCCTGGCTCTAAAAGGGCACGCAAAAGGGCATTGATTCCACCTGCAGCCCCGCAGGTAATGACCACATCTTCAGCCTGAAATTTTACTCCCTGTTCTTTGCTTAAAAAAGCAGCCAAGCGTTCCCTTAACTCCGGGAAACCAGCATTGGGCATATAACCAAGCCCTAAGGGCTGCTTGGCCCTTTCTTTTACTTCTCCAAGGGCAGTTATAACTCCTGGAGGTGGAGGTAGGTCAGGATTACCCAGGCTAAAATCATAGACCCTGTCCTGGCCATATTTTTGCTTGAGCTCTCTACCTTTTTCAAACATCTTGCGAATCCAGGAAGCTCTCTCCAGATAACCTGTTATCTGTTTATTTAAGTACATTTACTTTCTCCTTTCACTTTAAGGAATTTTTATCCCCTGCTTTTTATATTCATTTAACTTGTTCCGCAAAGTTCTAACAGAAATGCCTAAAAGCTGAGAGGCCTGAGAGCGGTTGCCTCCTGTAAGTTTTAGGCTGCGCAAAATCATTTTTTGCTCCATTTCAGCCAGAGGCAACACCTCTTGAGTTAAAAGAGTGTCTTCTCTTTGCTCTTCTGTTTTTTCCTTTACCTGTTCCTGGACAAAGTCTTCCAGGCTATTTTCCACAAGAAAGTGTTTGGAGGTAATTTTATTTTCCTGGGCAATAAGAACTGCCCTTTCCATCAAATTTTGAAGCTCTCGCACATTGCCAGGCCAATTATAATTTAAAAGCCATCTTTTGGCTTCTTCAGAAAAGAACTTGGGGCCCAATTTATACTCCAGGCAAAACTTTTGCACAAAGGCACTGGCTAAAAGCAAAATATCTTCTCCCCTTTCTCTTAAGGGAGGAATTTTTAAGGGAATTACATTTAAACGGTAATATAAGTCTTCTCTAAACTTGTTTTCCTTAATCCACTCTTCAATGTTTCGGTTGGTGGTAGCTATCACTCTTACATCCACTTTTACGCTTTCTGTTCCGCCAACCCTATCAAATTCTTCCTCCTGCAGTACCCTCAACAACTTGGCCTGTAAGTTAAAGTCCATCTCTGTTACTTCATCCAAAAGGATGGTGCCCCCATTAGCCAATTCAAACTTACCCAATTTTCTGGCAATGGCCCCAGTAAAAGCTCCTTTTTCATGGCCAAAAAGTTCGCTCTCCAGTAAATGTTCTGGTAATGCTGCACAGTTAATGGCCACAAAAGGGCCTTTGCGCCCGCTGTGCTGATGGATAAACCTGGCCAATAGTTCCTTGCCTGTGCCAGATTCTCCACTAATCAAGACCGAAGCCTTGGACCTGGCCACTCTTTTAGCTAACTCCAGCAAGGTTTTTATTTTTGGGTGATTACCCAGAATTTCTTTATTGGAAAACGAAATCTTTTCCTGTTCTGCAAGTACACTCTTTTTTTCCTGGGGAAAGGACAAAAGAAGGCCCAATTTTTCTTCAGTTAAGGGCAAAAGCCAGTAGTCTTTGGCCCCTGCTTCTAAAAATTTCTTGGCTTCCAGACTATTACCTTGCTTGCTTAAGATGTAAACCGGAACCTGGTGTCCCTTCTCTTCCAGCCAGGCCAAAAAGCCTTCTACTCTAAAGCCAGGTAAACCAGTCTGCACAAAGATCAATTCTACTTCTGCACTTTGTAAGCTTTTAATGGCACCTGAAAAATTTTCTGCCAAAAGCACTTCTATTTCCTGCTCCTGAAAAAAAGCATAGAAAGGAGTGATAAGCTCTGGCTTGCAAATAAAAAGTACTTTTCTTTTAGCCATACTTAGCTTCTAAACTTTTAGCCAATTCTTTTCAATACGAAAATAAAGAGAATTTTAAACTCCCTCCCCCCACTCTTCCTTTTCCTTGACGCCCGCAGCGATTTAAAATAACTAAATTGTTTTAATTTTTCACACGAGGTCAGAACATTGAACAAGGAAAGTCAAACTCAACAGGATGAAAATCGCCTTATTCGCCAGCGTAAGGAAAAAGCCTTAAAATTTCAACAAGATGGCATTGCCATCTATCCCAATACCTTTCGCAAACAGGATGACATAAAACCCATTGTAGAAAAATATAAAGACCTTCCAGCTGAAGAGCTGGAAAATCTAGATAAATCCTTTGTAGTGGCTGGTAGGATTATGGCCCTGCGCTCCTTTGGGCGAGTTACCTTTTTTCATATTCAGGACCACTCTGGCAAAATTCAGGTCTATGCCCAAAGGGACCTTTTAGGCAAAGAATTTTATAATCAAGTTTTTAAAAAGTTTGACATTGGGGATATTGTAGGGGTTAAGGGTACTCTGTTTAAAACCCAAACAGGCGAACTTACCATCAAAGCAGACAAAGTAGAATTGGTCACCAAGTCCTTACGCCCCTTGCCTGAAAAATACCACGGCCTAAAGGATGTGGAGCTACGCTATCGTCAGCGCTATGTGGACCTTATTGTCAATCCCAGGTCCAGAGAAATTTTTATTAAACGCTCTCAAATTGTGCGTTTTATTCGCAATTTCTTAGACCAAAGGGGTTTTTTAGAAGTAGAAACTCCCATGATGCAGCCTATTCCAGGTGGAGCTACAGCCAAGCCCTTTATCACTCACCACAATGCCCTGGACATGCAGTTATACTTGCGTATTGCTCCAGAACTCTACCTGAAGAGACTTTTGGTAGGTGGCTTTGAACGGGTTTATGAGATAAACCGCAATTTTAGAAACGAAGGTATTTCTACCCAGCACAACCCAGAATTTACCATGTTAGAGTTCTACATGGCCTATGCAGATTTTAAAATGCTTATGGAACTCACTGAAGAACTCTTTTCCAAACTAGCCCTGGAAGTCTGCGGCTCCATGAAAATACCTTATGGAGAGCATGAAATAGACCTTACTCCCCCCTGGAACAAACTTTCTTTTTATGAATCTCTGGAAAAAATAGGCAATTTAAAGCCAGAAGAATATCAAAATTATGAAACAGCCAAAGAGCTGGTCAAAAAATTGGGAGAAAAGGTAATCGAAGGGGAAAAGCTGGGCAAAGTGCAGGCCAAGCTTTTTGACCTTTTAGTAGAGCCCAAACTCATCCAGCCTCATTTTATTTACCACTATCCCACAGACATATCTCCCCTTTCCAGACGCAATGAACAAGATCCTACAATTACTGATAGGTTTGAGCTTTTTATTGCTGGTAGAGAAATGGCCAATGCCTTTTCTGAACTAAATGATCCCTTTGATCAAAAAGAGCGCTTTTTAGAACAGGTCAAAGAAAAAGAAGCAGGAGATGAAGAAGCCCATTTTATGGATGAAGATTACATTCGGGCTTTAGAATATGGAATGCCTCCAGCAGGAGGAGAAGGAATTGGTATTGACCGTCTGGTCATGCTCCTAACCAATTCTCCTTCTATTAGAGAGGTAATTCTATTTCCGCTCTTAAGGCCAGAAACTCCTTCTAGCTAATGAAATTTGAACTTTTTGTTGCCCAAAAATATCTTTTAGCCAGACAGAAGCAAACTTTTATCTCGGTTATTACCTTTATCTCTATTTTAGGAGTGGCCTTAGGCGTAGCTGCTCTTATCATTGTCCTGGGGGTAATGAATGGTTTTAGCCAAAACCTGCAGGAAAAAATCCTGGGGATTAACGCCCACGTCCTAGTGGGCAGCTACAATGGCCTGATTACCGACTACCATCAGCTGGAAGAAAAAATCAGCCAGATAAAAGGAGTAAAGGCAGTTGCTCCCTTTATTTACAGTGAAGTAATGGCCAGTGGGCCTGGAGGAGTAAAGGGATTGGTCCTACGAGGCATCGACCCTCTGGGGGCTGATTCAGTATTTGAGCTAAACAAAATTCTTATCCTGGGAAAAAGCAGTAATCTCAAACAGGAAAATCCCTTTCCCGCTATAATCCTGGGTAAGGAATTGGCTGATAGACTAAACCTCACCCTGGGTAGCAAGGTAAATATCCTGGCTCCCAGTGGAGAAAAAAGCAGTGCAGGCTTTTCACCCAAGATAAAGACCTTTGAGGTAGTGGGCATCTTTAAAACCGGAGTCTATGAGTACGACTCCTCTTTGGGCTATGTTTCCCTTTCTCAAGCAGGTAAACTCCTGGGATTTAAACAACAAGGCGTTACTGCTCTAGAAATACGCGTCTTTGAAGTGTACAGGGCCCCTGAAATTGCCCAACAGATTCTAAAGGCCATTGGCAACTTTCCCTATTACACTCGCAACTGGATAGAAATGAATCAAAACCTTTTTTCTGCGCTTAAACTGGAAAAAACTGCCATGGGCGTAATTTTACTCATGATCGTGTTAGTGGGTTCCTTTAGTATTATCACAACCCTGATTATGCTGGTAATGGAAAAGACCAGGGACATTGCAGTCATGATTTCCATGGGTGCTACGCCTCAAAGGATTCGTAAAATATTTATGCTCCAGGGAACCATTATTGGCTGTATTGGTACTGCTCTGGGTTATACCCTGGGGCTGGGGATTAGTTTTCTTCTCAAAAAGTATCAGTTCATTAAACTGCCAGCAGATGTTTATTATTTGGATCATCTACCCATTTTGCATCGACCTCTGGATTTGGTCTTAATAGGTGTTATGGCCATATTGCTCTGTTTTCTAGCTACCTTGTACCCGGCGAAACAGGCAGCTAAACTAAACCCAGCTAATGCTCTACGCTACGAGTAGTTTATGCAACCACTTTATAAGTTAAAAAACTTAGGAAAAGAAGTTTACTCCGGAAAAGAAAAAATCACCATTCTCAAAAATATCTGTCTGGAAATTTTTCCAGGCGATTCTCTGGCCATCTTGGGAACTTCTGGCTCAGGCAAATCCACTTTATTGCATATCCTGGGCACCCTGGATGAGCCTTCCTGGGGAGAGATTTTTTTTAAGGACAAGGAATTGTTCAAATTTTCCATTGAGGAAAAGGCTTTTTTTCGCAACCGCTCGCTAGGTTTTGTTTTTCAATTTCATCACCTTTTGCCTGAGTTTTCTGTGCTGGAAAATGTGGCCTTACCTGGCATAATTCAGGGGTTGAGCAAAAGAGAAAGTTTTTCTCTTGCAAAAGAGGCCCTTTCTCTTGTAGGAGTTGAAAATCTTTCTAGTCAGTCAGTAACCACCCTTTCTGGCGGAGAAAGACAGCGAGTGGCCATTGCCAGGGCTATTTCCCTCAACCCAGAGGTAATTCTGGCAGACGAACCCACCGGCAATTTAGATGAAAAAAATGAACAATTAGTGGGCAATTTACTGGTAGAGTTAAACCAGAAATTAAAGACCACTCTCGTGGTGGTCACCCACAACCTGGAATTGGCCAGGCTGATGAATAAACACTATGAATTACACGCAGGAGAATTACATGCGCTTAAAATTTAGTTCCATAGGCATCTACCTTTTATTTTTTCTCTTTCTCCTTCCCGGCTTAAGTCCAGCTCAAGACCTGGGGAAAATTACCATAGCTGTCTTCCCCTTTGAAATTAACGGGCCTGAAGATGTGAGCTACCTTAAGGAAAGTCTGCCCAAACTTCTCAAAGAGCGCCTTGAAGCCCAGGGATTTCAGACCGTGGAATTAGACAAGGTGCAAAAGGTCCTGGAAGAAGAACAGGTGGAGTATCTGGACTTAAGCACAGTAAAAAACCTCTCTTTGCTTTTGGATGCCAACCTGGGGCTTTATGGAAGTTTTAGCCAGGTGGGTGAGAGTATAAGCCTGGATACCAGATTGGTGGAAGCCTATGGCCTAAAGCCAGCCAAAGCCCTTTTTGTAGTCAAAAAGGGTTTAATTAACCTTTTGCCTGCAGTAGATGAATTGGTGGCAAAAATAAAACTAGAAGTCTTAAAAAAGGAACAAATCGCTGAAATAGAAGTAAAAGGCAACAAAATCTTAGATAAGGAAACCATTTTACTGCGTTTAAAAACCAAAAAGGGAGATATCTTTGACCCCAAAACCATAAACGAAGATTTAAAAAACCTCTATGACCTGGGTTATTTTCAGGATATTCGTTTTGGGCTTGCAGATGTGCCTGAAGGGAAAAAACTCATTATCGAAGTCAAGGAAAAGCCTCTTATTCAAGCCATTAGTGTGGAAGGAGCCAAGGAAATTGATGCAGATGACATTCTGGAAGCTATCTCCAGTAAAAAAGGCTCCATTTTAAACTTAAAAATCGTTTCTGAAGACCTGGATAAAATTAGAGAACTCTATCGTAAAAAGGGATTTTACCAGGCCAAAGTAAGCTATAAACTGGAAGGTGATGGCCAAAAAGCAGCAAGACTTGTTTTTGTCATTGATGAAGGTAAAAAACTCTACATAAAAAAGATTACCATTGAAGGCGCCAAACAATTAGACCCTGATGACATCAAAGACGAACTGGCCTTGCAGGAACGGGGAATCTTTTCCTGGCTCACAGGAACAGGTATTTTAAAGGAAGAATATCTGGAAAGGGATGCTGCCTTTATTGAGGCTTACTATGGCAATAGAGGATTTATTGAGGCCAAAGTGGGCAAACCTGAAGTAAAATCTAAAGAGGATGGCATCTACATTACTTTTAAAGTACATGAAGGTGAGCGCTACCGGGTAGGGAAGGTAAGCATTGAAGAAGAAGGACTTTTCCCTCTGGACACCCTATATGGCCTGATAAAAATGGATGACTTGGCCAGGGACAAAGAATACTTTGACCGTTCAGTACTTAGAGATGATAGCCAAAAGCTGGCAGACTTTTACACCAACTATGGCTATGCCTATGCTGAGTGTGATGTAGACCTAAATCCCAATCCTAAAGAAAAAGTGGTGGATGTAAGCTACATTCCTAAAAAGGGAGAAAAGGTCTATATCAGGCGACTACTTATAGAAGGGAATACCTATACCAGGGACAATGTAATTCGTAGGGAAATGCGTTTGGTAGATGGAGACCTCTTTAGTGGCCAGAAATTAAAACGCTCCAATGTGCGCTTAAACAAACTAGATTACTTTGAAACCGTAGACATTCAAACCGTACCTGCTTCCACACCTTCAGAAATGGATTTGGTGGTCAAGGTAAAGGAAAAGCCAACCGGCATGATTTCTGCTGGAGCAGGTTATTCTTCTTTGGATAAGGTCTTTTTTACCGCCAGAATCCAAAAGCGTAACCTCTTTGGAAAAGGTTATGAAACTGGACTTACTGGCACCTTTAGTGGTCGACGCACCAGTTATACCGGTTATTTCTGGAATCCAAGATATAACGATAGCAAATTAGGGGTAGGCTTTTCAGCCTATAGAAGTTCAGAAGAATACTTTGATTTTGACAAAACCAGTACTGGTGGCAAACTAAACTTTGCCTATCCTTTAGGAGAATACACTGCCTTGAGCTGGAGCTATCGTTTAGAACAATACACCATCTCCAATGTGGACGAAGACGCAGATGAAGACATCAAAGACATGGAAGGAGATAACTGGGCCAGTACCCTTTATGCTTCCATTAGCCGGGATACTACGGATAGGCTTTTAAATCCTACCAGGGGGACCAAAAACACCCTTTCCCTGGAGTACTCAGGAGGAGTTATTGGCGGAGATGATAACTTTATCAAAACCATTTATGACTTTAGCTACTACAAACCCCTCTGGTGGGAACACATTTTTCACTGGCATTTCCGTTTAGGCTATGTAACCAAAAATGGCGAGGAAGAAATTCCTACCTTTGAACGCTTTTATTTAGGCGGAATTGATTCAGTGCGTGGATATCCTGGCCGGGAAATCGCTCCCAAGTATGATAATGGAGATTATAAAGGTGGTAATAAGGAATTTTTCACCAATGTGGAATACCTCTTTCCCCTTTACAAGGAAATGGGCATCCTGGGGCTTGTTTTCTTTGATGCAGGCAATACCTGGGATGAAAGTGAAAGCATGGATACAGACCTCTATAAAAGTGTGGGTACAGGTATCCGCTGGTATTCTCCTTTGGGGCCCTTGCGTCTGGAGTTTGGTTATGCCCTGGACGAACTTGACGGAGAGCGCCCCAAGAAATTAGAATTTAGTGTTGGACAGTTTTATTAAAAATCAAAAAAAGGAGTCTTCAATGAAAAAAATCTTAAGTTTAAGTGTGTTACTCACTTTATTTATCACTTCCTTAGCTCTGGCTGAAACCAAAATCGGCGTAGTGGACATGCAAAAGGTCTTAAGTCAATCTGAACCCGGCCAACAAGCGCTAAAACAGTTAAAAGAAAGTACCAAGGGAATGCAGGAAGACATAGAAAAACAAAAAAAAGAACTGCAAACCCTAAGAGAAGAGTTGCAAAAGCAATCCCTGGTTTTAAGTCAAGAAGCCAAACAGGATAAAGAATTGGAATTTCGTAAAAAAGTCAGAGATTATCAAGATACCGTTCAAGCCTATCAGAGGAAACTCAAATTGGAAGAACAGAAATTAAGCGAACCAATCATTCAAGTGCTGGCACAAGTAATCAAAGAATATGCCCAAAAGAACAACTATACTGCTATCTGGGATATGCGAGCCAGCGGACTTTTATTTGCCACTGAAAAGGTAGATATTACCAATGAAATCATGGCTGAACTAAACAAGGCCTGGAAAAAAGAAGCCAAAAAGGGTAAAAAATAATGCTTCTTTCTGAGCTAGCTCAAAAATTGGGAATCACCCTCAAGGGTGAAGATTTAGAAATTAAGGGAGTAAACACCTTGGAAGAGGCCAAAGAGGATGAAATATCCTTTTTGGCCAACCCCAAATATGCTCCCCTGCTTAGCCAAACCAAGGCAGGAGCAGTGATTTTAGCTGAAGAATTTGCAAACAAGGTTCCAAGGTGTCTGATTAGTAACAATCCCTATCTGGATTTTGCCAGGACAGTTCAACTTTTTGCTAAAGCTCAGGGCAGTTTTCAAGGGCAAAGCGAACTTGCCTACATCCATCCCCAAGCCCAGGTTGACCCTACAGCTACCATTTATCCTTTTGTGTACATAGGTAAAAAGGCAAAAATAGGTAAAAACACTACCATATTTTCAGGTTGTTATATTGGTGAAGAGGTAAGCATTGGTGAAGACTGTGTGCTTTACCCCAATGTCTCCATCCTGGCTCAAAGCCAAATTGGCAACAGGGTTATCTTACACGCTGGGGCAGTAATTGGCAGTGATGGTTTTGGCTTTGCCCAGGCCAGTTATGGACTGGAAAAATTTCCTCAAGTGGGCAAAGTGGTTATCGAAGACGAGGTGGAAATAGGAGCCAACACCAGCATAGACAGGGCAGCCTTAGGAGAAACCAAAATAGGCAAAGGCACTAAAATAGACAATCTGGTCCAGATTGGGCATAATGTAAAAATAGGAGAAAACTCCATCTTGGTAGCTCAGGTGGGAATTGCTGGCAGCACCACCCTGGGCAAGCAGGTAATTTTAGCGGGGCAGGTGGGAGTTGCCGGCCACTTGACCCTTGGAGATGGCTGTAGAGTGGCTGCCAAATCTGGAGTAGGTAAATCTTTGCCTCCTAACACAGATGTGGGAGGCATTCCAGCCATGCCTCATCTCACTTTTTTAAAAACAGCCACTATTTTACCCAAGCTACCTCAAATGCAAAGAAAAATAAAAGAACTGGAAAAAAAGCTAAAAGAACTGGAAGAAAAATTAGGAGAATAAGGCAATGCTAGAAAAAGTCCCGGGCGAAATTGTAAGTAAAGATATCTTAGAGCTTTTACCCCATCGCTACCCCTTTTTGCTGGTAGATAGAGTGCTGGAATATGAACCCTTTAAGTACATCAAGGCCATCAAATGCGTCTCCATCAACGAGCCTTTTTTTCAGGGACACTTTCCTTCTTATCCTGTAATGCCTGGAGTATTAATTCTGGAATCCCTGGCCCAGGCTGGCGGAATCCTGGTTATGAAAAGCATCCCGGAAGAAGTAGAAGATAAAATTTTTCTGTTTACAGGCATGGAAAAGGTGCGCTTTCGCAAGTCTGTCTTTCCAGGAGATACTCTAACCCTAGAAGTACACTATGAAAAACATAAACTCAATCTCTGGAAAATGAGGGCCCAGGCCCTCTTAAAGCAAGAGGTTGCAGCCCAGGGAATTCTTTCTGCAGCCATTGTTCCCAGGGAGGATAGATAGTGTCTAGACAGATCCATCCCACAGCCATAGTCAGCCCCAAGGCTGAACTGGGAGAAAATGTCTGCATAGGCCCTTATGTTATTATTGAAGACAAGGTGGAAATTGGGGACAATTGCCAAATAGACAGTTTTGCCCAGATAAAAAACTTCACTAAAATAGGCCAGAACAATCACCTATTCTCCTATGCCTTTGTGGGAGAAATTCCTCAGGACCTTAAATTTAAAGGGGAAGAGAGCTGGCTTATTATTGGAGATAATAACAAGATTAGGGAATTTACCACCTTACACCGTGGAACAGAAGAAGGTGGTGGAGTTACCAAAATTGGCAACAACTGTCTGCTTATGGCCTATACCCACGTAGCCCATGACTGCGAAATTGGAGATTCTGTAATTCTGGCCAATTGTGCTACCCTGGCTGGCCATGTTAAAGTGGGTAATCATGCTACCATAGGTGGCCTTTCTGCAGTGCACCAATTTGTGCACATTGGAGACTACGCCTTTATTGGCGGAAAAACTGGAGTAGCTCAAGACGTTCCTCCCTATATGCTGGTAGCAGGAGAAAGGGCCAAGGCCTATGGTCCCAATCTCGTGGGTCTACGCAGAAAAGGTTTTGCCAAAGAAGACATTCAGGCCCTAAAAAAAGCCTCTTTAATTCTCTGGACTTCTAATCTTAGGCAAGAAGAAGCCCTGAAGAAAATAGAAGAAGAACTGGGGAACTTTGCTGTAGTGCAAAATTTTCTAAAGTTTATCCAAAACAGTAAGCGCGGTATTATCTCCTTTGCCCAAGACAAATGAATATCTTAGGACTTATTGCTGGGGGAGGTAAATTTCCCTTTCTCATAGCTAAGGAGGCCAAAAAAAAACACTACAAAGTAGTAGGGGTAGGTTTTAAAGAACATACCAATGCCCTTTTAGAACAAGAAGTAGATAGCTTTCTATGGGTTAAACTGGGGCAACTGAACAAGGTTATAAACTTTTTTAAAAAACATAAGGCCCAGGAAATAGTTTTTGCTGGCCCCATCAACAAACCCAAGGCCCTGGATATAAGACCTGACTTTAGGGCTGCCAAGCTTCTCTTCAAGCTGAAAAACCGCAATGATGCCTCTTTATTCAAAGCCTTAATTGCTGAATTTGAAAGTGAAAATTTACCAGTGGTAAGTGCAGAAAAGTTTGTCCCCCATCTTTTAGGTCCAGAAGGAATCCTTACCCTGCGCAGCCCAAGTCCAGAAGAAGTGGAGAACTTTTACTTTGGCTGGCCTATTTTAAAAAAATTGGGAGAACTGGATATTGGCCAATGCCTGGTGGTAAAGGAAAAGATGGTCATTGCTGTAGAAGGCATTGAAGGGACCAATGCCACTATAAAAAGGGCTGGAGAGCTAACAGGTCCTGGTTGTGTGGTTTTAAAGGCCTTTAAGCCAGGACAGGACAGGAGAATCGACTTGCCTGCCATAGGCCTGGAAACCCTAAAAACCATGCTCAAAGCCAGGGCTTCTGCCCTCTTTTTTGAGTCTAAAAACAGCCTTTTTTTTGACCTGCAAGAAACTATAGACCTGGCCAATCAACACAATATTACCATTGTTGGAGTAGGTAAGGACTATCTAACCACGCTTAAGTAAAGGGATAAATCTATCCAAAATAAACTCTTGAGGCCTCACCTTAAGACGCAGACAAAACACCTTTACGCCCTTTTTTACTGCCTGCCAAAACCAATACGCATAGTCAGGGTCAATAAAATCAGCAGGCAAAAAACCTCTGGCATCTTCCCTGGGCACTACATAAAGGGCACAGGCCAAATCCCCCTTTTGGCCTAAAGCAATTAAATCCTGCAAATGCTTTACTCCTCTTTTGGTTTTGGCATCAGGAAAATAAGCGATGTTATTTTCAACTAAAGTAACATTTTTGGCTTCCACCCATATCTTCTTTTCCTGTCCCAGAAGAAAACCATCCAGCCTACTTTGTTCAATACTTTTTTCTGCTTGAAAATGCGTATTTTTCCAGAAGGGTATTAAGCTTTTCTCCCAGAGAAATTGCAACATTTGATTGGGTAAAGCAGTATTAACACTCACCAGCACCCCATTTACCTCTATTAACTCCAGGGTATAGGGAAGTTTTCTCTTTTTATTTGCACTTTTACTAAACCAAATAGTTCTACCTGGCTCAAGTAAGCCCCTCATGGAGCCTGTATTATTGGTATAAATCCAGAACTCTTTACCTTGAGCCCGCACTTTTACCCGAAAGCGCTTTTCGCGGGCCAAAAAAATTCCTTTTTGTAAAGAAAACTTAAGGGAAAAAACAGCTAACATTTTTTCCTTGTATATTGACTTTAAGTCATCTATTTGACACTTTACACCCTAAGCTAATCTAAGGAGAACCTATGAGCTTTGACCCTTGTGGCATTTTAGGAAAAAGTCCAGCCCTAACCCAACTCTTTAAAATCCTGGAAAAAGTAGCTCCTACAGACACCACTGTCCTGGTTACTGGAGAATCAGGCACAGGTAAAGAACTCCTGGTTAGGGCGCTGCACAAAAATAGCCCCCGCCACAAAGGCCCCTTTGTGCCTGTCAATTGTGGAGCTATCCCTAAAGAACTCTTGGAATCAGAACTCTTTGGCCACGAAAAAGGTGCCTTTACCCACGCCATCAGGTCTCGTCCTGGCTGCTTTGAACTGGCCAATGGAGGCACCATTTTTTTGGATGAAATTGGAGAGTTAGACCTAAGCCTGCAGGTAAAAATCCTGCGCGTAATTCAGGAAAAAGAATTTGAAAGGGTAGGCGGTACCCAGACCAAAAAAGTAGATGTGCGCATAGTGGCAGCCACCAACCGCAATCTAGAAGAAGAAGTAAAAAAGGGAAACTTTCGAGAAGATTTATTTTACCGCCTAAATGTAATCCCCATAGAACTTCCCCCCCTAAGGGAAAGAGGAGAAGATATTCTACTTTTAGCCAACTTCTTTTTAGAAAAGTTTTGCACCCTAAAAAATCGTCCACCTCTTAGCTTTTCTCCTGAAGTAAAAGAACTACTCCTCAATTATTCCTGGCCAGGCAATGTGCGGGAACTGGAAAACTTTATGGAGCGCATCTCTATTCTCTGTGAAAATGAACGCGTAGAAATAGAAGATTTGCCTGAAAAAATTCTAAAAGAACAGGGACTAAATCAACCTAAACCCCAAAAAACTGAGGCCTTCACCTTTCCTTCCCTTCAGGATATGCTCCAGCTAAAAATGGATTTAAAAACCTTTTTGGAAACCATTGAAAACAAACTCATAACAGAAGCTCTGGAAGAAAGTAAGGGAGTAAAAAATAAAGCTGCCAATATCTTAGGCATAAAAAGGACCACTTTAATTGAAAAAATTAAAAAGAAAGAATTATAATTAGCCCAAATTTTGCATATTTTTCCAGATAGCTGGAATAATATTAAGGATATATGAACAAAAAAATAATTTTTCTTCTAAATATGTTACTTATTTTTCTTACTTCTCCTTCCTGGGGAGTGGTATTTTACTGGCAAAAACAACCTCAAAACGAGCGTTTAGTTTTTCAATTTAAAAATCCCTTATCAGAAATAAAAGTAACCCGCACAGGCACCCAGGAAATAAGCATAATCCTGCCTGCAGACTATTTACAGAAAGAGCCTCCCCCTGCTCCTGTGGACCTCTCCTTTTCCCGCCTGGTCAAGGAAGTATTACCCCAAAAACAAAATATTCTAATTAAAACTAAAGATTCTGCTTTTGGCTTTATTTCTTTTTTGAAAAAACAGGAAAATACCCTCTATTTGGATGTTTTCTACGACCCTCTGGGCAAAAAATGGACACCTCTCCCAAAAAAACCTTCTCCTCAACCTAAAAAAACTACCTCTTCCAGCACTTCTAACCAGTCCAAACCAGAAAAGAAAAAAACACCTCCGGCAGTGGAAAAAAAAATAACTCCCAGGGCCTCAGACCAGACTCCTTCAACCAAACCAACACCCCCTAAGGAAGAGCAACAACCTATTTCTATTCCAGAAAAAAAGCCTGAACCTGTCCAGGAGACTAAGCCCCCTGCTCCTGCTAAAACACCTCTCTCTCCTGCTAACCAGCAACCCTTTTATAAACTCAAAGCCCCTATAAAAAAGGTTCCCATAGAACAAGCTGTAATAATTCGGCCTTCAACAGAAGTGGAAAAACAAGCCTCCTCTACTACTAATCTGCCTACTTCAGAAGATAACAATGCTTCCAGCAGTGAAAAAGAACAACCCGTTTCCAGCGCTTCAGAGACTATTCAAACACCTTCAGCCCCAACGCCAACCCCAGCAACCACTCCTCAAACCGCCCAAACTGAGCCTTCTGCAGTTAATGCTACTGAACAAACACCTGATTTTGAAGGGCTTTTGATTACCACTAAAGCAGCCATAGTAAATGGCGAGCTAGATGTGGCTCTGGAAAGTTTAGGTAATATGATTAAAAATCCCAAACTACCCGAAAAGCTAAAAGAAGAAATATACTATCTCTATGCAGATGTTCTTTTTGACAAATATAAATCCAAGCTACCTGAAGGCTTTGCAGACCTTATTGCAGCCTATGAACGGGCCATAAATTATAATCCCAAGTCCTTACGCGTACCCTCTGCCTTACTCAATCTTGGCTATATTCATCTCAAATTAGGAAATATCCCTGAAGCCAGAGGGTATTTTAACCTCTTAAAAGAAAAATATCCCTATGACCCCAACATTCCTCTCATCTATTACTACTGGGGAGAATTTTATTTTAAACAAAAACAGTATCAAAAAGCTGCTGATGAACTGCAATTTTTAATCACCAAATTTCCAGACCACAAAATAGCAGAAGATGCAGCCATTCTCTTAGCCAAAAGTTTAAACAACCTGGAGTACTATAAACAAAGTTTAGACATTATTAAATACCTGGAGCAGCGTTGGCCTCGCTATTACCTAAAGCGTCCAGATGTGCTTCTCCAGGCAGCCTACCTTTACTATAAAAACAAGCTGCTGGAAGAGGCCAAAAAACGATACCTGCTCTATTACAACCTACTTCCTCAAGGGGAAGGCGCAGATATAGCTCTGGCTAGAGTTGGTGATATATTTTTACTGGAAAACAAAAAACAAGCTGCCAAAAAGCTCTACGAAGAAGCAGTAAGGCTTTTCCCGGAAAAAGAAGGTGGACTTATTGCTGCCATGCGCCTGGCAGAAGAAGGCATTTATGACCAGCCAAAACTAAAAGATATGTTTACTGTTTTTAACCGCCCCTTTAACCTTAGACCACAGCAAATCTATACTTCTATAATCCAGAAATATCCTCAAAGCCCCTTGGCCAGCCTAGCCCAAATCAAACTGGCCATGTGGGAGCTTTTTAACAAGCGCCCGGAAAAAAGCCTGCAAGTACTTAAAGACTTTTTTCAAAAACCCAACTCTGAACTTCAGGATAAAGCCTTAGAAGTAAGTAAAGAAGCCCTGGAAGCCATTTTAAACAAATACACCGAAGGCGATAGCCCTGCTAAGATATTAGAAAGCCTAAACAAATATCCATTCCTAAACCAGGTTATATCCCACCTTTCTCCTGCTACCCAACTTTTGTTGGCCTCAGCTTACATTCAAACCAACAATATACCCAAGGCCCTAGACATTATAAAACCCATGCTTACTCAAGATCCCCAAAAACAAGAAGTACAAAACGCCTTGGCTTTAGCTCTTACTCTTTATTTAAAACTGGAAGACTGGGACAGGGTGGTAAACCTAGGGGAAAAGGCAAACAAATGGCCCTTAAGCAACACCCAAAAACAAAATGTGGATTATGCCCTGGCTTTGGCTTATCAAAAGAAAAAGCAAGTTAGCAAAAGTATTCCCTTGTGGCGTAAGCTAGCGGCAGACATTAAGCTTCCTGTAAACAAAAGGGCTTATGCTCTTTATTTTCTGGCTTCTCACTATGTAGAAGAAAAACAATGGGAAAATGTCTATATTTTTGCCCAAGAGGCCCTTTCTCTTTTTCTGCAAGAAAAAAAACAGGATAAAGAAAAAATAATAGATTGCCTCAAAATGCTAATCAAGGCCACCAGTATCACTGGCCGAACCTTAGAAGCCTTAAGTTGGGCCCTGGAGTTAAAAAAATACATCCCAGAACAAGACCCCTTATGGCCTTCCTTTCAATATCAACTAGCTGACCTCTACAAATTAAACGGCAATGAAAAGGCCTGGCAGGACACATTAAAAGAGCTTATTGCCAAAAAAGCAAACTCCCTTTATGCTCAGCTAGCCAAAAGGGACTTAAGTATCGCCCAATTAAAAGAAAAGGCCAACTTTTTTGCCCCCAAACCATAGGAGTTAGCCATGAACCGCCAACCTGTTGTAGCAGGACAATTTTATCCCCAAAATCCAGAAAAACTTTTTTCAGAAGTCAAAAATTACCTAGCTCTGGGTCAAAAAAGAACTGCTCCTACCCTGCTTAGCATGGTCCCCCATGCTGGTTACATCTTTTCAGGAAAAGTAGCTGGAGAGACCTTGGGCTCTGCCAACCTCAACCCCATCTTGCTTCTTCTCGGTCCCAATCATACGGGCAGAGGGGCAAAACTAAGTCTCTGGCCAGAAGGAAAATGGCTTTTTCCTGGCGGTTTTTTACAGGTAGCAGAAGACCTGGCTGCGCCAATCATAGAAAGCAACTTATGTTATGGAGATTTTGCTGCCCATCTCTTTGAACATTCTCTGGAAGTAATTTTGCCTTTCCTCTATGTGCTCAATCCAGAGTACAAAATCTTACCCCTTTGCGTGGCTGAATATGATATCAGCAAATTACAAAAAACCGCTTTAGAACTGGCTCAAATCCTTCCTAAAGAAAAAGTGTCTATTGTGGTAAGCTCTGATATGAGTCATTACATTTCCCACCAGGAGGCTTTGGCCAGAGATAAAAAAGCCATTGATAAAATTTTAGAATTTGACCCCATAGGCCTGGTAAAAGTAGTCCAACAATACGATATAAGTATGTGTGGGATCTTGCCCATGGTTTTAGGTCTTTTTTTAGCTAAAGAGTGGGGAGTGAAGACAGGCAGTTTAATAAAATACACAACTTCTGCAGAAACGAGTGGGGATTTTGAGCAAGTAGTAGGTTATGCAGGAATTATTCTGGAGTAAATATGAAATACATACAAATCAGTTTAGAAGAATTTTTCAAAATAGGGCCTGGGCCTTCGAGTTCTCATACCATTGGCCCCATGCGAGCAGCTTTACACTTTCTAGAACAAATAAACAACTTAGAATCAACTCTTCTGGATAAAACTAAAAGGATAGAAGTCATTCTCTATGGCTCCTTAAGTGCTACTGGAAAGGGACATGGTACTTTAAAGGCCATATTGGCTGGACTTTTAAATTACACTCCAGATAAATGTACACCAGAAGTATTTAACCCCCTTTTTGAAGAAAAAAAAGAATATGAATTATTCATCAAGGATAAAAAAATAAACTTTAAGCTGGAAGACATAAAGTTTGGTCCCATAGAGCATCAGTTTCCCCATCCCAATACCCTGGTTTTTAATCTCCTGGATGCAGAGCAGAAAGTATTATTCAGCCAAACCTACTATTCCATAGGTGGAGGTTTTATCCTCTGGCCAGGTAAAAAAGTGGAAGAAAAGACTCTACCCTATTCTTTTACCTCTATGGCTGAGCTAAAAAAAATTATTCAAGAAACTTCTCATTCCTTTGCTGAAATTATTCTGGAAAATGAGATGAGTTTAACGGGTAAGACCAGGGAAAAGGTATTTTTTTATTTGCGCAAGGTCCTTAATGTCATGGAAATGGCTGTAAAAAGGGGCTTAAAGACCAAAGGAGAGCTGCCTGGTTCCATTAAACTTAAAAGAAAGGCCCCCAAGATATATGAAAGGGCTTCCTTTTTGGCTGAAACTCCAGACAGGTTTTTAATGTTTTTAAACGCCTACTCCCTGGCTGCTGCCGAGGAAAACGCAGCCGGACACCTGGTGGTTACAGCTCCCACTTCTGGTTCTGCTGGAGTTATCCCTGGAGTATTGTATATCTTAAGGCATCACTTTCACTTTGATATCCAGAGTTTGCTGGAAGGACTCCTGGTGGCAGCTGGAATTGGCTATCTCATCAAGCAAAATGCCAGTATTTCTGGAGCAGAAGTGGGTTGTATGGGGGAAATTGGCAGTGCCTCAGCCATGGCAGCAGCCATGATTGCCCATGTCAATGGCTATTCCATTCAGGTAATAGAAAATGCAGCAGAAATAGCCCTGGAGCACCATCTGGGAATGACCTGTGACCCTGTGGGCGGTCTAGTGCAAATACCCTGTATTGAGAGAAATGCCATGGGCGCAGTAAAAGCCTTTAATGCTTATATCCTGGCTTCCAGTGGAGACCCCAAGTCGCAAAAGGTAAGCCTGGACCAGATTATTAAAGTAATGGCTGAGACAGGCAGGGATTTGCCTTTAAAATACAGAGAAACCGCACTGGGCGGGCTGGCTACCACCCTAGCCCAGTGCTAAATTCTTTTTATAAGCTGCAAAGGTATTTAAAAGTAACTGGGCAATGGTCATGGGTCCAACTCCGCCAGGGACAGGAGTTATGGCCTCAACCTTATCCTTTAGGCCTTCAAAATCACAATCTCCCACCAGACCTTCTTCGGTGCGGTTAATGCCCACATCTACCACTATTGCCCCTTCTTTGACCATCTCAGCAGTGATAAATTTGGGCCTGCCCACAGCAGCAAACACAAAATCCGCTTCCCTTACTTCTGCGCTTAAATCCTGGGTTCTGGAATGACAGATAGTCACTGTGGCATTTTCCTGGAGTAAAAGCAGGGCCAGGGGCTTACCCACAATATTGCTCCTGCCCACGACCACTGCCTTTTTGCCACTTACCTCCAGCCCATAGTGTTTAAGCAAGGTCATAATTCCTGCAGGAGTACAAGAACGAAAGCCAGGCAACCCCAGAGTCAGCCTGCCCACATTTTCTGGATGAAAGCCATCCACATCCTTGGCCGGAGAAATAAGCTCCAGGAGTTCCTGACTGTTTAAGTGTTTGGGCAAAGGCAATTGCAATAAAATACCATCCACTTCCCTGTCCTGGTTTAAATCCAGGATTAAATTTTTCAGCTCTGTCTGCGAAGTATCAGCAGGCAGGCGAAAGCTTTTGGAAACAATACCCGCTTCACTGCAGGCCTTTTCTTTATTGCGAACATAGACCTTGGAAGCAGGGTCTTCTCCCACCAGAATAACAGCCAGCCCAGGGGCTCTTTTCCCCTGGGCCATATTTTGCTCCACTTCAGCCTTTAATTTAGCCCTTATTTCAGCAGCTGTTTTTTTTCCATCCAGTAAAAGCATTATTCCTCACCCTCTTCTTCAAACCATTGCATACGCAAAGCTGGACCATAGTAAATAGCCTGATCTTCCAGTTCTTCTTCAATGCGCAAAAGCTGGTTGTACTTGGCCAGCCTATCACTTCTACTTACAGAGCCAGTCTTAATTTGTCCGGCATTAACAGCCACAGCCAAATCAGCAATAAAACTATCCTCAGTCTCTCCAGAGCGATGGGAAATGACAGTGCTAAAGCCAGCTTCTTTGGCCATTTCAATGGTATCTAAGGTCTCGGTAAGAGTGCCAATCTGATTGAGTTTAATTAAAATGGAGTTGGCTATGCCTTCTCTTAAACCCTGGGCCAAAAGATAGGGATTGGTTACAAAGATATCATCACCCACCAGCTGGCAGGAAAACTGCAGTCTATCCGTTAAAATCTTCCAGCCTTCCCAATCATCTTCTGCCAGACCATCTTCTATGGAAACAATGGGGTATTTGCTCACCAGTTCTTCATAGTAGCCTACAAGCTCCTGGGCAGTAAAAACCTTATTTTCCCCGGCTAAATGGTATTTTCCTTCTTTAAAAAATTCAGTGGCAGCAGCATCAATGGCCAGGGCGATTTCTGGACCAGGTTGATAGCCAGCTTCTTCAATAGCTTTGAGAATATAATCAAAGGCCTGCTGGTTGCTCTTTAAGTTGGGAGCAAAACCACCTTCATCACCTACAGCAGTACTATGTCCATCCTTGGCCAAAATCTTTTTTAAAGTATGAAATACTTCTGCCCCCATCCGTAAGGCATCTCTAAAACTATACGCCCCTATGGGCAAAATCATAAATTCCTGGATATCCAGGTTGTTGGGAGCATGTACGCCACCATTGATGATATTCATTAAAGGCACAGGCAAAATCTTGGCATTTACGCCTCCAATGTATTGATACAGAGGAAGTCCCAGGAAGTTACTAGCAGCCCTAGCTGTAGCCAGAGAAACCCCTAAAATAGCATTGGCTCCCAGGTTGGACTTATTTTCTGTACCATCCAGTTCAATTAAAAGTTCGTCCAATTCCACCTGCCTTAAGGCATCCAGGCCAATAATGTGTTCAGAAATTTTTTCTAAGACATTATTTACAGCCTTACTTACTCCCTTGCCCAAAAATCTCTTCTCATCCTTGTCTCTAAGTTCCAAGGCCTCTTTAGAACCAGTAGAAGCGCCTGAAGGCACTGCAGCCCGACCAAAGGCACCTGATTCTAAGACTATTTCCACCTCTAAGGTAGGATTTCCCCTAGAGTCCAAAATTTCTCTGGCCCAAACATCAGTAATAATACTCATCGCTTTACTCCTTTTTTGGCTTATGGGTTAAATAAGCAAGCCTTAATCCCTCTAAAATAAGCTCTGGATAAACCAGATCTATTTTCTCAGTCAAAGTAGCTAAACAGGAAGCCAATCCTCCCGTAGCTACCACTTTTAAAGGTGGTTTTAAAATTGTCTCCAGTCTAGCCAGTAAGCCATCTACCATGGCCGCAAAACCAAAAAGCATACCCTGCTTTAAACTCTGCCTGGTACTCTGGCCAATGCGTAACTGCTCCACATTGGTATCTAAAGAAATTTGTGGTAACTTGGCTGTATTCAGGCTCAAGGCCTTAAGAGAAGAATAAATGCCAGGGCAAATAAGCCCTCCCAAGTAGGCCCTTTCTTCTATACAATCAAAGGTGGTGGCAGTCCCAAAATCAATCACTACCAAGGACCTGGGGCCCGGGAAAAGGGTCCTGGCTGCAAACGCACCTACCAGTCTATCCGCCCCCACTTCCTGAGGCCGTTCATAACGATTTTCAATATCTAAAACCAAATCCTGGGGCACAAAATAAAGGGGGCACCTGCCATAGGTATAACAGGCCTGTTCTAAAATTCCGTCCAACAAAGGAACCACTGAAGAAACCACCCAGGCTTCTATTTCTGCTTTTTGAACAAAGCTGGAAATCAGTCCCTGAATCTTTAAGCCCAGAGAATCTGCTGTTTCCTCCAGGTTTGTAGGCAATACAAAGGCCTGGACCACCTTTTTTTGGTCACCCAAACCAAACTTGATGTTGGTATTACCCACATCAATCAAAAGAACCTGTTTCTTTTTTGCTGACATGTACAACCCTTAGTTCATTTCTAAGAGGATCTACCCTGCCAAAGGTAAGCAAACATGTATCGCCCACCCTGGTCTTTTCTTCCAGAAGTTTGGTAGGGACTCGCACCAGAATTTGCTCTTTAGGTAAGCTAAATACAGCTAGAGGACTACCTTTTTCGACTAAAACCCCTTCAAACTGAGTCAGTTTATGCCTTTGTTGAAAATAAAGCAACTTCCAATATCTGGGTCTAAACCGCTGTACCTGCCCCACTAAGGTCTGCCTGGCAGAAAGGTAAGGCAACATCCCCTGCAAATTATCTTTGCTAAACAAGGGCTTTTCTCCTTGCAAAACCTTCACCACCTGACCCTGGTTCAATAAGTCTATATACCTTCTTAAAGGAGAAGTAATGGGAGCATAGCAGGAAACACCCAGACAGGCATGCTGTTCAGGCTCAATATCTAAAATAGAAGGGGCCATACCCTTTACCACCTGATAAATATCTTCTGGCCTGGTCCATATCCCGGCCAGGTCTTTGGAAAAGTTAATATTTTGAGTACGATAAAAAAGAGGTAGCTCTTTCTCCTTAGCCCACCTGGCAATGTAGTGATTACAAAGAATCATCATCTCTGCCACTACTACCTGAGAAAAAGGAAGTGACTTTTCCAGTAATTCAACTTGAATCTCTTCCTTTTCTTGCCTTAAAACAATCTCTGGCTCTGCCTGCTCCACCACAATGGCTCCAGCCTCTATGCGCTGGGCTCTTAACTGCTTGGCCAGAGCATAAAGCTGAGGCCAAAATTCCTTTTTCTCCTGGATAAACTCATCTGCCTGGAGGTAAGTTAAATTTTGCTCCACTTCCACCAGGGAAAGGTAGAGGGAAAACTCTTCTACCTCTGCTTGTTTATTCAGTAAAAAATCAAAAACCAGAGCAGGACTCTGCTTGCCAGCTAGCAAACTATAAGTAGAAGTAGCCAGTTCATGGGGCAGTAAAAAATAGGTCTCCTCAGGCAGGTACAAACTGGAAAAACGCTCTCTAACCTTTAAATCCAGTTCTGAACCAAAGGGCCAAAAAAGCGCAGGGCAGGCAATAGCTACCCTTAAACGAAAGTTATCTCCTTCTCTTTGCAACCAAAAGGCATCATCAATATCCTGGGTGGAAGCAGAATCAATACTGACAAAAGGCTTTAAAAGAGGCTTTTGCCAGGAAAGAGGTAGTTTTTTTAAGCGAGTAATCTCCTGGCTATAGGTTTCTTCCCAGGAGCGACCTGGCTCGTAATCTGCCTGTAGGAGCAAATAATTAAAATGAGGAGGAATAAGACCCAAATTCCTGGCCAGAGTAAAGGCCAAAAACTCATCGTCTCCCAGGCCTTGAGTCAGTTGTTTAAAAAACTTCTCCTTTTTTGCCTCACCTTTTTTGCCCAACACAGAAAAAAACACTTCCCGTAAAGTGTCTGCCACCTCTGGGTTCAATTCAGACCATTTTACCCGTCCAGGGCCTTTAGCAGCTTCCTTTAAAACCCTTTGCCCCTCTTCCAGGACCTTGGCCAGAAGGGCCTTTTTGTATTGTTCTTCCCTTAGGCGTTTTACTTCTTCTGCACTATGAACCAAAAAAAGAGGAGGTTTATACTTAAAAAGGATTTTGTTTGCCAATAAAAGTCTACCCAGAGCAGCCACCTGGTCAATCTCTGGCTCAGTAAAACAAAGCTCAGCCAGCCAGAAGACCTCTGCTTCTTTTACTTCTTCCCGAATTAACTCCCAGAGCTTTTCCAGGACAATATCATTGGCAATTTGGGTGCGTTTTTCTTCTAGTTTTTTTAAAGAAGAGAGGAGTTCATCCTGCTGGGCAGAAAGTAAGATTTTAGGACCTACCCAGGGCAAAACTCTATTTACAGAAAGTTTATATTCTTTTCCGGTCCAGGAAAGGACTTTAAGGCGTTTTTCTTTTTTTTCCAAAACCAGGGAGAGTAGAGTTTTCCCACCTTCTAAAAACTCCACCACACTCCCTGGTTCTATTTCCACGTGCTTATCTGCCATAATTCTAGTGTTTAAAAGAACGCTGGGCAGTAAAGACCATAGCAACCTGAGGAGTGGCCTGGTTTACAGCCTGAATCACCTCAAAGTCCCGAATGGAACCACCAGGTTGAGCAATAGCTGTCACTCCCTGCTCTATGGCCACATCCACTCCATCTCTAAAGGGAAAGAAACCATCTGATACCATAACAGAGCCTTTTAAGCCACCTTTGGCTTCCTGAGTCCTTTGCCAGACCTCTTCCAGGTAAGCAGCTAATTCTCTGTCTTCCTTGGCCTTTAATTTAAGCTCATATAAAGACATTTTTTTCTCAGCAAACACCAGATTGTCCGCATACTTGGTATAGGCTTTGTGTATGGTAAGCTCTACACAACCCACTCTATCTTGTTCACCCGTACCAATGGCCACAGTCTGTCCATCTCTGGCAAAAAGCACAGAATTGGAAGTTACTCCTGCTTCTACAGCCCAGGCAAAAAGCAAGTCCTCCATTTCCTTGGGAGTAGGTTTTCTGGCAGAAACCACCTGGCCATCTTTCTCCGCCTGAGCAGGCAAAAAATCTTCAGCAGAAAGGATTCTATTCCTAAAGGAAAACTGAGCAACTATTCCTCCATCTACTAAAGACTTTAAGTCCAAAAAGGGCTCTCCCACTAGTTCTTCCAATCTAGCCAGGCCAGGTATCTCCAAGATACGCAAGTTTTTCTTTTGCTTTAAAATCTCCAGGGCTCCTGTTTCATAACCAGGGGCAGCTACCACTTCAAAGTAAAACTGGGTTAAAAATTCAGCACACATCTTATCAATGGGCCTATTGACCACCACTGCTCCGCCAAAGGCAGCAATCCTATCGGCAAAATAGGCCTTGTTTAAGGCATCTAACAGGTCCTGCCCCCAGGCCGCTCCTGAAGGATTGTTGTGCTTTAAAATTACAGCAGCTGGTTTTTGATACAAATATTGCAAGATATTGATGCCATTATCCACATCTGTGAGATTGATTTTTCCAGGATGTTTACCTGCCTGCAGCATATTGGCTTCAGTAAGAGAGGCTACCAGGCCTTTGCCTGGACCTCTAAAGCTAATCCCACCCAAAGTAAGCGAGCCTTCTACCAGTTCATAGAGGGCAGCAGGTTGGTCTGGATTTTCTCCATAGCGCAGACCTTTTTTTTCTCCTTCAATCTCCCAGACCCTTTTTCTAAAAATTAATTTTTGTCCCCCTAAAGTAAGGGTTAAGTCCTCAGGAAAGGGGTCTTCTACTATCTTTTTGTACATTTCCTTAATATTCATCTCCAAACCTCTCCTTTTCTTGACATAATCAAGCAAACTTTTACACTTTTAGCACAGGCTCTAAAAAGGGGCAAATCAAAAAAGGCAGACAAAAATGGAAAAACTACTGCAAAACCTGGCGGAAAAATTACTGGAAATAGACGAAGCATCTCTTACTTCTCTATGGGAAAAATACTTCAACCTGGTCCAAAACTTTCAGCCTACCAACCAGTGGGAGCGAGATTTTCTGGTCTTTTCTTTTATCCAGAGTTTAAAGTGGAAAAACCAGTTCTTTAATCTCCAGCTAAAAAAGGGGAATTCAAAAGAAGAACTATCTCGGCCAAACAAGAGGACGCAGGGAAACAAAGCGTCTAAGGTAATCGCCTTCCCTGCTCCCCAGAAAGGTAAATAAATTTAAAATATAATAATAATACCTTACGCTCTGCACATAGTCCACAGCTTCATAACCCCGGCAATACCCATGTTTGGTGTTTTTATAAAACTTTTTATAACTTAAAAGGGGATAGACTTCCTTTAAAGAGGACCACTTATAAGGGTTTTTGTTTTGCTTCACAGCTAAATCCATGGCATCGTAAAGGTGGCCTAAGCCCTGGTTGTAAGCAGCCAGCACAAAGAACCACTTATCCCAGCCTTTCACTCCTTTTTGTTCTACCCTTTCCTCTAAAAAAGCCATGTACTTGGCTCCACCCCAGATGCTTTGCGTAGGATTTAAACGATTTTCTATCCCCAACAAAGAAGCCGTATCCAGGCTCAATTGAAGTAAACCTCTTACTCCTGTCCTGCTTCGAGCCCGTGGATTAAAATGAGATTCCTGGTAAATTTGGGCCAGAAAAAAAAGAGGGTCTAGATCATACTTTTTACAGGCAGCTATAATATCTTTTTCATAGCGCGGTAAAAACCTTAAAACCGACTCTTGCAAATGATTTAACTGATAAAAATCAATATCCTCTGGAAAAAATCCCAGGTATAGTTCCTGTATGTCCTTAATCTTCTGCTTTACTTCTTCTCCTTCCCAAAACTCAGCAATAAGCTGGCTTAAGCTGGCATAGTGAGTACTCCAGAGCCAAAGGTGAGCAAATTTTTGCTTAAACTCATAAGTAGGGCGTAAATCCAGAAAATAAGGATTTAAGGCATTAAACTTAATTTTATCTGTGAGCATAAACCTGGCCTTGTTAGCCTCTAAAACCCTAAAGGCATCTAACTCCTGGGAATCTATGATTTCGTAATTTATGGAACAAAAAATTATCTTATCATAGTCTGTTATTTTAGAAACAAAGATAGAATTTTTGGGAACTATAACTTTACTCTTACAAAGCTCATCAAATCGCCTTAAAGGATATCTTTTTTTGTTATGTACAAATAAAAAATTGTTTTTTACATATTCCTTTCCCTTTTTAAAATTACTTTTATTTTCAACTAAAAGGGTAGGCACTCCCACTACCAAATCTACTTCTCTTTTCTCAAGCAAGTTAAAAGCCTGTTCAAAGGTATTAACCCTTTTCCAAATCAGAGAAAGTTTTTTTTCTTTAGCCAAAAGAGAAGCCAGGGAATAGTCTATGCCCTGCCCATAAGGAGAAAAAAAACATAAAGGGCTTTCCTTGCTTTCTGCTACTCTTAGTTTTCTACCTTTCCAGTAATAATTTTGATAATAAATATGGCCTAAAAGAAAAATTAGCTCTAAAACTAGAAGTAAGAATATTGCAATTTTAAACTTCTTTTCCATATCACAATAAAAAAGCCTATATTTTAAAATTACTGAAGTTGTAAAAAGGGAATAAGGATAATGTCAAACAAAAAACTAGGTGCGGTCTAAAAAACGATAGCTAATGGCTTCGGCCAGGATGGGCACATCTAAATTTTCTTTACCTTCCAGGTCAGCAATGGTTCTACCCAGGCGCAAAATTCTCGTAAAGGCCCTGGCAGAAAGTCCTAAATTTTTCACTGCCTGTTCTAAAAAGGCGTGTTCCCTTTCTCCTAAAGGACAAAACTTATTTAACCAGCGTCCATTTAGTTCACTGTTGGTCAAAAAGGGTAAAGAAGCTTCCTGGTAGCGCTTCTGTTGTATTTCCCTGGCTGTAAGAACTCGTTTTAACATTTTCTTAGAGGAAAACTCACTTTGTTCCTGCCTGAGTTTTTTATATTCCACAGCTGGAACCTCTACCTGCAAGTCAATACGGTCCAGCAAGGGACCAGAGAGTCTGGAACGATAGCGCTGGATTTGCAAAGGAGTACAGGAACAATGGTGTTTTTCATCCCCCAGGTATCCACAAGGACAGGGATTCATGGCGGCTACCAGCATAAAGCTGGCTGGATATCTCAGGGACATGCTGGCCCTGGCAATGGTAACTTCGCCGTCTTCCAAGGGCTGTCTTAACACCTCTAGAACATGTTTTTTAAATTCTGGCAGTTCGTCTAAAAACAGCACGCCCCTATGGGCTAGAGAGACCTCTCCAGGCCGAGGATAATGCCCACCACCAATAAGCCCTGCATCTGAAATGGTATGGTGAGGCGCCCGAAAGGGACGCTGGGTAAGTAAAGAAACCTGAGGAGGAAGCTGGCCACTTACGCTATAAATTTTAGTCACCTCCAGGGCTTCACTAAAGGTCAAAGGGGGTAAAATGGTTGGAATCCTTTTGGCCAGCATGGTCTTACCACTGCCTGGAGGACCTACTAAAAGCAAGTTGTGGCCTCCGGCAGCAGCTATCTCAATGGCCCTTTTTACATGTTCTTGGCCCTTTACTTCTGAAAAGTCTTCTAAAAAACTGGTCTGCTCCTGAAAAAGGCTATCCACATCCACCTGAAAAGGTGTCAGTTCTTTGCCTTCCAGCAAACTCACCACTTGAGCCAGATTTTCCAGGGCAAAGACCTCTACACCTTTAACCACAGCTGCTTCTGGCCCATTATCCCTGGGAAGAACAACATATTTTAAGCCTTTGTTTTTAGCTAAAAGTGCTAAAGGCAAAGCTCCGGCAATGGGACGCAATTCTCCATTTAAAGAAAGCTCGCCAGCCAAAAGGGTGCGTTCTAAAAAGGAACTTTTGGGAAGCAATCCAGCAGCTACCAATAAACCAATACTCAAAGGCAAATCAAAAAGGCTTCCCTCTTTTCTTTGATTGGCTGGAGCTAAATTGATAGTAATTCTTGCAGGCGGGAGTTTAAAACCATTATTCTTTAAGGCAGAAAAAATTCTTTCTTTACTTTCCCGTACCGCCCCTTCTGCCAGACCTACCAGACTAAAGGCAGGCAGGCCAGAGCGGGTTAAATCTATCTCTACTTCTACTAAAAAGCCATCTATACCTAATAAGCCACCACTAAAAACTTTAGCAAACATTGTGTTAATGTATCAAATGACCTATCCTGTTCCAGCGAATATTAGAAAAGCCCTGCCAGGACCAGTAAATAATCCAGGCCTTTCCTAAAATCTGGTCTCTATCCACAAATCCCCAAAATCTAGAATCATAGGATTCGTCTCTATTATCTCCCATAACAAAGTACTTTCCCTCTGGTACTTTTATGGGACCAACATTATCCCTCCTGGGTATAATTTGGGGGTCCACATGTTTTACATAAGGTTCCACAAGCTTTTGACCGTTTCGATAAACTTCTTTATTGATTATTTCTATGATATCTCCAGGAAGGCCAATAACTCTTTTAATAAAATCCTTGGAAGGATCCTTGGGATACTTAAACACAATCACATCTTGAAATTTGGGGTCAGAAAATTTTACTAAAAAATAATCAGTAAAAGGAACTCTTATGCCATAAATAAACTTATTTACCAACAAATGGTCTCCTATCTGCAGGGTGTCCAACATGGATCCAGAAGGTATTTTAAAAGCCTGAACCACAAAAGAACGAATAAAAAAAGCAAGGATTAAAGCAACAATCAAGGCTTCTGCATATTCTCTTATAGTACTTAACCATTTCTCGTTCATTCAGAACTCCTTTGACTAAATAAAATTTAATTTTGCCCCAATTTCCCAAAATAAGCAAGGAGCTAATTCCCAAGTAAACTCCTATTGCCAAAACCAATCTGGAGAAATTAGCAACTTTTTTCATTGACTAGGCCATAGGTTTGATTTAAAAGTTTAACCTCTTCTGGAGAGGTGGCCGAGTTGGCTGAAGGCGCTCGCCTGCTAAGCGAGTGTAGGGGCTAAAACCCCTACCGAGGGTTCAAATCCCTCCCTCTCCGCCACATTTTCCCTTCTTTACTCTTGCTTTTTGCCCCGTTTATTTATACTTTTAATCTTTAAGGAGGGATGGCCGAGTGGTCGAAGGCGGCGGTCTTGAAAACCGCAGACCCTTGACGGGGTCCGGGAGTTCGAATCTCTCTCCCTCCGCCACTAAAAACCATGAACATTCAGTCCCTGCTTCAATTTGATCAAGCCCATATCTGGCATCCCTACACTTCAGCCCTTAACCCCTTGCCTGTTTACCCGGTAAAAAGGGCCCAGGGAGTTATTATAGAGTTGGAAAGTGGAGAAAAGCTCATAGATGGCATGTCTTCCTGGTGGGCAGCAATCCATGGCTACAACCATCCCCAGCTCAACCAGGCCATCCAGGAACAGCTAAAGGACATGGCCCATGTAATGTTTGGAGGGCTTACCCACAAACCAGCAGTGAAGTTAGCCCAAAAACTTATGGAAATTACTCCAGACAACCTGCAATGGGTCTTTTTTGCAGATTCTGGTTCAATAAGTGTGGAAGTTGCTTTAAAAATGGCCTTACAATACTGGCAGGCCAAAGGAGAGCAGCGTTCAAAATTTCTTACCCTGTTAAAGGGTTATCATGGAGATACCTTTGGGGCCATGAGTGTCTGCGACCCTTATACTGGAATGCATTCCTTATTTTCTTCTTTTCTGCCCCAAAATATCTTTTGCCCACCTCCCCAAAATGGCTTTCAAGACTTTAATCCTCAGGATTTTGAGTGTTTTAAAGAGCTTTTTTACCAGCACCTAAAAGACCTGGCTGCAGTAATTTTAGAGCCCATTGTCCAGGGTGCTGGGGGCATGCGCATCTATTCCCCTGTATTTTTACAAAAGGTGGCCAAGCTCTGCCAAAAGGAAGGCGTTTTGCTGATTTTAGACGAAATAGCCACAGGTTTTGGACGCACAGGCAAACTCTTTGCTCTGGAGCACGCCCGGGTAAAACCAGATATCCTATGTGTAGGCAAGGCCTTAACTGGAGGCTACCTAACTTTAGCTGCCACCTTATGTACTTCTGAAATAGCCCGGACAATTTCTTCTGCTCCTCCCTATGTGTTTATGCATGGCCCAACCTATATGGCCAATCCTCTGGCCTGCAGAGTGGCCCTGGCCAGCCTGGAATTACTCCTTACCTCTAACTGGCAGGAAAAGGTAAAAAACATAGAAGAGCAACTATCCAGAGAACTCCTTCCCTGCAGACAAATAGAAGGGGTAAAAGACGTACGGGTTCTTGGCGCCATTGGAGTGGTAGAAGTAAGTAAAAGGGTAAATGTAGCCAAAATCCAGAAAAAGTTTGTAGCTAAGGGTGTATGGATTCGCCCCTTTCTCAACCTCATTTACATTATGCCTCCTTATATTATCTCTTCTTCAGAGTTAAGCCAGCTTACTACTGCCATTAAGGAAGTGCTCCTGGAGCAAGACTATGCAGACTAGTTTTTTCATAACCGGGACAGACACCAATGTGGGCAAAACCTTTATTAGTGCCATTTTAGTGGCTGGACTAAGGGGGTATTATTTTAAGCCCATTCAAACTGGGAGCAAAGACCTCATTGATTCTCAGTGGATAAAAGAACAAACGGGTTTAAAGGAAAAACATTTTTTACCTGAGACCTATCTCTTTAAAGAACCCCTTTCCCCCCATCTGGCAGCCAGACTGGAAAAGGACTTTATAGACCTGGAAAAAATCCCCCTGCCAGAACAAAGGCCTTTGCTGGTGGAAGGAGCTGGGGGGATTCTGGTTCCCTTAAACCAAAAACAGTTCATGCTGGACCTGATGCAAAAATTTAATCTTCCTTTAATTTTAGTGGCCAGAAGCACCCTGGGCACCATCAATCACACCCTTTTAAGTTTAGAGGTATTAAGAAGTAGAAAGTTAAAAATAGCTGGAGTGGTTTTAAACGGGCCCTTACATCCAGAAAACAAAGAAGCCATTGAATATTATGGAAAGGTAAAAGTTATTGCTCAAATCCCCTGGCTAGAGGATACAAAAATCGACTATTTTAACCTTTATCAGATCTATTTTCAGGATTTAAAAGGTGTTTTCTCCTAAGGATAGCCTGCACTTGGCTGAAAAGGCCTTACAAAATAAGTTAAGCTCCAAGGATTTGGAGACCCTGTCTTCCCTTAAAGGGCCAGAAATCCTTTCTTTGCTCACAGGCAGTAATTTTTTACGCCAGCTCTATTCCCAGCAAATCCACCTTTGCACCATTGCCAATGCCAAGTCTGGACGCTGCTCAGAAGACTGTACCTTTTGTGCCCAATCCAAATACTATCAAACCCATATCCCGGTCTATCCTCTAAAGCCCAAAGAAGAGCTCTATGAGTTGGGACAAGATATGGCCCAAAAGGGAGTAAATCGCTACGCCCTGGTGACCTCTGGCAGGGCCTTAACCTCCAGGGAAATAGTGCAGGTAAAAGAAGTATTTGCCAGCCTCAAATCCCAAATAGGCCTTTGTGCTTCTCTGGGCATCTTATCAGCCAGGGAACTAGAAGAGCTAAAAAGGGCAGGCCTTAGCCGTTATCATCACAATCTGGAGACCAGTAAATCCTACTTTCCCCGAATTTGCACCACCCATAGCTATGCCGAACGCATCAACACCATAAAAGAAGCCAAAAAAGCTGGCTTAAGTGTATGCAGTGGAGGAGTTTTTGGCCTGGGCGAAAGTTTCCAGGACATTATAGAACTAGCTTATACCTTAAAAGAACTGGATGTGGATGCTGTCCCTTTAAACTTCCTCATTCCCATTCCAGGAACCCCTCTGGAAAAGAACTCCTATTTAACTCCTCTGTATTGCCTGAAAATCATTGCTACTTTCCGTTTTATCCTGCCTGATAAGGAAATTATTATCTGTGGAGGTCGAAAACAACACCTGAGCTCTTTACATCCCCTTATTTTCCTGGCTGGAGCCAGTGCCATTATGACCGGAAATTATCTTACTCAAAGCGGTTTTAGTGTCCAGGAAGACCTGGAATTTTTAAAGACCTTGGGTTTATCTGTGCGCAGGCAATCAGTTTAAAGGTAGAAAGTTTACCCTTTCTTTTCTCAAAAATCTCTTTATCCTACCAGGTTCAAAATGAGAGCAAAAGTATCTTCCCTTTACTGTGATAAAATACTTGGCCTTACTCAAATTGAGAGCCATTTTTTCCAACTCTTCCCAGCCAAGGTTTCCCTGTTTTCTAAGGTTAATAATCTGCCTGGCTCCCTTTTGCCCGATGCCAGGAATTCTTAAAAGTTCTTTAAAGCTAGCCCTGTTTATCTCCACCGGGAAAAGTTCTAAGTGATTAAGGGCCCAGCTGGTTTTGGGGTCCAAGTGAAAATCCAGATTAGGAGAAGAACTAAAAAGCTCTTCCCAGCTAAAGCCATAACAGCGAATAAGCCAGTCTGCCTGGTAAAGCCTGTGTTCCCGCAGGAGAGTTTTTCTGGCTGGCAGCTCAAAATTATGCGGAGTCAAGACTGGAACAAAGGCAGAATAGTAAACCCTTTTTAAGCCATATTGCTGGTAGAGGGTGCTGGCAACCTTTAGCAAGGTACTATCGCTTTCCTTACTTGCTCCCACTATAAATTGAGTACTAAGCCCTTTGGTGGCAACCTTCCTTTGGGTTTGCAACAATCTGGACAGGTCTTGCAGGGGTTTAAGCAAATACTCTGGTTTTTTATTGGGAGCAAAGAGTTCTAAACTTCTCTGGGTGGGGAACTCCAAATTTATGCTCACTCTACTGGCATATTTCAAAGCTTCTCTGAGTAAATCCCTATCGCTTCCAGGAATAATTTTGAGATGGATATAACCAGGAAATTTATAGTACAAACGCAGCTTCCTGGCCACCCAGAGCATACGCTCCATGGTATAGTTGGGCGACCTATCCACTGCTGAGCTTAAAAACAAGCCCTGAATAATTTTTTTCTGAAATAATTCTACCGTGAGTTTAGCCAGTTCATCTGGCTCCAGGCTGGTCCTGGGAAAATCAAAGTCCTTTTTATTGGCGCAATAGCTACAATTAAACTCACACCTGTTGGATAAAAGAATCTTTAACAAAGGAACCCTTTGCCCACCAGCTAGACTGTGGTAAATTGGCCCCTTTTGCGGAGTTAAATTTTGTAAACGCTGGTGAAGAGAACTAAGCCCACAAACCTGGTCCAGATGAACGCTAGTGCTTAAAAGCTTGAGTTTCTCTTCTAGCTCCATTTACCAGTCTAAAGTGGCTTTCCAGGCCCTGGTTAACTCTTCTACCGAGCAACTAAAAAGCTTTTCTCCCTTATAGTGAAACACAAGTTCAGGAAGGGCAGTGGTTTCGCCCAGATAAGCTATTACCTGCCCCTGAAACAGGGCCCTGAACCTATCCCTGTTTTCCTTTCTCACTGTAACCAGAAGTCTACTGGCACTTTCACTGTAAAGCACTTCTTCCAGGGTCAAGTCCCCAGGACAACAGGGAACCTGGGCCAGGTCCACTCTGGCTCCCAATCTACCTCCAATGGCCATTTCAGCCAAAGCTACTCCCAGCCCTCCATCAGAAAGGTCGTGGCAGGCAGTAATAAGTCTTTGTTTAAAGGCCTCATGTAAAGTAAGATAGCGTTTTCGGGCTGAAAGCACATCCACCTGGGGTACATCTCCGCCTTTTAAACCCAGTTCAGCTAAAAATTCACTACCAGCCAGCTCTCTACGCGTAAGTCCCAAAAGATAAATCTCTTCTTCTGGCAACTTAAAATCAGAGGTCTGACACCAGGAAATGTCTTCTATTACACTAATCAAGGAAAAAAGCACGGTGGGTGGAATGGAAATCTTTTGTCCCCCACCTGTATAGTCATTTTTCATGGAATCCTTGCCTGAAATACAGGGGACCTGAAAGGCCTGGCAAAAGTGAGCCAGAGCCCTGTTGGCCCTTACCAGTTGAGCCAGTTTGTAATGACCGTCTGGAGTCTTTTCTGACTGGACAGGATCGCACCAGCAAAAGTTATCCACTCCAGCCAGATAATTGGGGTCTCCACCCACAGCCACACAATTGCGAATGGCTTCATCAATGGCATTGGCCATCATCCAGTAAGTGTCATAATCACTAAACTTGGGACAAATCCCATTGCTCACCACCAGGCCTCTATCTTTGTCTAAAACAGGTCTAAGCACAGCTGCATCTGCAGGACCATCACTCAAAACTCCTACCAGGGGCTTAATTACACTTCCCCCCTGCACTTCATGATCATACTGCCTGATAACATATTCGCGGGAGCAAATGTTTAAACGCCCAAGCATCTGCTTTAAAAACTCATCCTGTCTGCCCACCCTGATCTTATCCTGGCTAATCTCAGGGAACTTGGGCTTTTCCCACACAGCCTTGAGCTCCATTTGAGGAAGGCCGTGGTGTAAAAAGTGCATGTCCAGATAGGCAACAATCTTTTCTCCATAGCGAACCAAAAACTTTCCACTATCCACAAACCTGCCCAGCACACTGGCTTCTACATCCATTTCCCGGGCCAGTTGTAAAAACTCCTCCAGGTGCTCTTCAGGCACAGCCAGGGTCATTCTTTCCTGGGCTTCAGAAAGCAAAATCTCCCAGGGCTTAAGGCCATCGTACTTTAGAGGGGCTTTGCTCAAGTCCAAATCACAGCCGCCAGTATCTTCAGCCATTTCCCCCACAGAAGAAGATAAACCACCTGCCCCATTGTCTGTAATGGCATTATACAAGCCCAAATCCCTGGCTCGCATGATAAAATCATACATTTTACGCTGGGTAATGGGGTCTCCAATCTGGACTGCTGTGGCTGGAGAGCCTTCGTGTAGTTCTTCAGAGGAAAAGGTAGCGCCATGAATACCATCTTTGCCAATTCTTCCTCCGGTCATCACAATATAATCTCCCACCTGGGCCTTCTTTTTATATCCTTTCCTGCCCTTAATCTCATGCGGGATAGTACCTACAGTTCCACAAAATACCAGAGGTTTGCCCAGGTATCTTTCCTCAAAAACAATGCCGCCATTTACAGTGGGAATACCAGATTTATTGCCACCGTGCTCCACTCCTTCCCGCACTCCTTCCATCACCCGCCTGGGATGGAGAAGTCTGGGAGGAAGTTCGCCCTTAAAAAAGGGAGAGGCAAAACAAAACACATCTGTATTACACAACAAATTGGCTCCCAGGCCTGTGCCCATGGGGTCTCTGTTTACCCCCACAATGCCGGTCAAAGCCCCACCATAGGGGTCTAAGGCTGAAGGGCTATTGTGGGTCTCCACTTTGATGCATACATCCAGGTCCCGGTCAAATTTAATTACTCCAGCATTATCTTTAAATACAGAAAGGCAATAGTCTTTTTCTCCCTTTAACTCACGGATTTTTTGCGTGCTACCTGCAATATAGGTTTTAAAAAGGCTATCAATTACCTCAGTTTTTTGCTTTTCCCTATCTTCATAGGTAATTCTGGCATTAAAAATTTTGTGTTTACAGTGCTCAGACCAGGTCTGGGCCAAACATTCCAGCTCTGCATCTGTGGGATGAGGAGCTAATCCCAGTCTGGCTCTGGCTTCTTTTACTGCTGGAAGGTTAAAGTAATCCCTAATAACCTCCATTTCTTGCAAACTAAGCGCCAGCACTCTGTCTTTACTCAACTGCACCAATTCCTGTGCACTTAAAGGAGCTAAGGGAATAATTTCCACTTCTGTAGAAGCCTGGCCTGTAACTTTGGGAGCGACCAGGGGAAAGCCCGGGGCATTCTTCCACTGGGCAAAACTTCTATAACTAAAGCGTTGAATAAGTTCATTGGCTAAAAGGTCTTTTGCAATGTGCTCTACCTGGGATTTATCCAGATTACCTTTGAGTAAAAATTGTTCACTGGTATAGACCTGAATGGTCTTTTTAAAAATCCTCTCCAGGGTATAACTGGCAGTTTTTCCTTCGTTGTCTGTGACTCCAGGCCTAAAACCAACTTCAATAATCCAATCAAAATCCTGAGCCAAAGGCTCAAAAGCAACTTTATGTAATACCGGGTCTGAAAGGAAATGTTCCTTTAAAACTACATCCAGTTCCTTGGCTTCCAAACCATCAATGGTATAGCCTTTAATTATCCTTACTTCTTCCACATCTAAATTTAAATGCTCTTTTATTTTACGAGCAATCTTTTCTCCTCTTACATCTCTTACTTCTGGCCTTAAAGCCACTTCCAAGCGTGCTAGCATACTTAAAAACTCCTCTTTCCTTTTCCTATCCCCAAACTATCTTGTTGCCTCCCTGAGCTTTGGCCTTGTAAGCGGCTTCATCTGCTCGGGAAACCATTTGTTCTCCTGTTTCACCCTCTTTTAACAGGGCAAGGCCAATGCTTAAGGAAAGCTCTCCCTTAAATTCCTTGTCAAAGTCACTTCTAACTCTTCTGGCTATAACCTCCAGAGTCTTTTCTTCCACTTCTGAGGCCAAAAGCACAAACTCATCTCCACCATAACGACAGGGAAAATCTACTCCTTGCCTGGAATTGCGAATCAAAATTCTTCCAAATCTGCGAATAGCCTCGTCTCCTTGCTGGTGCCCATAGAGGTCATTATAATTTTTAAACTTATCCAGATCAAAAAAGATAACTCCTACTTTTTTACCCTGTCTTTTTGCCCTTTGAACCTCTCGTTCTAAAAATACAGCCAGTTGATGTCTATTATAGACCCTGGAAAGATGATCAAAAACAGCCTGTTCCCGAATCTTTTGTTCCAATCTTTTAATCAGAGTAAGGTTTCTCCCCACCAGAAGATAAGTGGCAGACTCTCTAATGGGAGAAATCACTATCTCTAAAGATAAAGTCTCTCCGTTTAAGGCCAGTTTAATCTCAAAGGGAACGCTTTCTTCCAGAATTCTTGGCCCCCAGATAAAGCTAAGGGCTGAGGAAGGAGTGGATACATCAAAAAAGTTTTTCCCCTTAAGATGGTCTAAGGAAGGAGAAGTAAAGAGGATTTGGCCTTCCTTATCCACAGTAAGCACCACATCCTGCATGGAAGAAACCAACACGCTTAAAAAGTTTTTTTGATAAACAATTTCACTTTCTAAAGAGGCTATTTCCTGAATATCCTGCACAATAACCAAAATTTGCTCCACACCTTCCAGGGTAATCCAGGAAGCAGAAAAGTTAAAACAGGGAGACTTTGCCACTTCTGCCTCTGGGCCTAAAGGACAGTAAAGCCTGGAAAAGCTGTTCACCTTTCTGGTCAGAAAATTATCCCACTCTGTCCCCAAATCCAGGCCAATTATGTTGGACAAAATATTTTTAAAACTAAGGCCTCGTAATTCACTTTTTACCTTTAAAGCTTGTTTGGCAAAGGCATTCAACTGCAACACCTTGCCCAGTTTGTTTAAACGAATAATACCCACAGGAAGTAAGTCCAGAACCAGGGCCTTGCCTGAAGTCTCCAGGTGACGATAAAAAAAGTTTTCAAATCTCTGCCTAAACAAAGAAACATACAGCGCAACTTCCTGGTGTAAACTGGCTTCCAGCTTTTCAAAACAAATACATCCAAATTTTTCTCCTTTTACCTCAAGGGTAAAAGAACAGGACTTGGAACATTCTTTAGAAGGAGAAGCAGGTTCATCAGTTCTAGTTAATTTTCCTGCTTTAAACTCAAAAAAAGTTTCCTCTCCTGTAATTGGCGAGCGCAAGGTAATTCTAAAATCCCGAATATTCCACAGCCAGTAAAAATGCCTGCCCAGTATTTGGGCTATTTCTTGCAAATCACTGGCAGTATCTACTTCTTGTAAAAGATGGCTAAAGTTTTGAATCTTTTCCAAAGGAAGGGTATAAAAACAAATCTTTTCCTTGTCTTCTTTAATACTTAAAGTCTCACAAATGGAGTTGACATTGTTTTTAATT